>NZ_QHJH01000217.1 GCF_003947455.1 Streptomyces sp. WAC 04229 | reverse complement strand
GGGGTATATCCCGCTCCGCGGGATATACCCCGGCAAGCCGGGGCATAGAGCACGAATTGCGCAAGCGCAATTCAGATTCCGGCGCAAGCGCCGGAATTGAATTCCGCAAGCGGAATTCAAAAGGCAGGACAATTCGCGCAAGCGCGAATTGCGGGCACCCGCGCAAGCGCGGTTGCCGGAGCTGGCAGCAAGGGGCGCGTGATGGCGCCTCTTGCGTGTGCGTCACTTTCTTCTTGCGTGGAAGAATATGACTGCTGCAATTTCAATCACCTGAAGGGCGATAAGGGTTGCGCTAATCAATTTTTTCACCTCTATTCTGTTATCAGAAACCACCTCCTGGACTCGCTGGAATCGCCTTGTGGTCATATGTCTATTATAGCAGTGATGGGCCGTCATGTCCAGTTTGACCGACCCTAGTTGGGGCCAGAACCTTAGGCGCAGTGTCTCGCCCTGCAGGCACGTTTGAGGACTTGATGCATCACGCCCCCGACTGTGTAGAGTTTGGAGCTAGACACCACCACCCCGGCCGCCACTCATCGTGTCGGGCTCTCATTCCTGTTACGCGCCGCATTCTGCGAAGAGGAGAACACGGGAATGGCCGTGAAAATGCGTGAGCACCAGATTGAGGCCGTAGCTGCCATCGTGCGCGGCCTCGATATCCCGCCGGGCGGCATTCCCCGGAATGGTCTGCGCGGGCAGGTGCACGCCGCGTGCGGGACGGGAAAGACCATCATCGCGGCGGCCTCCGCAAAGCGGATTGTGCCCAAGGGCCGCATTCTCGTGGTGGTGCCGACCCTGGATCTCCTGGCGCAGACCGTGAAGGCGTGGAGCGGCGCCGGGCACAAGGGGCCGGCGGTCATGGTGTGCTCGCCCCTGGACGACCCGGAGCTGTTCCACCTGGGGGTGCGAAGCACCACGAACCCCGTGCAGCTGGCGCTGTGGCACAGCGACGGGCCAGTGACCATCTACGCCACCTACGCGTCGCTGGGTGTGCTGGTGGAGGCGTTCGAGGGGGCCTACGGGCAGACGCTCGCGCCGGTGGACCTGGCGGTGGTCGATGAGGCGCACCGGACCAGTGGGTCGATGGGGAAGGCGTGGGCGGACATCCACGACCAGACGAAGATCCCGGCGCACCGTCGGCTGTACCTGACGGCGACGCCGCGGATCTGGGAGGAGCGGCTGAACCGCGAGGTCGCCGAGGGGGTGCGTGACCCGCTGCCGCGCGAGATGGCGGCCTCCATGGACGACGAGAAGGTCTTCGGGCCGGTCCTCTACAAGCTCTCGTTGGCGTCGGCGGTGTCGCGGAAGCTGCTGGCGCGGTACCAGATCATCGTCCTGGAGCTCCAGGACCCGGTCGTCACCCCGGACCGGCTTATGGGTGAGGAGCGGCACACCGAGGAGGTCCGCGGGCAGCGCCTCGGGGCGCTCCAGGCCGCGCTGTTGCACACGATGGAGCAGCACAACCTCCAGACGTGCATCACCTTCCACCACCGGACCATAGAGGCCGCGGCGTATGCGGAGGGCCTTCAGTGCGTGGCCAAGCGGCTGCACGCCGACCAGCCGGAGAAGTACCCGGCTCAGATCTGGGCGGACTGGCTGTGCGGCGAGCACGTTCCGGAGCGCCGGCGGGAGGTGCTGAGCAAGTTCGGCTCTACCGCCCGGCGGGCCGTGCTCTCGAACTGCCGCGTCCTCGGGGAGGGCGTGGACATCCGGGCCGTGGACTCCGTGGCCCTGCTGGACCCCAAGGGCGCCCCGCACGACATCGTGCAGGCGATCGGCCGCGCGCTGCGCCAGAAGCCCGGAGAGGGCAAGTTGGCCTCTTTGATCGTGCCGGTTTTCCTTCAGCCCGATGAATCGCCGGAGGATATGTTCACCTCGGGTTCGTACAAGCCGTTGGTGAAGGTATTGGAAGGTCTGCGGGCTCACGATGAAGAGGCCGTGGAATTGCTGGCCATCCCGCAGGAGCCTCAGAAGGACGTCGCGCAGCCCTCCGAATACATCGGTGCCGCGCCCGGCGATAATGAGGAAGAAACCCGTCTGCTGCTCCGTTTTGCGGCTCCGCGTGATCCGGTGATGGTCGCGAACTGGGTGTCCTTCAACGTGATCGACACGGAGCGGCAGGACTGGGCGCGCGGCTGGGCGAAGCTCAAGGACTTCACCGAGCGCGAGGGGCACGCCCGGGTGCCGTACGAGCACAAGGAGGGCGCGTTCCCGCTCGGGACCTGGGTCGCGGAGCAGCGCCGTGCGTACGGGGCTGGGCAGATGTCCGGCCGACGCGCGGCGCGGCTGGAGAAGCTGGGCATGGCCTGGTCGGCGGCCGATGCGCGGTTCCAGGAGAACCTGGCGGCGGCCCGGGTGTACTACCAGGAGCACTGGACGCTGTGCGCTCCCCGGTCGGCGGCCGCGCTGGACAAGCCGGTGGGGCAGTGGCTTTCCAACCTGCGCCGTCCGGGTGCGCTGGAGGGGCACCCGGAGTGGGAGGCCGCGCTCCTGGCCGTGGACGAGGACTGGAACCCGTCGTGGCCGGCCGAGTGGCAGCGGCACTACGCCGCGCTGCGCGAGCTGGTGCGTGACGAGGACGGCCCGGCGCAAGTCCTGCCCGGCTTCACCGTGCACGGCATGGACATCGGCAAGTGGCTGGCGAGGCAGCGCAAGCCCGAGGTGTGGGCGGACCTCGCCGACGGGCAGCGTGAGCGCCTGGAGGCCGTCGGCGTCACCCCGCTCGCCGCTCCGGCCCCGGTGGAGCAGGCCGCGTCCGCGGAGCCGTCCACGGCGCCTGTGAGCGCCTTCGAGCTGGGCGTTGCGGCCCTGGCGCAGTACAAGGCCCGTACTGGCTCTGTGACGGTCTCCAGGGGCCACGTAGAGATTCTGCCGGGCGGGGCGGAGGTGAAGCTCGGGGTGTTCCTCAGCAACAGCAAGAGCCGCCGGGCCAAGCTGACCGTCGACAAGCTCGCCGCGTTGGCCGGCCTCGGGCTGGAGTGGGCTGAGATGTAGCGGCTCTAAGCCGGTGTTGACCTCATGATTCCGGGTTATCTGCGACCGCAGGTGCGACCGCAGGTGCGACCGCACGAAACCACAAAACCCCACCCTTGCGCGTCCATGGGTGCGCTAGGGTGGGGTTACCGACTTAGTTGTCAATTAAGTCGCGAACTACGAGCGACGGGGCCCCGCCGCTGTCACGGCAAGGGCCCCGCACCGCATCGGGTGCCGTCCCCAGCTCACTCGCATTGAGCTGGGGGCGGTGTCAGTTCAAGCCCCAGCACCACTTGCGGAGCATCTGACCCACCCAAAACGCGGTCGCCATCACCGGAGCCATCCAGAGCCGGATGTTTCTCAACACCCGCTTCCAGCGCACCGACTTTGGCCGCGCATGCTTCCCCATCGAGACCTCCTCGGGACAGTGGGACCGACACCTGGTTGCCGGATCCCGGGCCCGAGAACCCGCCCGTGCGGTCCCCCTCCGAGGCTTCTTCTAGGAAGCACGCACCACCTTACGCGGTGTCAGGGTCGCTCATTGGCCTTTTGCGCAGGGGCAGTTCAGTCCGCCACGGCCGGCCGATTGGCCAGGGTTTCACCTACCTGAGCGCCAACCCGTGAACCTGGTTGGCACTGCACCATGTTCGTCGTGCCGGGGTGACCGGGCGGCCGATGGTACGCAGGAAGGGGTTCAACGTACTGTGATGTGGTTCACACCATCCGTGCCCCGTTCCGCACCACGTACAGGAGCGCCAAGCCCGCCGCCGACAACTTCGTGCTCGCCGGCCTCGGACTGGGGGTGCCGGGAAGAATGCTGTCACCAGCCGCAAACGGCCCCGTCTCAACCTCGCTGCGGCCACCGTGCCCGGCCCTCGGGCCCCGCTGGATGACCTGTCGACCCCACCCGGGGACCAGGAGAAGGCGGAGCCCTCGCCGATGCAGGAAGAGGGGTAGTGGGGCCGTTCCGAAACGTGCCGTCTGTGCCGCCGTGCGGCAGCGGGGGCGGTGACTTCCAAACACGTGCGGGAAACTGATGGCTATGCAAAGGCGTCCTGTGCTACCAGTGAAGTTCATCCAATGCTGCTGAGGGTGCGCGTTCGTCCGCTGCAGGGAGGGGGCGAGTGAGTGTGTCGCGAAGCAGGAAGATCACGGTCGTGGTGGTCGCGGTCGTATTGACCGCGTCGACGCCGTTCTTCTGGCTGCTGGACAACCCGGATACCGGCCAGCTGGTTGCCGCCTCAGTCCAGGGCGCCACCGGTATTGCCACCCTGGTGTGGGCTCTGATGCAGTCCCCGGTCAACCCACAGGCCGGGGTTGTGGTGGTCGATACCGGGACCGCCGAGGCCACCGGTGGAGGCCGGGCGTCTACCGGCGTACGGGGCTCGCAGGAGGTCGGGAACGGGCCAGCCCGGGCGGAACGGACCGGGGACGCCACTGCGGACGGGCCCGACAGCAGCGCAAGTACGGGTATCGATTTCAGCTGACCGGGCCGGATCGGCCAGAGGGTGTGGGAGGGATTCTGTCCGGTGGTGCGATGGAGACGGTCCAAGCGCCGCCCCGGCCCGGACGGCGACTCCAGCGCCGCGCCCAAGGCCGCAGACACAAAGCGCGAGCCGTCGGTAACCGCCGCGGACACCAGTGATGCCACTGCCCGCGCCAGCGCCACAGCGGTGACCGGCTACACAAGACCGGACCGAGGGCCCGTCGGCTCGGTACAAGTGAGCCACACGGGGGCCGCCACCGCCAACGAAGGCGGCTTGGCTAACACCGGGTATCTGGCGATCGACCGCTTCACCCTCGTACAGCAGGCCGCGCCGCGCACACCGGCCGCCTGGCCGCACCAGGTCGGCGTGCTCCCGCCTCGCGCACTGTCCTTCCAGCACCGCACCGAGGCCGACCAGTTACGGGCAGCGGTCGACGGCGGGGGTACCGCGGTGCTCACCCAGGTGCTGACCGGGACTGGCGGGGTGGGCAAGACCCAGCTGGCCGCCGACTACGCCCGCACCGTCTGGGACGGCGGTGAGGTCGACGTTCTGGTGTGGATCAGCGCGAGCAGCCGGTCAGCGATCACGGCCGGGTATGCGCAGGCCGGCGTGGAGGTCCTTGCCGCCGATCCTGGCGACCCGGAGCAGGCCGCGCGGGCGTTCCTGGCCTGGCTGGAGCACAAAGCCGGCCAGAAGCCGTGCCGGTGGCTGGTCGTCCTGGACGATGTCGCGGATCCTGCCGACATGCGCGGCTTGTGGCCGCCCGCCAGCCGCCACGGCCGTGCCCTGGTCACTACGCGCCGCCGCGAGGCCGCCCTGACCGGAGCAGGCCGACGCCTGGTGCATGTGGGCCTGTTCATGCCCTGGGAGGCCGCTGCCTACCTCACCGCTGTACTCGCTGCGCACGACCGCCACGAGCAAGCCGACCAGATCAACGACCTTGCTGCCGACCTGGGGCACCTGCCCCTCGCCTTGGCCCAAGCCGCCGCCTACATCATCGATGCGGATCTGACCTGTGCCTCCTACCGAGAGCTGCTGGCCGACCGGATCAGGAGACTGGCCGACCTGCTGCCGGAACCCGGCGCACTGCCCGACGACCAGAGCGCCACCGTGGCCGCCACCTGGTCCCTGTCCATCGAACGTGCCAATCAGATCCGCCCGGCGGGCCTGGCCCGCCCTATGCTCGAGCTCGCCTCAATGCTCGACCCCAATGGCATCCCTACGCCGGTTCTCACCAGCCGGCCCGCCCTCATCCATCTCTTCGAGCACCGCACCCCTATCGGCATGAGCGGCATTCACCAGCCGGTCCCTGTCTCGGCCGAGGACGCCGTACTCGCCCTGCGTGCCCTGCATCGGCTCAGCCTCATCGACCACACTCCTGACACTCCCCACCAAGCCGTCCGCGTCCACCAGCTCATCCAGCGCGCAACCCGTGACACCCTCACCCCTGACCAGCACTACCGGTTCGCCCGTACCGCCGCCGACACCCTCACCGCCATCTGGCCCGAAATCGAACGTGACACCGTCCTCGCCCAGGCTCTGCGTGCCAACGCCACCACCCTCATCCGGACCGCCGAGGACGCCTTGTACCGGCCTGATATCCATCAGGTGCTGCATCGCTTCGGCGCCAGCCTCGGCGAGAGCGGCCAAGTCGCCGCAGCCCGCGACCACTACCAGCACTTGGCCGCTACCACCTGCCACTATCTCGGCCCCGACCACCCGGACACCCTCGCCACCCGCAGCAACCTTGCCACTTGGCGGGGTAAGGCAGGAGATGTAGTCGGTGCCGCGGCCGCGACCGAGGAGCTGCTGCTCGACACCGTGCGGGTGCTGGGGCCCGACCACCCCGGCGTCCTCACCGCTCGCGGCAACCTCGCTGCTTGGCGGGGTAAGGCAGGAGATGCGGCCGGCGCCGCGGCCGCCTACCAGGAGCTGCTGCTCGACACCGTGCGGGTGCTGGGGCCCGACCACCCGGACACCCTCGCCACCCAGAACCAGCTTGGCGCCTGGCGGGGTAGGACGGGAGATGCCGCCGGTGCGGTGGCCGCCTACGAGGAGCTGCTGCTCGACATGGTGCGGGTGTTGGGGCCCGACCACCCGGACACCTTCGGGGCCCGGCACCAGCTCGCCTTTTGGCGGGGTTGGTTGGGGGATGCGACCGGTGCGGTGGCCGCCTACGAGGAGCTGCTGCTCGACATGGTGCGGGTGTTGGGGCCCGACCACCCGGACACCCTCGCCACCCAGAACCATTTCGCTGCTTGGCGGGGTCAGGCGGGGGACGCGGCCGGCGCCGCGGCCGCCTACCAGGAGCTGCTGCTCGACACGGTGCGGGTGCTGGGGCCCGACCACCCGGACACCCTCACCGCCCGGAACAACCTCGCCTACTGGCGGGGTCAGGCGGGGGACGCAGCCGGCGCTGCGGCCGCGACCGAGAAGCTGCTGCTCGACACGGTGCGGGTGCTGGGGCCCGACCACCCGGACACCCTCACCGCCCGGAACAACCTCGCCTACTGGCGGGGTCAGGCGGGGGACGCAGCCGGCGCTGCGGCCGCGACCGAGAAGCTGCTGGCCCACTGTGCGCGGGTTCTAGGTGAGGACCACCCTCTCACCCTGACCACCCGCAGCAACCTCGCCAGATGGCAGGAGTCGGCGGGAGACTAGGCCGCTCATCAATCGACCGGTTAATGAGCAAGATCGGTAAGTGGCTGCGCGCGGCCGGATCCATGCCGGATCATGCCCATAAAACGGTGCCAGAAAGTCGATTCCCGCAACACCATCTACAACTACGTGCCCGAACTGAAGGGCGGCCGTCTCGCGTTCGCCGAGACGACCAACACGGCAGAACTGCCCCGGCCCTTCAGGTCAGAGGACTGATCACCGCCGTTTGCGGCTGGTGACAGCGTTCTTACCGGCACCCCGACTGGAGTGGGCAGCCATGGAAGGAGCGGCGTGATGTCCACGTGTGGCCAGGACTCGGGACAGCAGCCGGTCAGCGCTGCCCCACGTCAGCAGATTCACCGATCGACGGCGCAGGTATCGCCCGCACCCAGCTCATTCCTTGTCACGGCTCTTGTCATGGCTCTTGAGGTTGCGACCTGCGCCGCTAGGTGACTTCAGGTAGGTGTTCTCCGCCTCTGCACTCTGCCACTTGGCGTAGAGGTACGTGCACGCGGAAAGGGAAGCTCCAAGGGCGGCAAGGGTCACGGCCTGAGTTACTACCAGACGCTTGGTGAGCTTGCCTCCAGTTGGTGGAGCCTCGCTCTTGCAGATGCCGACGTGGCCGGTCTCCAGTGAGTGCCGCTGCAGTTCTTCGAGGCCGTCAGCCTGGAAGGGGCATACGGTACACACGTACTCGGTCATCAGTTGATCCCCCTAACGGAACGTAGGGTGCCACAGACTGAGTGCCTCGGCGCACCACTTACCGCTTCGGGCATCAGGGAGTCGTCTTTCTGGCGCCCGAGCTGTTGTGTCAAGCACCGACCAGGTCGAGGAGGTCTTGGAAGCGTCGGGCGACGTACTCATCACGGCAGGCAAGCTTCACGCTGCGGTCCTTCTGCAGGCCGCTGACATCATCACGGATGATCTCGCGGTGGTCCTTGAACATCTGCTCGATCAGCGGCGCGGCGCTGTTGCTGTAGAAGACCTTGCGGTTGCGGCCCATCGTGCCGTAGCCGCCCTCCTCGCCGATGTAGCAGAGGGTCATCCAACGGATGAGGTCCACCCGCACGTCGGCGGGCACCGCGGCCAGCCCGCCGAACTCGGGGAACAGCCGGAGGGCGGGGCCGTGGGAGGCGTTGGCCCTCCAGCTGTGGCCGATCTTCTGCAGGGCCTCAAGCTGGCTACGGAAGAAGGCGGTTCGCTGAGATTTCCGGAAATACGGCAGGATGCCGGCCGCGTGGGCGACGCGGACCTGAAGCTCTGTCAGCGGCACGCGTCCGACCTTGTCCATCTGATACTTGGCCAGGTCAACGCGTACGCCGTCACGGGTGCAAGGGGAGATTTCCGTGATGAGGGTGTAGCAGTTTCCTCGGATCAGTTCGGGTTCCGAGTCGCTCAGGGCCATGCTCAGCAGGAACTTGAGGATCTCCAGCTGCCGGGTGTCGGGGGCGTGCTCGTAGTCGGTCAGGAGGCCTGGGTCGGCGGCGACGGGGCCCGACGCCTGGACGATCTGCTTGACCTCCGAGACGTGGATGAGCGTGATGGGGTCGCGGGAGAGGACCGCGTCGACGCAGGTCTTGAAGATGTAGATGCAGTCCTCGATGCCGGCCTCGTACTCGGCGTCCTCGTGCTCCAGGTCGCGGCGGATGTCGTAGGCGCGGGTCATCTTGCGCCACTCGGGTCGGCTGAGCAGTCCCATTCTGTACGAGAGGTCGATGAGCTTGGCGGTGGAGTAGTTCTCGATGTCCTCGGCCCCGCGGTCGCCACGGTTGATCGGCGGCAGCTTGTGCGCCGCGGCGACTTCGGAGGCGATGTCGATACCGGCGATCTGAACCTTCTCGCGGAGATCCTGGACGGCGGCGTTCAGCAGTCGCTGGCACGCGCTGCTCGGATCCACCGGCAGCAGGCGCCGAACACGTTCGATCAGTCCTTTGGACTGCCACTGCGGCCGGATCTGCCCCATGATCGCGGGGACCTCGCTGTCCGAGATCAGATCGCTCGCCGGATGAAGGACGACTTCCCCCACTGGTTGCTCCTTGCGCCGTTCGTGTGGATCGTCTGTCGATCGTAGAGACCGGTTCACCCCTCGGTCCTCGATTTTCGCTTGGTGAACTACGCGGTTACCGGGGCGGGTTCGGTGAGGCGGTCCAGCCGGGTGTAGAGGGCCCGTACGAGTCAGGCACGGTTTCTACGGCATCGGCGAGCACTTCGGAGACCTGCTGTCCTTTGGCGGCTGGTCGCTACGAGAGGAACCCGCAGGTCGCGTCATTCCTTATCGGTCAACGCCTCGGTGAACACTTCTTGGGAGTCCAGGGAACGCAGCAGCGGGCCGAGCAGGCGCCTGGTGACCGCCCCTTGTGCTTCACGAAGTTCGGCCAGTGTGATGCCGGTGGTCTCCTCGTACGTGTCCTCGCTGTATCTCTGGCTGCTGGGGTAGGCCGACTGCCCGGAGTACCTGCGCCGACCGCGGAGTCGGTTGGCTCCGACCGCCATCGCCCAGTTGCCGTGGTATCCGACGTCTTCGGAGATCAGGCGCAGAAGTTCCAGTACCTGCCGGGTAAGGACAACGGCCGCGGAGTCGAAGATGACCTGCTCCGCGTCATCTGCCGCGGTGTGCGGCTTGGACAGATTGTCGGAGAGGCGGGTCATGAGCAGTTTCAGGCCGCCGTCCTCGAAGAGCTGGAGTTCGATGACGTCCTCATCGCCCCAGCGTCCTTCAGGGATGTGCGTACGGTCGGGTCCGAGACCTGAGGAGCTGCGAGCCACTCCCCTAGCGCGCCGGTGCCCCTGGTGGGCGTCGTCCAGATCAGGGCTGAATCCTCGCCCGGCGAGTGCCGATCGCAGGTCCTGAGACTCTTGGACGCGCTTGATCAGCGTAGCCATGCGCAGGTTCCAGTCCTGGGCGCCGGTGATCGGCAGGCACATGTCCCGGCGGCCGGCCGTGGGCTGTGCAACGAGGAACAAGTGGGACTGGTCGCCGACATCGCGCAGCGGGTCTTCTTGCATCTGCTTCTGCAGGAGGAGCAGGGTGTCCGCTTCGGCGCTCCGTCGCTTTGCGTGCAGTGCTACGACCTGGGCGTCACCCATGTGGTATTTCGTCTTGTCACCGCGGCCGAAGTACCGGTTGTCCACCATGTGAGGCGCGACGGGGCTGGCCGGGATGTGTACGACGAGGTAACCAGTCCCATCGTTGGCCGCAGCGCTGATCTCCTCGGTGAGGATGGTCAGCGGTGGGTCGGGAATCGTGCGTGCCACCTGCTCGATCTTCTCCGGCAACCCGTTCAGAGGCTGGGGGGCGAGTTCGAAGGTGCGGCTCTCCTTGTTCTCCTGCACGCCAATGATCAGTGTTCCGCCGTCGACGGCGAACGAGGATAGATCTCGCGCCAGTTCCTTGTTGTCGCCCTTGCTGTTCGGGGCCTTTTTCAGGTCCAGGTGGTGGCTTTCCTCGAACAGGCCGCCGGTGATGGCGGCCTGGAGGTCGGCCTCGGTCTTCGGTGTCCACCGGGGATTGTCGGAGGAGAGGTAGATCGATGTCACTGTGCGGTCCCGCTTTCCGTGATCCGAGGCCCGGCGGGACCGTGAGCCCCAGCGGTTGAGCGCCAAGGGTACGGAGGGGGGCCGACAGCGCAGCGTTTGTCTACTCCGGATCGCACGCAGATTCGAGGAGACGTTCCCCTTGCCCTGATCCGGCGGAGGCGGCGACCGCACAGGGAGACACGAAGCCGTTGCGGGATGCGAGGACGGGACGGCCAAGGCGGAAAACGGAGGCTCCTCGGCCTGTGCGTGCCTGATGATGCTCACCACGTGCAAGGAAGGACATCAGAATGAACAACAGCTTCGGGCCGGACCTGTCGAGGGCATTGGCTGCGGCCACCAAAGGTATCCAGGAAGCCGTCGCGGCGGCGGTCGTGCCGCCGCTGGAGATCCGTATACCCGCTTTCGATCACCTGGCCGAGGTGATCGCTCCGCTCCAGCCTGCGCTAGAACGCCTGGACGCGATGATGCCCGCCAACTGGCGAGGCGCCCGTCTCGATTACTCGGACATGATCGTGCTCATGAAGGAAGGCATTCCGTTGGTCTGGGTTCCCCCGGCCGACGTCATCCGCCAGCTCCTCGCCGCCGACGACGCAGCGGCCCGTGAACAGGTCATTGACGACTGCCGTCCGGCCATCCTGACCTCCTGCAAGGCGACCCTCGCAGCAGTAACTGACAGCCGCTTCGGCGAGCAAGTAACACTCCTCGAAGAGTGCGTGCACATGGCTGACCGCGGCATGTTCAGCGGTGCTCAGGCACTGGCTGCAAACGTATTGGACACCCTGATCCGTGGCCTGACCTACGCCAATCCCGGTTGGCTCAAGCCCAATGGTCAGTGGCCGGGCTACGCCAAGGTCCTGAAGAACATCCCGGTCGTAGAGGACGACGACGCCACGATCCGCCAGCTCCGCGAAGCTGCGGCCTTCCTACCGTTCCCGAAGGCGCTGGAGCCATTCTGGGCGTCGGACCCGGTCCCCGAGACCTTCAACCGGCACGCCACCGCTCACGCTGCCGCGGCCACGCAGTACACCCCGGTCAACGCCGTAACCGGGCTCATGCTTGCCGTCAGCGTGCTCCGCGACATCGACGACATGGGTTATCCGGTGCGGCTCCACGCCTAGTGATCTGGTCTTGAGTTCACGTCTCGCCACGTGAGTCGTGGTTCGTTTCAGATTTCGGCTCGGGCGGTGACAGCGGCTGGAGGCTGCGGTCTGCTGGAGGAATGGGGGACAGCAGGCTGCAAC
>NZ_QHJH01000216.1 GCF_003947455.1 Streptomyces sp. WAC 04229 | reverse complement strand
GTGCGGGTCGGGGTGCGGGTGACGGTGCGGGCGGAGGAGTAGCGGTGGCGGGAGTGTGCGACAGCGTTGTCGGGCTGTCGGCCCGACGGCATTGGCATCGGCGTCGGCATCTGCTTCTTGGGGATCACGGTTCCGTGCGGGGGAAGGAGACCTCGACCCTGCGGTTCTTCTTGCGGCCGGCCTCCGTGGAGTTGTCGGCGATCGGGTACTGCTCACCGTAGCCGCGGACCTCGTAGGTGATGCCGGCGTCGTTCAGGGTCGCGGACAGGACGTCGTGCACGGCGTTGGCGCGCTTCTTGGACAGGGTGTCACCGTGGGCGGAGGAGCCCAGGTTGTCGGTGAAGCCGAAGACCCTGACGCGGGTGGCGTTCTGGGTCTTGATCTCCTCGGCGATTCCCGTGATGCGGGACTTCGACTCCTCGCCGAGTTTCGCGCTGTCCTTGCCGAAGAGGACCTCCGCCTGGAGCGCGAGGGTCACGCTGGTGTTGGTGTCCTCGCGGCGTTCGTCGCCGCTCTGCTCCTCCACGACGGATTTGATGTCCAGCACCTTCGCCTGCGCGAGCGTGGCGCCGTCGGGGAGCTTCAGGTCCGGGTCGTTGGGGTCCACGTCCACGGGGGCGGAGGCGGAGGGTTCGGTGCCTGGGGGGTCGTTGGGGTCGTCGTCGGCGTGGGATGCCGTCGTGCCGTACATGGTCGTGGCAAGCATGAGGGTGACCGTGGCCAGGGTGCGGGTGAGGCGCGGGGTTGGGGTCATGGTGGCCTCACCCGGAGATGGAGATGGTCGCGCTGGCGAAGGTCGGCAGCTGGAAGGTGACTTCGGTGGTGTCCGCGGGCGGGGCTGGGAACTGCATGAATACCGCCAGGCGGTCCCCTGCCTTGATCGTCGAGAAACCTGTGGTCGTGAGCGGGCGACCATCCGTGTCCCGCAGCACGTAGTACCGCTTCTTGCTCCTGGAATCGACGAGTGTCGCGCCACCGAGCGACCTGCCGTTTCTGATGATCTCCGTTTCGTTGCCGCTCAGCCCGGATGGAATCGCGACGCTCTTGTCACCATCGTTCTTCAGCTCTCCATTGACCGTCACGAAGCCACCTGAATCACGCTCGGCGGAGGTGATCTGCAGGAGCAGGCCGCTACTGCCGCGCAACTCGGCCAAGGGCTCCTCCGATTCACCCTCCTGGGCACTCGGTCCAGACCCTTCCTCTTTCGAGGCCGACGCCGAAGCCTTCGGCTTCTCATCGTCGCCACCGCTGCCGCAGCCGACAGCGCCGAGGGTCAGTCCGGCCAGGGCGGCCACCACGAGCGCCCCCCTACGGGCCGTCTTCGTGAACCGAATGCTCATGTCTTGATTCCTTCGTCACTCGTCATTCGCCTATGAGTCGGCCAGGTGGACGTCGAACAGATCCTCGGGTTTCGGCAGGTCCACGAGATCCTCTGGGTCCAGATCCCATTCCTCCCCCTCGCACGAGAGGCTGGGCAGGGTTTTGTCACCGGCGTCCTCAGCGGGCAGTTCGAATGAGCACCGGGCCTCGATGACGGCGGTGGCGGACTCCGTGGCCTTCTGCTCCTCTGTACCGGGAACGATGCTGTCTCCGACGGTCCCATTGGTCTCCGCGACGACGGTGTAACCCAGCAGGCCGTCCGGACGACATGTCACGCTCGCGTCGTTGCGGGCCGCGAGCTCGTGAGCCCGCCAGCATCCGCTGGCCACCGGTGCTTCACCATCGAAGATGGCCTGCCATGAGTCGGGGTCGAGGATGTCGGTGAGCCACTGGCCGGCAAGCTGGTCTCGTGTTTCCAAAGCCGCGGCCAGGGCGGCAGCGTCTGCCGCCGTCTGCGCCTCGCTTCGGGTCGCGGCGGCTTGTCCGACCGCGAAGTACGCGAGTGCGAGCAAGAGCAGGCCCCCCACCACCGTGATGTAGATGGGGAACGCCTGCCCCGTGTCGCCACGCCTACGGAGTTGACTCAGCCACCGGTGACTTCGGCGATCTTCGATGTGATCGCGTCGAAGATCGTCTGCCCGATATCCGTCCCCGTGATCGCCAGCACGATCGCCACCACCACCGCGATGATCCCCAGGTATTCCACAGCCGTCTGCCCCCTGTCGTTGCGGGCGGCGGCGCGGGAGTGCAAGTAGGCGGCTGTGGTGTGGAGCCAGTTGGTCATGGTGTTCCCCTCCAGGGTGGACGGCTGCTGTGGGTCGGTCCATCGAGGTCGCCCCGGGTGCGCGGCGGATGTGGGGAGTGGGCGGTCGGCTGGTCGTGCCGGGTGTCGTGTTGTTCACGAACTCCACCCCCCTCGCGCTCCGTTGGGACCCCGACCTGTCGGGAGTACCAGACAACGACTCTCCCACAGCAGATTGCAAGTGCGAAAGGTATTGCACGGAAGTAGCCCGACTGGGCCATAGATCTTTGGTTGTTGACGTCATCGCTTCGTGTGCAGTCGCACCGTGATGGTCTACGCCGCCCCCTTTCACCGGCTGCGTGTCCGACATGGCGTCCTCCTCCCCCCTACTCGCCCGTGATCGTTCCGAAGTCCGTCCCCGAACCCAGGATCAGGCCCGCGCCGAGGAGGATCATCGTGGCCGGGACCATGAAGGTCGTGATCATCATCGTGGCCTTGGGCACCGCCCGCGCGGCCTTGCGGCGGGCGTTCTGGGCGTCGGTGCGGCGCATGTCCTTGGCCAGCGAGACCAGGGTCTCGACGATGGGGGCGCCCAGTTCCTCGCCCTGCTGGAGTGCCGTCACGAACATCGCCACCTGTTCGGAGTCGTTGCGCCGGCGCAGCTCCGCGAAGGCCTGGCGGCGGCTCATGCCGAGGTCCATCTGGCGGAGGGTGATGCGGAGTTCGTCCGCCCAGGGGCCCTCGTACCGCATCGCCACGCGGTCCAGGGCCTGGCGGAAGCCGAGGCCCGCGCTCACCACGACCGCCAGTACGTCCAGGAAGTCCGGCAGCGTGCGCTCGATGACGTCCTTGCGGATGCGGATCGCCGACCATATGCCGACCTCCGTCCAGAACGCGCCGAAGGCCAGGAGGAGGAGGGCGACCACGAGTTGGCCGCGGAGGAGGAAGACCAGGAAGCCCAGCGCGCCCAGGAAGCCGTAGACCGCGCGGCGGGCGGCGTAGCGGTCGATGGTCAGGCCGCCGGGGTTGCCGGCCAGGTCGATCCTGCGGCGGTACCTGGTCACCAGGGCCGGGCCCATCAGGCGCAGAACGGCGGGGGCGTAGCGCATGCCCATGCGGTCGATGAGGGAGTCCACCGGCCCGGTGCGGGTGGAGCCGACCTCCAGGGCGAGGGCGAGGTCGTCGGGGAGTTTCGCCTCCGCCCGGTACATGCGGACGCCCGCGAAGACGCCCCAGACGGCGGCGCCCATGAGGAGGGCGAGGAGCCATTCGGTTCCGGGTCCCATTCCAGCTCCCCTCAGACGTCGATGCGGGAGAGGCGGCGGATGAGGATGAAGCCGACCGCGTAGAGCCCGAAGGCGATGATCACCGCCGCCTGGCCCACCGACGAGCCCGTCATGCGTTCCAGTGCGCCGTCCTTCACGCCGTTCATCAGGAACAACGAGCCGACGCCCAGGACGGGGACGGCGTAGGAGGTCATGTTGACCTGGGAGAGTTGCGTACGGACCTCCCGCCGGGTCTCCTTGCGTTCCTCCAGCGTCTCCGTGAGGTTGCGCAGCGCGCTGACCACCTGGCCGCCCGCGCGGTTGGAGAGGACGAGGGTGGTGACCAGGACGACGAGTTCGCGGGAGGGGAGGCGCTCGGCGAGTTCACCGAGGGCGTCGTCCATCGAGGCGCCGATGGCGAGTTGGTCGGCGACCTTGCCGAGTTCCTCGCCGGCCGGTGCCTCCAGCTCCTCCGCCGCCATGCCGATCGCGGTGCGCAGGGCGAGGCCGGCCTGGGTGGCGTTGGCGAGGATGCGGGCGAGTTCGGGGAGCTGGTTGATGAACTTCTCGATGCGCTTCTGGCGTTGCCAGTTGAGGAACTGGACGGCGGCGCCGATGCCCAGGAGTCCGGCGAGCGGGCCGAAGAAGGGGGCCAGGACGGCCTGGCCCACCAGCCACAGGCCGGCCACCGTCGCGACCATGCAGGCGAAGAACTCGCCGGGCGTGACGTCCAGGCCGGTGGCGGCCAGGCGCAGTTCCAGCTTCCTGCCGAGCTTGGTGCGGCGCAGGCGGCGGTCCAGGGTGGGGAAGCGGCGCCGACGGCCGATGACGGGTATCTGCCCGGTGGCCGCGAGACGGTCGACCAGGGCGGCGCGCTGGGCCCGGCCGGCCGCGTAGGAGTGCAGGCCGACGACCGCCAGGACGCAGGTCAGCAGCGTGATGCCGGTGGTGAGCGTGACGAGCGTTTCCAGTTTCATCGGGCGGTCCTAGCTGGTTTCGTCCTGTGCGTCATGCCTGGTTCCATCGGGCGTCCTACCTGGCCTCTCGGGTGGTGAGCTGGTCCAGGGAGTGGGCGACGCCGAAGGCCTGCGGGACGGGCTGGTTGGCCATGTAGAGGCGCTCGGCGGTGCGGTGCGGGAGGGGGAAGTACTCGTACGCGCCGGGCACGCGGCCGTCCGCGGTCATCGGGCGGGCGTTGAAGCGGGCGACCGTGGCCAGGCGGTACGGCTCGCCCCCGTGGCTGGCCAGCAGGGCGATCTCGGTGATGCGGCGGGCGCCGTCGGCGAAGCGGGTGAGCTGGACGACGACGTCGACGGAGCTGTTGATCTGGTCGTGCAGGGCGACGAACGGGATCTCCACGTCCGACATCGAGGCCAGGGTCTGGAGGCGCATCAGGGCGTCCTCCGCGCTGTTGGCGTGGACCGTGGCGAGTGAGCCGTCGTGGCCCGTCGACATGGCCTGGAGCATGTCCAGGGACTCGCCGCCGCGGACCTCTCCGACGACGATGCGGTCGGGGCGCATACGGAGGGAGTTGCGGACCAGGTCGCGGATGGTGACGCGGCCCTGGCCCTCGACGTTGGGCGGGCGCGACTCCAGGCGGATGACGTGGGCCTGCTGGAGCTGGAGTTCGGCCGAGTCCTCGATGGTGATGATGCGGTCGGACTCGGGGATCAGGCCGGAGAGGGCGTTGAGGAGCGTCGTCTTCCCGGTGCCGGTCGCGCCCGAGACGATGATGTTGAAGCGGGCCTGCACGAGGCCGGCCAGCAGATACAGCATGTGCTCGTCGAGCGAGCCGAGGCCGATCAGCTCGTGCAGGGTGAAGGAGCGCGGGAAGCGGCGGATGGTGAGGGTGGCGCCGGTGAGGGAGAGCGGGGGGATGATGACGTTGACGCGCTCGCCGGAGGGGAGGCGGGCGTCGACCATGGGGTTCGACTCGTCCACGCGGCGGTTGACCGTGGAGACGATCCGCTCGATGGTCTGCATCAGCTGGTCGTGGGAGGCGAAGCGGAGCGGGAGCTGTTCGACGCGGCCGCCGCGCTCGACGAAGATCGCGTCGGGGCCGTTGACCATGATCTCCGTGACGGACGCGTCCTCCAGGAGCGGTTCCAGGATGCCGAGGCCGAGGGCCTCGTCCACCACCCGGCGGATCAGCTGGGAGCGTTCGACCGTGGACAGGACCGGGCCCTCGCGGCTGATGATGTGGCCGAGGACCCGTTCCAGGCGGGCCCGGCGTTCGGCCATCGCGAGGGAACTCATCTCCGCGAGGTCGATCTCCTCCAGGAGCTTGGCCCGGTAGGAGGCGACCAGGTGTCCGTCCTCGCCCCGGCCGCCGTGCTCCTCGGGCGAGTGGATGCGTGCGCGCAGGCTCATGCGTCCTCGGCTCCTCGGTCAGTGGTCCAGCGGCATGGTGGCCGTCCGGGTGGCGGGGTCGAAGTCCCAACCGGGGACGATCGAGGGGATGTCGACGGTGGCGGTGACCGTCACCTCGTCGCCGCCGTACGAGGGCGGGCAGGAGGTGCCGTCCGCCAGCCAGCTGCTGACGGCCGCCGTGCAGGCGCCCTGGGCGCTCTCCTGGAGCGAGGCGCTGCGGGCCCCGGCGCGGGCCGCGGTGCCGGCCTGCTGGGCGGTGTAGGCGATCAGGCCGAGCTGTACGACGGCCATGCCGACGATGATCAGGATCGGGACGAAGCCGAGGTACTCGATGGCCGCCTGGCCACGGTCCGTCGGTCGCCGGCCACCCGGGTCCCTGGAGTACGAGACCTCGGAGTACGAGCCCTCGGTGTACGAGCCCCTGGAGTACGCCATCTCAGTCGTCCTCCTCCTCGACGGCCCCCGCGTGCCCGTGCACGGTGAACGGGAAGCTGACGGTGCCCGGGAAGAGGATGGGGACCTCGATGCGCACGTCCGCGGTGACATAGCCGCCCGCGGTGCCGCAGTCCACTCCGGCGCCCCCCTCCCACGCGCCCGGCAGCTTGTCCCGGCCCGCGTCCTGGCAGGCTCCCTGCCGCGCCCCCCGGTCGGCCGCCGTGGCCGCCCGTACCGCCTCGTCCGCAGCATTCCCCGCGAGCGTGTACGTGTATCCCACGAGAACGAGCTGCCACAGCACCACCAGCGTGGCGACGATCGCCGGGATCATGCCGAGGAATTCGACGGTCACCTGACCGGAGTCCCCGGATCGGCCTGATCCGCCCGATTCGACCGATCGGCCCGACCCACGCGATCCGACCGACCCGACCGATCCACACGATCCGACCGACCCGACCGATCCGACCGACCCGACCGACCCGGCCGATCCATCCCGTAATCCGCTCATCCCGCACCGTCCTTCCGTCGCCGGAAGCTCGCCGAACCGCGGTCGCCGCGGAAGCGGCCGTGGCCCTTGCGGGCCTCGTCGGGTGCGCCGGCCAGGCCCAGTTCGCCGGCGAGGGCCCACAGGGCCTGCTTCACCGTGCTCCGGGAGTCGAGTTCGTGGACCCGGCCGGCGTCCACGGCGCCCTGGAGTTCCTTGAAGTTGGCGGGGACGGCGGTGCCCGCGATCGCGGTGCCGGTGATCCGCTGGATCAGCTGGGGCTGGATCTCCGTACCCCGCGTGTGCCGGTTGACGACCACGGTCGTCTCCTCCGCCTTGCGGATCTGGAGCCGGTCCCACATCCGCACCGTCCGTTTGGCTCCCCGTACGGCGACCACGTCCGGGGTGGTGACCAGGAGCGCGGTGTCGGCCATCTCCACGGCGGCCGCGCCGGCCCCGCCGAGCTGGGCGCCGCAGTCGATGACGACGACCTCGTAGCGCTGGCGCAGGGCGCCGACGATCTGGCGGGCGGCGCGGTCGGTGACCTCCTCGCCGCGTTCGCCCTCGCCGGGGGCGAGCAGCAGGGCGAGGCCGCTGTCGTGCCGGAAGACGGCGTCGGCCAGGACGCGCGGGGAGAGGTCGGTGATGGCGGCGAGGTCGGCCACGGAGCGGCGGAACTGGACGTCCAGGAAGGAGGCGACGTCGCCGGTCTGGAGGTCCATGTCGAGCAGCGCGGTGGGTCGGCCCGACGCCTGTGCGGCCAGGGCCAGCTGGATGGCGGTGAGGGTGGTGCCCACGCCGCCCTTGGCGCCGCTGACGGTGACGACGGTGCCGCCGGCGCCGGTGAAGACGTCGCCGCCGCTGCCGAGGTGCCGGCGTACGCCCACCGACCACTGGGCCACCGCCTGGACGCGGCTGGCGAGTTCCTCGTAGCCGAGCGGCAGGGCGACCAGGCCGCGGGCGCCGTGGTCCATGGCGGCCTGGAAGAGGCCGGGGCCGGGGTCGGAGGTGACGAGGATGACGCCGACGGCGGGGAAGCGGAGGGCGACCTCGCGGATCAGCTCCAGGGCCGGCACCGGGCCGATCCGCTCGTGGACGATCACGACCTCGGGCAGTTCGTCGACCGACTCGGCGGCGAGGCGGGCGAGGGTGTCGACGAGCTGGGTGGAGTCGGCCACCGGGGCGACCGGTTCGGCGTCCGGGAGCTGGCTGAGCAGGGTGGTGAGGGACCGTACGGCGTCCGCGTCGCCGACTGCGGGGAGGATCCTCGTGGCCATACGGGCTCTCACTTGTCCTTCGCGAGTTCGTACGTCCGGTCCTTGTCCGGGACCGTGGTGTCGCCGCCGGGCGCGACGAGCGCGAGCCGGACGCGCTGGGCGAACGACTCGGCGTAGGTGATGCGCTGGGCGTCGATGGTGGACAGTGCGAAGGTGATGGGGACGGCGTCGGTGGGCTCCCGGTCGCGGCTGTTCTCGTCGGGTTCCAGTGAGGTGAGTTCGCCGACGTCGATGACCTTGGCGTTGGTGACGATGATCTTCGACTGGGCGGGGTCGCCCTCGCGCTCGCCCTCGAAGGTGGCGTACACGTTGACGGCCGAGCCCGGCGTGATCTTGCCGGCCACGCCGGTGGCCGCGTCGATCATGATGGCGACCTCCTGCTGCCCGGGCCGCAGGGCGGGCTGGTCGACGATCATGTCGGTCTGGAGCAGCGAGCCCGCCTTCAGTCTCGTCACGGCGATCTTGCCGCGCACCTGGTCGAGGTCGGTGACGGCGTTCTTCGACAGCCAGCGCTCCGGCATCTCGGTCTCCTCGAACTGCCCCTCGCTCAGCGGCGTGTAGGGCTCCACGTCCGACTTGAGCCGGTACGCGGCGACCTCCGGGCCGACCTTGGACTTCACGTCGTTCACGACGGACAGCACGCCGGCGAAGGCGCCGAGGGCGCAGAGGACGGAAAGGATCAGCAGGATGATGCCGCGGCGCTGACGGGAGTTCATGAGCCGTGCAACCTCGTTGGGGGAATCGGTCGGACCGGATCGGATGGCGGGGCGGACGGGGCGCTGGGGACCTACCCGGTGAGAGCCCGTCTCTCACGGCGGCGGCCCAGGGCGGGATCGCGGCGGTGGCCGAGAGCGGGGTCGGCGCCGCGGCCCGGAGCCTTGCCGCCGGGGGCGTCGTAGACGGGCGGTGTGGCCGAGCAGAACACGCAGCGGTCGCCGATGACGTCGATGCCGCACCAGTGGCAGACGCTCTGCCGCACCGAGGTGACCAGTTGGTAGAGGACCGAGAGGTCGGGCAGGTAGGCGCAGAACTCGGTCAGCCGACCGGTCCCCCACCAGCCGGGCGACTCGGCGGGCAGCGGCATCTCGCGCAGACCCTGCACGCGCCAGGCCGGGGCGAGGGTGCCGGTGACCCAGTCGGCGGGGTGCTGTCCCTTGGCGACCAGCAGCCAGGTACCGAACTCGGGTCCGTCCAGGCCCGCTTCGGGGCCGATCTTCACGAGCTGGGGCACGGGGTGGGCCACGACCCCGAACTGGCTGCCGGGCATCCAGGACCTGGCGTGCGTCTTCAGGCCCACCGGGACGTGGTCGAGCCGGGCCACGGAGCCGAGCACGGCGCCGGCGTGGATGTAGTGGGTGAGGAGGCGGCCGGCCGAGGCGAGCACGCCGGGGCTGAGGTCACAGGAGGCCAGCTGGCGCAACTGCCGGGCCAGCACCGCGAGTCCGAGTGGTGGCAGGGACGGCCGGAACAGGGCGATGCGGTCGCTCTCCAGGAGGCCGCGGACGGTGTGCAGCCGCCGCTCCACGCCCGCCGGGGCGGCCTGCGAGCACACCACGACGACGTGCCCGTACTGGTCGAGGAGGGACTGGAACTCGGCCAGCACGTGCTCCAGGGGACGCTGGTCGACGTCCTGGAGCACGACCGCGGGCAGGGTCCGTTCGTCCTGCGGCGGCAGTGCCATGTCGGCACTGGTCACGGCAATGGCAGTTGGCACGCGCGGCTCCCCGTCTCCCCTGCCCGATCGGTCCGTCGGCGGTGCCCCGGCAGACCCGGATGACTTCACTGCGTGACTACGTGAGCACTCTAACCACGCGCTTGTGACCGGAGAACAGCGTTTGTGCAGCTGTAGAACAACTTATGTGACACAAGGCGCTGCAAAACAGGGCAGGTTGAGCATTTCCACGGGGCAGCCGCTGGGCCACGATCCTGGTCCGGACCTACCTCTTGACACCGCAATTGGTCTGGACCAACTTGTACGTCAACGTCCCCACTCCCCCACCGGAGGCCCCAGTGGAGCCCGTACGCAGACCGCTCGGCAGACGGCTCGGCAGACGGACGAAGTTCTGGGCGGGAGCCGTCACCGCGGCGCTCGCCCTCTCGGTCACGGCCGTAGGCCAGGCGTCCGCCGCCGACGTCAACAACGCGAAGAACGCCGGCTTCGAGGCCGGTCTGTCCAACTGGACCTGCTCCGCGAACAGCGGCACGACCGTCTCCTCCCCCGCGCGCACGGGCTCCGCCGCGCTGAAGGCCACGCCGGCCGGCCAGGACAACGCCCGCTGTTCGCAGAGCGTCGCGGTCAAGCCCAACTCGACGTACACACTGAGCGCGTGGGTGCAGGGCGGGTACTCCTACCTGGGCGTGACGGGCACGGGCACGACGGACGTGTCCACCTGGACCCCGGACTCGGCCTCCTGGAAGCAGCTGACGACGAGCTTCACCACCGGCTCCTCGACGACCTCGGTCTCGGTGTACACGCACGGCTGGTACGGGCAGTCGGCCTACCACGTGGACGACCTGTCCGTCTTCGGCCCCGACGGCGGCGGCGGCACGGACCCCGACCCCACGGTCCCGTCGGCCCCGGCCGGCCTGAGCGTCTCCGGTACGACGTCCTCCACGGCGTCGCTGGCCTGGAACGCGGTGTCGGGCGCCACCGGGTACAACATCTACCGGGGCGGTACGAAGGTGACGGCGGTGACCGGCACGTCGGCGACGGTGACCGGCCTCGCGGCCTCGACCTCGTACTCCTTCCAGGTCACGGCGGTCAACGCGGCGGGTGAGTCCGCGAAGTCGGCGGCGGTGACGGCCCGGACCACCGAGCAGGGCGGCGGCGGGGGCGGCGACCTGCCCAAGCACGCGGTGACCGGCTACTGGCAGAACTTCGACAACGGGGCGGCGGTCCAGAAGATCTCCGACGTGCCGGCCGCGTACGACATCATCGCGGTGGCCTTCGCCGACGCGACCGCGACGCCGGGCGCGGTGACCTTCAACCTCGACTCGGCCGGGCTCGGCGGCTACACGGTCGACCAGTTCAAGGCGGACGTCCGCGCGAAGCAGGCCGCGGGGAAGAAGGTCATCATCTCGGTGGGCGGCGAGAAGGGCACCGTCTCGGTGAACGACTCGGCCTCCGCGACCAACTTCGCGAACTCGGTGTACGCCGTGATGCAGGAGTACGGCTTCGACGGCGTCGACATCGACCTGGAGAACGGCCTCAACGCGACCTACATGACGCAGGCCCTGCGCGCGCTGTCGGCGAAGGCGGGCCCGGACATGATCCTCACGATGGCCCCGCAGACGATCGACATGCAGTCCACCTCGGGCGGCTACTTCCGCACGGCGCTGAACGTGAAGGACATCCTCACGGTCGTCAACATGCAGTACTACAACAGCGGCACGATGCTGGGCTGCGACGGCAAGGTCTACGCCCAGGGCACGGTGGACTTCCTCACCGCCCTGGCCTGCATCCAGCTGGAGAACGGCCTCGACCCGTCCCAGGTGGGCCTCGGCCTCCCGGCCTCCACCCGCGCGGCGGGCGGCGGCTACGTGGCCCCGTCGGTGGTCAACGCCGCCCTGGACTGCCTCACCAAGGGGACCAGCTGCGGCTCCTTCAAGCCGTCGAGGACGTACCCCGCCCTGCGCGGCGCGATGACCTGGTCCACGAACTGGGACGCGACGTCGGGCAACGCGTGGTCGAACGCGGTGGGGCCGCACGTGGACGCTCTCCCGTAGGGCGACCGATCCGGCTCAGGGCCCCTGCCCGCGGTGACGCGGGCAGGGGCCTTCCCATGTGATCGGCCCACCGGGCAGGGCGACCACCTGGCGACCCGCCTGCTGTGAGATTCGTATGAAACATTTTCCGGGGCCCGCCGCATCAATGAGGTGAAGGCAGTTCACTGCAGCGGTGGGCCGGGGGGAACGTGTTCATGAGGCAGGGGCGGGCGGACGAGTACGCCGAGTTCGCGGGGGCGCGGGCCGGGCATC
>NZ_QHJH01000215.1 GCF_003947455.1 Streptomyces sp. WAC 04229 | reverse complement strand
GTCCCCCCGCCCACCACGCCGGCGGCGAACCCCACGACGGCGGCAAGGGCGGACCCGGGCGGCCGCCCCGGCGCCGGCCCGAGCCCGGCGGAGGGCTCCTGATGGGCAGGCCCTTCGGCGTGCCCGTGTACGTCGCACCCAGCTGGTTCCTCGTCGCCGCCCTCATCACCTGGGTCTTCGGCGGCCAGCTCGACCGCGTGCTGCCCGAGCTGGGCGCCGCACGCTACCTGGTCTCCCTCTTCTTCGCCGTCGCCTTCTACGCCTCCGTCCTCGTCCACGAACTGGCGCACACCGTCGCCGCACTCCGCTTCAAGCTCCCCGTGCGCCGTATCCAGCTCCAGTTCTTCGGCGGCGTCTCCGAGATCGAGAAGGAGGCCGAGACCCCCGGCCGCGAATTCGTCCTGGCCTTCGTCGGCCCACTCCTCTCCCTGGTCCTCTCCGGCGTCTTCTACCTCGCCCTGCTGCCCGTGGAACCCGGCACCGTCCCCGGCGTCCTGCTGGCCGGCCTGATGATCTCCAACCTGATCGTGGCCGCCTTCAACCTCCTGCCCGGCCTCCCCCTCGACGGCGGCCGCATGCTCCGCGCCGTCGTCTGGAAGATCACCGGCAAACCCATGCACGGCACCGTCGCCGCCGCCTGGGTCGGCCGGGCCCTCGCCGTCTCCGTCCTGATCGGGCTGCCCCTGCTCACCCAGTCCGGCGCCCTCGGCTCCGACGCCGTGGACAACGTCGGCATGGACACCGTCATGGACGCCCTGCTCGCCGCGATCCTCGCCGCCATCATCTGGACCGGCGCCGGAAACAGCCTGCGCATGGCCCGCCTGCGCGAACACCTCCCCGAACTGCGCGCCCGCGCCCTCACCCGGCGCGCCGTCCCCGTACCCGCGGACACCCCCCTCTCCGAGGCCCTGCGCCGCGCCAACGCCTCCGGAGCCCGCGCCCTGGTGGTCGTCGACACCGAAGGCGGACCCGTCTCCCTGGTCCGGGAGGCCGCCATCGTCGGCGTACCAGAACACCGCCGCCCCTGGGTGGCGGTCAGCACCCTCGCCCAGGACCTCACCGACGGCATGCGCGTCTCCGCCGAACTCTCGGGCGAAGAACTCCTGGACGCCCTGCGCGCCAACCCCGCCAGCGAGTACCTCGTGATCGAGGAGACCGGCGAGATCTACGGCGTCCTGTCCGCGGCCGACGTCGAGCGGGCCTTCGTCAAGGCAATGGCAAGGCCCAGCTGAACCCGCCCCGAAGGGGCGCGGCGAACGGTGCGAGCAACCCCATGAGGCCCGGCCCCCGCGCCCGCACGAGGCCACCGTCCCCCGCGCTGGTCAAGCCCCCGGCAGGGAACCGGTAGGCTGGTCACATGTCCGAACCGACCGGTGCCGCCCGCAGGCGCGGGCCCTTCAAGGTCGGGGACCAGGTTCAGCTGACCGACCCCAAGGGCCGCCACTACACGTTCACGCTCGAGGCCGGGAAGAACTTCCACACCCACAAGGGTTCCTTCCCCCACGACGAACTGATCGGTGCTCCCGAGGGCAGCGTTGTCCGCACCACCGGGAACGTCGCCTACCTCGCGCTGCGCCCCCTGCTCCCCGACTACGTCCTGTCCATGCCCCGCGGGGCAGCCGTCGTCTACCCGAAGGACGCGGGGCAGATCCTCGCCTTCGCCGACATCTTCCCCGGCGCACGCGTCGTGGAGGCCGGCGTGGGCTCCGGCTCGCTGAGCAGCTTCCTGCTGCGCGCCATCGGCGACCAGGGCATGCTGCACTCCTACGAGCGCCGCGAGGACTTCGCCGACATCGCCCGCCAGAACGTGGAGCGCTACTTCGGGGAACCGCACCCCGCCTGGCAGCTCACCGTCGGCGACCTCCAGGACAACCTGTCCGACACCGACGTCGACCGCGTCATCCTCGACATGCTCGCCCCCTGGGAGTGCCTGGAGGCCGTCTCCAAGGCCCTCGTACCCGGCGGCATCCTGTGCTGCTACGTCGCGACCACCACCCAGCTCGCCCGGACCGTCGAGTCCATCCGCGAGATCGGCTCCTTCAACGAGCCGACCTCCTGGGAGACGATGATCCGCAACTGGCACGTCGAAGGCCTCGCCGTCCGCCCGGACCACCGGATGATCGGCCACACCGGCTTCCTGCTCACCGCCCGCCGCCTCGCCGACGGCGTCGAGCCCCCCATGCGCCGCCGCCGCCCCGCCAAGGGCGCCTACGGCGAGGACTACGCAGGACCCAACGCCGACGGAGGCGCCGGCCGCTGAGGCGCCCCCGCACCCTGAGCAACGCGAGTACGCCGTGGTGGAGTTCCCGGCAGCCCCCGGGAACTCCACCACGGCGTCTTCGCGTTGACAGGCACCCCCGGGGAGCGGGCCGCAGGCGGGCCAATCCGACCAGGTACCCACCCCGCCGTTCCCCCGCACTGTGACGTGTGGCACGATGCTGGCCACCCCCACCGGCACAGCCCTCACAGGAGACACTCCTCGTGCAGCACCCCGCCGTTCCGGACCTGTCCCACACGCACACCCGGCCGATCCACTGGGTCGCCACCGCCACGGCCGTCGCCGCGGTGGTCGCCCTGTCCTCGGTCCTCCAGCCCGACGCGGCCACGGCGGCACAGCCCGCCGCCGGCCCGAAGACCGCGCCGGCCCACGGCACGCCCCCCGACCCGGCGGCCGTCGCCTTCCCCCTGGAGTGCGGCCCGGTCGAGGCGGTGGTGCGGAAAAAGGCGTCCGGCGACCTCGACGGCGACGGACAGCCCGAGACGGTGGCGGCCGTGCACTGCGACGCACCCATGGGCACCCCGCCCGACGGGGTGTACGTCGTCACGCGCGGCGCCGACGCGGGCAAGCCGCGGGTCGTGGCCACCCTCGTGGACCCGAAGGACCGCCACACCGTCACCGAGCTGACGGTGGACGACCGCGGAGCCGTACGGGCCACCCTCCTCGGCTACTCGTCGGCCGACGTGCCCAGTTGCTGCCCCGACGTCACCGACCACGCGAAGTGGCGCTGGGAGAACGGCGCGTTCGTCAGCGACGCCCCGTCCCAGGCGCGCACGGTGTGACCCAACAGACATCGGTCACACACCGTAGGCGCCGAGTCACATTTTGGTCACTCTGAGTCCGGACCGTAGACCTCGGCCCTGTCCGAAACCCGACGTACGTGGATGCACTCGCCCGGACACTCCTTCGCGGAGTCGACCACGTCCGTGAGAAGCGGCAACGGTACGGGTGTTGCCGCCCCAGGAGCCTGCAGAAGCTCGTCGTCCGCGCCCTTCACGTAGGCCAGACCGTCGATGTCCAGCTCGAACACCTCGGGCGCGTACTGGGCACAGATGCCGTCACCGGTACACAGGTCCTGGTCGATCCAGACCTCCAGAGCCTCGCCGTCGACTCCGGCCTCCTGCTGCACGCTCATCTCTCCTGCCGTCTCCTGCGCCGAGCCGCTCGGGAATCCGGCCAGCTCTGACGGGTGTTGAACGCTTCGAGCGTACCCCCGCCTGGGTTCCATTCACGTCCGGTGGGTATTCCCCTGGCGTGAGGGAGAGCGCAAGGGTGAAGATCGGACACACCCCGACAGTCTTTGTGATCTAGGGGTTTCAATCGACACCCACCCAGGTAGGGTCTGGAAGCGTCCAGCTCCCCATGGAGGAGGTGAGGACCGTGGCAGCCCACGACGACGACATGAACCGCGGCATCCGCCCGGGACGCGGGTCCGACGACCCGGCCGGGCAGGTGGCCTACCTTGAGCAGGAGATCGCCGTCCTGCGACGCAAGCTCGCCGAATCTCCGCGGCACACGAGAATTCTCGAAGAGCGGATCGTCGAACTGCAGACCAACCTGGCCGGCGTCTCCGCACAGAACGAGCGGCTCGCCGGCACACTCCGCGAGGCCCGCGACCAGATCGTGGCCCTCAAGGAGGAGGTCGACCGGCTGGCCCAGCCACCGGCCGGCTTCGGAGTCTTCCTGCAGGCCAACGAGGACGGCACCGCCGACATCTTCACCGGCGGCCGCAAACTCCGGGTGAACGTCAGCCCGAGCGTCGAGCTCGACGAGCTCCGACGCGGCCAGGAACTGATGCTCAACGAAGCACTCAACGTGGTCGAGGCCATGGAGTACGAGAGCGTCGGCGACATCGTCACCCTCAAGGAGATCCTCGAGGACGGCGAGCGAGCCCTCGTGCTCGGGCACACCGACGAGGAGAGGGTGGTGAGGCTCGCCGAACCCCTGCGCGGACTCACCATCCGCCCCGGCGACGCCCTCCTGCTCGAACCACGCTCCGGCTACGTCTACGAGGTCGTGCCCAAGAGCGAGGTCGAGGAACTCGTCCTCGAAGAAGTCCCCGACATCGGCTACGAGCAGATCGGCGGCCTCGGCGGACAGATCGAGGCCATCCGCGACGCGGTCGAGCTCCCCTATCTCTATCCGGACCTGTTCCGGGAGCACGAGCTGCGTCCGCCCAAGGGCGTCCTCCTCTACGGACCCCCCGGATGCGGCAAGACGCTCATCGCCAAGGCGGTCGCCAACTCGCTGGCCAAGAAGGTCGCCGAGGTCACCGGTCAAGCCGCCGGCAAGAGCTTCTTCCTCAACATCAAGGGCCCCGAGCTGCTCAACAAGTACGTCGGCGAGACTGAGCGGCAGATCCGCCTGGTCTTCCAGCGAGCCCGCGAGAAGGCCAGCGAGGGCACCCCCGTCATCGTCTTCTTCGACGAGATGGAATCCCTCTTCCGCACCCGCGGCTCCGGCGTCAGCTCGGACGTGGAGAACACCATCGTCCCCCAGCTGCTCGCCGAGATCGACGGTGTGGAGGGCCTGCAGAACGTGGTCGTGATCGGCGCCTCCAACCGTGAGGACATGATCGACCCCGCCATCCTGCGGCCCGGCCGGCTCGACGTGAAGATCAAGATCGAGCGTCCGGACGCCGAGGCGGCCAAGGACATCTTCGGCAAGTACCTCACCGAGCGCCTCCCGCTCCACTCCGACGACCTCTCCGAACACGGAAAGGACAGGGGTGCCACCGTCCAGAGCATGATCCAGACGGCGGTGGAACAGATGTACGCCGAATCCGAGGAAAACCGCTTCCTGGAGGTCACCTACGCCAACGGCGACAAGGAAGTCCTCTATTTCAAGGACTTCAATTCCGGCGCCATGATCGAGAACATCGTGGGCCGCGCCAAGAAAATGGCGATCAAGGACTTCCTCGAGAAGACCCAGAAGGGCCTCCGCGTCTCCCACCTCCTCCAGGCCTGCGTGGACGAGTTCAAGGAGAACGAGGACCTGCCGAACACCACCAACCCGGACGACTGGGCCAGGATCTCCGGAAAGAAGGGCGAGCGGATCGTGTACATCCGTACCCTCGTCACCGGAAAGCAGGGCGCGGACACCGGACGCTCCATCGACACGGTGGCGAACACCGGTCAGTACCTGTAAAAGGCGGGGCGGCTGCGGGTCCCCACAATGGGTACCCGCAGCCGACTGTTTTCCGGAGCCCCGACTGGAGCAAGGCAATGCCGCAAATGATCTCCCCACCAGTGCAAAGGCGTTCTAGGCTCTTCCATACCGCCGAGTCGCGCAGTGCGGGGACGGGCACCGCACACGCATCGGAGCGCCAGCGGTACTTGAGCGGCGCCCACGACCGAGGGCACCGCCGGGCAAGGAGGGCCGCATGACAGTACGGCGAGTAATGGGCATCGAGACGGAGTACGGGATCTCCGTCCCCGGCCACCCGAACGCCAATGCCATGCTCACCTCGTCCCAGATCGTCAACGCCTACGCGGCGGCGATGCACCGGGCCCGCCGGGCCCGCTGGGACTTCGAGGAGGAGAACCCGCTGCGGGACGCGCGAGGCTTCGACCTCGCCCGCGAGTCGGCCGACTCCAGCCAGCTCACCGACGAGGACATCGGCCTGGCCAACGTCATCCTCACCAACGGAGCACGGCTCTACGTCGACCACGCCCACCCCGAGTACAGCGCTCCGGAGGTCACCAACCCGCGGGACGCCGTGCTGTGGGACAAGGCCGGCGAACGGATCATGGCCGAGGCCGCCGACCGGGCCGCCCAGCTGCCCGGCGCCCAGCCGATCCACCTCTACAAGAACAACACCGACAACAAGGGCGCCTCCTACGGCACGCACGAGAACTACCTGATGAAGCGGGAGACCGCCTTCTCCGACATCGTGCGCCACCTGACCCCCTTCTTCGTCTCCCGCCAGGTCATCACCGGCGCCGGCCGCGTCGGCATCGGCCAGGACGGCCACGAACACGGCTTCCAGCTCAGCCAGCGCGCCGACTACTTCGAGGTCGAGGTCGGCCTGGAGACGACGCTCAAGCGCCCCATCATCAACACCCGCGACGAACCCCACGCGGACGCCGAGAAGTACCGCCGGCTCCACGTGATCATCGGCGACGCCAACCTGTCCGAGATCTCGACCTACCTGAAACTCGGCACCACGGCACTCGTGCTGTCGATGATCGAGGACGGCTTCATCGCCGTCGACCTGGCCGTCGACCAGCCCGTTCGCACCCTGCACCAGGTCTCCCACGACCCCACGCTCAAACGCCTGGTCACGCTGCGCAGCGGCCGCACACTGACCGCGGTCCAGCTCCAGATGGAGTACTACGAACTGGCCCGCAAGTACGTGGAGGAGCGGTACGGCGCGGACGTCGACGACCAGACCAAGGACGTCCTCGGCCGCTGGGAGGACACCCTCAACCGCCTGGAGAACGACCCCATGAGCCTCGCCGGCGAGCTGGACTGGGTCGCCAAGCGGGAGCTGATGGAGGGCTACCGGCGCCGCGACAACCTGGACTGGGACGCGGCCCGGCTGCACCTGGTGGACCTCCAGTACGCCGACGTACGGCCCGACAAGGGCCTGTACAACCGCCTGGTGGAACGCGGCCGGATCAAGCGGCTGCTGGACGAGAACGAGGTCGAGCGGGCCCGTACGAAGCCGCCGGAGGACACCCGCGCCTACTTCCGCGGCCGCTGTCTGGAGCAGTACGCGGACGACGTCGCGGCGGCCTCCTGGGACTCGGTGATCTTCGATCTGCCGGGCCGGGACTCGCTCCAGCGGGTGCCAACCCTGGAACCGCTTCGCGGAACGCGTAATCACGTCAAGGAGCTCCTGGACCGCTGCCGCACCGCGGAAGACCTGGTCAAGGTGCTGGCCGGCGGGTAAGGGCACCCAGCGGGTACACCAGAAGGAGACCGCCGGACGAGGTGGAAAACCACCGGGTCCGGGAACCATCGAGATGGCCCCCGCACGTTGTAGCAACTGCGGGGCCGATGTCGGACCCGGCTTGTAGGGTCTGATCTTGAACCGAGCAACTGTGTCGGGCGAACCGAGCGGGGTGAGGGTTATGGCGACCAAGGACACCGGCGGCGGGCAGCAGAAGGCCACGCGATCCACCGAGGAGGTCGAGGAGCAGGCGCAGGACGCGCAGGCCTCCGAGGACCTCAAGGAACGCCAGGAAAAGCTGAACGACGACGTGGACTCCGTCCTGGACGAGATCGACGACGTCTTGGAAGAGAACGCCGAGGACTTCGTGAGGTCGTTCGTTCAGAAGGGCGGCCAGTAGCCTTCGAATCGAAGGCTACTGGGGGGATCGGGGTTGAAATCAGAAGATGACGCGAAGTGCTGTGTGCGGTGCGGCCAGTGCAAGCCGCGCGCGGCCTTCGCGCGCAAACGGTCGAATTTAGACGGCCTGCAACACCACTGCCGGGATTGCGCCTCTGACTACCACCGGGAGCGGCAGCAGGCTCTAGGCCGGAAAGTCCGCCCCAAGGTAGAGGTGCCGGAGGGCCACAAGCTCTGCATCAAGTGCGGCGAGGTGAAGCCATGGAGCGAGTGGCACCGCAATGCGACCGCATCGGATGGGTTGTCTACTCGTTGCAAGGCTTGCCGGGCAATTGAGGGGCGTGCGAGCCATCTCAAGCGGCACTACGGCCTTACCGAAGCCGAGCGTGACGACATGGTCGCCGCTCAGATGGGGCTCTGTGTGATCTGTCTGAAGGCTCCGGCCGTACATGTGGATCACTGTCACAACACGGGTAAGGTCCGTGGCGTACTGTGCTTCAACTGCAATTCGGCCATCGGCAAGTTGGGAGACGATCCCGACGCTGTTCGTCGGGCTGCCGCCTACCTGGAGGGAACTTCGTGGAAGCCAACACTCGTAGCACCGGGCGTCTACCAGCTGCCTTCCTGACGCCCGGGTCCTCTTCGTTCATGGACTTCCTCGGTGCGCACCAGCCGGAGATGCTCCCGGGCAACCGGCAGCTGCCGCCGGTGCAGGGCGTGATCGAGGCGCCGCACGGCACCACGATCGTGGCCGTCACGTTCCCGGGGGGCGTCGTCCTCGCCGGTGACCGGCGGGCCACCATGGGCAACATGATCGCCCAGCGGGACATCGAGAAGGTCTTCCCGGCCGACGAGTACTCGGCGGTGGGCATCGCCGGCACTGCGGGCCTGGCCGTGGAGATGGTGAAGCTGTTCCAGCTGGAGCTGGAGCACTTCGAGAAGGTCGAGGGGGCGCAGCTGTCCCTGGAGGGCAAGGCGAACCGTCTGTCCACGATGATCCGGTCCAACCTGGGCATGGCGATGCAGGGGCTGGCCGTGGTGCCGCTGTTCGCCGGGTACGACGTGGACCGGGGGACGGGCCGGATCTTCTCGTACGACGTGACGGGCGGGCGGTCCGAGGAGCAGAACTTCGCGACCACCGGGTCGGGGTCGATCTTCGCGCGCGGTGCGATGAAGAAGCTGTTCCGTGAGGATCTGACCGAGGAGCAGGCCACGACGCTCGTGGTTCAGGCGCTGTACGACGCGGCTGACGACGACTCGGCGACCGGTGGTCCCGACGTCGCCCGCCGGATCTACCCGATCATCACTGTGATCACCGAGGACGGCTTCCGCCGGCTCAGCGAGGACGAGGGCTCGGAGCTGGCGCGTGCGGTGCTGGAGCGGCGGCTCGAGCACCCGGACGGTCCGCGGGCCGCGCTGCTGTAGCGGGTGCGTTCGTGTTGTCAGGTGGTCCAGTGACTTCTCCAGAAAGGGATGGATAACCGGTGTCGACGCCGTTCTATGTCTCACCCCAGCAGGCCATGGCCGACCGGGCGGAGTACGCCCGCAAGGGCATCGCCCGTGGCCGCAGCCTGGTCGTGCTGCAGTTCGCCGACGGCATCGTGTTCGTCGGTGAGAACCCGTCCCGTGCGCTGCACAAGTTCAGCGAGATCTACGACCGGATCGGCTTCGCGGCCGCCGGCAAGTACAACGAGTACGAGAACCTGCGGATCGGCGGCGTGCGCTATGCCGATCTGCGGGGGTACACGTACGACCGGGACGACGTGACGGCCCGTGGTCTGGCGAACGTGTACGCGCAGACGCTGGGCACGATCTTCTCCAGTCAGGCCGAGAAGCCGTACGAGGTGGAGCTGGTCGTCGCGGAGGTCGGTGACAGTCCGGAGAGTGATCAGATCTATCGGCTGCCGCACGACGGTTCGATCGTGGACGAGCACGGCTCGGTCGCGGTCGGGGGCAACGCGGAGCAGATCAGCGGCTACCTGGACCAGCGGCACCGGGACGGTATGACGCTGGCCGAGGCGCTGAAGCTGGCGGTGCAGGCGCTGTCGCGTGACACGAACGGCAGTGAGCGGGAGATTCCGGCGGAGCGGCTGGAGGTCGCGGTGCTGGACCGGACGCGGCCGCAGCAGCGGAAGTTCAAGCGGATCGTGGGCGGGCAGTTGTCGCGGCTGCTGGATTCCGGTGCGAGTACGGGTGCCGATGACGCCGGTACGTCCGACGCCGACGACGCTGACGTCGACGCCGAGACGGACGAGTAGGAGGAGGCGGGGCGGCTTCCGGCCGCCCCGTCCGGCTCACCGCGGCGGTGCCGTGGAGCCTCGTACGACCAGGCTGACGGGCAGGTCTCCTTTCTCGGGGGTCCGCCCGTCCAGTACGGCCAGCAGTGCCCGCATGCCGCGTTCGCCGAAGGCTTCCGCGTCGAGGCGGACCGTGGTCAGTTCGGGGTCGATGGCGGTGGCCAGGCCGAGGTCGTCCAGGCCGGTGACGGAGAGGTCGTCGGGGACGCGCAGTCCGGCGCGCCGGGCTGCTTTGTAGGCGCCGGCCGCCAGTTTGTCGTCGTCGCAGACCAGGGCCGTGGGCCGGGGGCCGGGTGCTCTGAGTGCGGCCTCCGTGGCGGTTCGGGCGCCTTCGATGGAGATGGGGGCGCGGGCCGTGCGCAGGTCGGTGCCGGGGGTCGCGGACAGCCGGGTGGCCAGTTCTCGGGCGCGTACCTCGAAGGTCCAGGAGGGTACGTCGGCCGCGAGGTGGAGGAAGCGGCGGTGGCCCAGGGTGAGCAGGTGGTCGGCGACCTGGCGGATGCCGTCGGCGATGTCGAGGTTGACCGTGGCGGCGCCGAGGCTGCCCTCGGGATCGCTGTCGAGCATGACCAGGGGCAGTTGGTCGCCCCGGATCGCCGTGAGGGCGTCGGCGGCCATGGAGGACGCGATGACGCCGTCCAGCGCGGCCTGCGCGGAGGCGAAGGGGTCCCTGGCGGGGCCCACGCCCTCGGGGGAGGGGTAGAGGACGACGCCGAAGCCGTGCTCGGCGGCCACGCGTGCGGCGCCGGTGTACACCTCGGCGAAGAACTCGGTGGTGAGTGCGGGGACGACCAGCAGGACGGTGCGGGTGCGGCCGAGCCGGAGGTTGCGCGCGGCGAGGTTGGGGCGGTAGCCGAGTTCGTGGGCCGCCTCGCGGACCCGCTGTGCGGTGGGCTCGGAGACGCGGCCGCGCCATTTGTCGCCGAGTACCAGGGAGACCGCGGCCTGGGACACTCCGGCTGCCTGGGCGACGTCCCGGCTCGTGGGGCGGGTGCTGCCTTGTGCCACCGTTCGCCTGCGCTTTCGTCTGGACTCGTGAACAGGCGACATGGTACGTATGGCGGAGTTAGTTATACGTAACACGTCACCATGTCATTGAGTGCAGAGAAGGGGGCGCCGCGTGGTTGCCGGGTATCTGGACATCCTCCGGGCGCGGCACGCCGTGCGGCTGCTGGTCGGCACGCTGGTGGGGCGGTTGCCCAACGCCACGGCGGCGATCGCGATCGTGCTGTTCGTGCGGGCGGAGGGCGGCTCGTACAGTCTCGCGGGGGCGCTGGCCGCCGTGTACGGCGTCGCGAACGCCGTGGGGCAGCCGGTGCTGGGGCGGCTGGTGGACCTGCGCGGGCAGCCCCTGGTGCAGTTGCCGGCGGCCGTGCTGTCGGCGCTGGCGATGGGTGTGTTCGCCTTCGCCGGTACCGGGTCGGCCGTGGTCGCGTATGTGGCCGTGGGTGCGGCCGGGTTGTTCACGCCGCCGTTGGAGGGCGGGTTGCGGGCGCTGTGGCCCAGTGTGCTCGGCGAGGAGGAGCAGGTGCACACGGCGTACGCGATGGACGCCGTGGCGCAGGAGGTCATGTTCACCGTCGGGCCGTTGCTGGTGACGGTGTGCGTGTCGTTGTGGTCGCCGCTGGTCGCGTTGCTGGTGCTCAACGGGCTGGGTGTGCTGGGGGCGCTGTCCGTGGTGGTGTCGCCGCCCTCGCGCGCGTGGCGGTCGGCGCCGCGGGAGGCGCACTGGCTGGGTGCGCTGCGTTCGGGCGGGCTGCTGGCGCTGCTGGGGGCGTTCCTGTTCATCGGGATGGCGCTCGGTTCCATCACCGTGGCGTCGGTGCCGTACGCCGACGCGCACGGTGGTGACGCGGTGTACGGCTGGCTGATGGCCGCTCTCGGGCTCGGTGCGCTGGTCGGTGGGGCGGTGTACGGGGCGCGGCGGTGGGCCGGTGAGCCGGCCCGGCGACTGCGCCTCCTGGTGGCTCTGCTGGCGGTCTGTTACCTGCCGCTGATGTGGATGCCGGGTGCCGTCGCGATGGTGCTGCTCACGGTTCTCGCGGGTGTCTTCCTGGCTCCGTGCATCGCTTGTGCGTTCGTCCTCGTCGATGTGCACGCTCCGCGCGGGACGGTGACGGAGGCGTTCTCGTGGCTGGTGACGACCTTCACGGTGGGGGCGTCGGTGGGGACCGGGCTGACGGGGCCCGTGGTGG
>NZ_QHJH01000214.1 GCF_003947455.1 Streptomyces sp. WAC 04229 | reverse complement strand
CCCCCACCGCGCCACCCCACCCGGCCGCACCGCACCTGGAGCCGACCCCCCGGGACCAGTCCGCCGGATGAACGCCCCCACAGATCTTCGTACCCCAAGGAGTCGATCCACCATGGCGAGCGATGCGCCGACCGGCCAAGTGTCCGACCTCGACTGGCTGATGAGCGGCCTCGTGCAGCGCGTTCCGCACACGAGCAGCGCGGTGCTCCTGTCCTGCGACGGCCTGGTGAAGTCCGTCCACGGTCTCGACGCCGACAGCGCCGACCACATGGCGGCCCTGGCCTCCGGCCTGTACTCCCTCGGCCGCAGTGCCGGCGTCCGCTTCGGCGACGGCGGGGACGTGCGACAGGTCGTCGTCGAACTCGACTCGACGCTGCTCTTCGTCACCACCGCCGGATCCGGCACCTGCCTCGCCGTCCTGGCCGGCCGGGAGGCCGACGCCGCCGTGCTCGGCTACGAGATGGCCATGCTGGTCAAGAGCGTCCGCCCCTACCTGGCCACCGCGCCCCGGCAGCACGCCGTCGAACCACCGGCGATGAGGCCTTGAGGGTGGCCGCGGCCGGCGACGGGCCCTGGCTCGACGACGCCGCCGGACGGCTGGTGCGCCCCTTCACCGTCAGTAACGGCCGTACCCGGCCCACCGTCGCGCTCGACCTGATGTCCCAGGTCATGGCCACGGGGACGACCCCCCTCGGCTATCTCGGACCCGAGCACACGCAGGTACTCGACCTGTGCCGGGCGCCGCTCCCCGTCGCCGAACTCGCTGCGCACCTGCGGCTTCCGGTCGCGGTCACCAAGGTGCTGCTCTCGGACCTCGTCGACTGCGGCGCGCTGACCACCAAACCCCCCGCCGCGTTCCACCACAACCCCACGGACCGGGCCCTTCTGGAGGCAGTGCTCGATGGACTACGACGACAGCTCTGACCACGTCCACGGCGAAGGCGCCGACCCGTTCCCCACCGCCCTGAAGATCCTCGTGGCGGGCGGATTCGGCGTCGGCAAGACGACCTTCGTCGGCGCCGTCAGCGAGATCGCGCCGCTGAGCACGGAGGAACTGCTCACCACGGTCAGCGCCGCGACCGACAACCTCGACGGAATCGAGAACAAACTCGAAACGACCGTGGCCATGGACTTCGGCCGCATCACCCTCGACCCCGCGCACGTCCTGTACCTGTTCGGCACGCCCGGCCAGGAACGCTTCTGGTTCATGTGGGACGAGCTGTGCGAGGGCGCGCTCGGGGCCGTGATCATCGCCGACACCCGCCGGCTGGAGGAGTCCTTCGCCGCCGTCGACTTCTTCGAGGAGCGCGGCCTCGGCTTCATCGTCGCGATCAACGAGTTCGACGGCTCCCACCGCTACGACCCCGAGGAGGTGCGCGCCGCCATGGACCTGCACCCCGAGATCCCCATCGTCCGCTGCGACGCCCGGATCTCCAGCTCCGGTGTGCAGACCCTGCTCACCCTCGTACGCCATCTGATCGCCCACACGCCGGCCCCCACCACGGGGTACGGCGCCGGAGCCCGCCCATGACCTACGACCCGCCGCGCCCGGCCGGACGCCTGCTGCTCACCCCCGAGGACCGGGAGGCCCCCGCCCGGGTACGACGGCTGCGCCTGCTCGGTCTGGTGGAACGTCCCGACCCCGCACTCGACACCTTCGCCGCGCACCTCGCCGGCCTCGCCGGGGCCCCGTACGGGATGGTCAACTTCCTGGTCGAGGGCGGGCAGTTCTTCGCGGGCCTGCGGGTCCCCGACATCCCGCCGGTGACCCGGGGGGACGGGACCAGCCCCGAGTTCGGCCGCGTCCAGCCCCGCGACCACGGCTTCTGCCCGCACGTGGTGGTCCGGCGCAAGGCCCTCGTCCTGGAGGACGTACGCGACTACCCGCGCTTCGCCGGCAACCCGGTCGTCGACGAGTTCGGCATCCGCTCCTACCTCGGCGCCCCGCTCATCGACAGCACGGGCACCGTCTTGGGCACGGTCTCCGCCGCCGACGTACGGCCCCGGACCTGGGGCACGGCGGGCCTGGCAACGATCAAGTCGACGGCCGCCGACCTCGTGCGCCGCATCGAGCGCAGCGCCCAGGACGGGCTCCCGCTGTGAGACCGCGGGACGGCGGGCGGGCGGCGTGAAGGAAAGCTGCGGCCGGGCTTAAGAAAGGCTCGATGGACCCGGGGCGGTGCCGTACGGCAGATTGCAGTGCGATCCCCCTCCCCTCCCCGGACGCGGGCCGCTTCGGCGTGCGCGGTCCCGGGGTCTCACCCGTCAGGAGCCGTAGCGTTGAAGGCGCTGGTCAAGGAGAAGGCGGAGCCCGGTCTGTGGCTCGCGGACGTGCCCGAGCCCGTCGTGGGACCCGGTGACGTCCTCATCAAGGTGCTGCGCACCGGCATCTGCGGCACCGACCTGCACATCCGGGCCTGGGACGGCTGGGCGCAGCAGGCCATCCGCACCCCGCTCGTCGTCGGGCACGAGTTCGTCGGCGAGGTCGTCGAGACCGGCCGGGACGTCACCGAGATCAAGGCCGGCGACCGGGTCAGCGGCGAGGGGCACCTGGTGTGCGGCAAGTGCCGCAACTGCCTGGCCGGCCGGCGCCACCTGTGCCGCGCCACCGTCGGGCTCGGCGTCGGCCGCGACGGGGCGTTCGCCGAGTACGTCGCCCTGCCCGCCACCAACGTCTGGGTGCACCGCGTCCCCGTCGACCTCGACGTCGCCGCGATCTTCGACCCGTTCGGCAACGCCGTGCACACCGCACTGTCCTTCCCGCTGGTCGGCGAGGACGTGCTGATCACCGGCGCCGGACCGATCGGCCTGATGGCCGCCGCCGTCGCCCGGCACGCCGGCGCCCGCAACGTCGTGATCACCGACGTCAGCCAGGAACGCCTGGACCTCGCGCTCAAGGTCGGGGTGAGTCTCGCCCTGGACGTCTCGAAGGCCGCCATCGCCGACGGGCAGCGCGAACTCGGCCTGCGCGAGGGCTTCGACATCGGCCTGGAGATGTCCGGCCGCCCCGAGGCCATGCGCGACATGATCGCCAACATGACGCACGGCGGCCGGATCGCCATGCTCGGCCTGCCCGCCGAGGAGTTCCCCGTCGACTGGGCGCGGATCGTCACCTCGATGATCACCGTCAAGGGCATCTACGGCCGCGAGATGTTCGAGACCTGGTACGCCATGTCGGTGCTGCTCGAAGGCGGCCTCGACCTCGCCCCCGTGATCACCGGGCGGTACTCCCACCGCGACTTCGAGGCCGCGTTCGCCGACGCCGCGAGCGGCCGGGGCGGCAAGGTCATCCTCGACTGGACCGCGTAAGTCACCCGCTTCCCCAGGAGCTTAGGAGCTTCTCAGATGTTCGACTCCGTGCGCGACGACCTGCGCGCCACCCTCGACGAGATCCGCGCCGCCGGCCTGCACAAGCCCGAGCGCGTGATCGGCACCCCCCAGTCGGCGACGGTGAACGTCACCGCGGGCGGCCGCCCCGGCGAGGTCCTCAACTTCTGCGCCAACAACTACCTCGGCCTCGCCGACCACCCCGAGGTCGTCGCCGCCGCCCACGAGGCGTTGGACCGCTGGGGCTACGGCATGGCCTCCGTCCGCTTCATCTGCGGCACGCAGGAGGTGCACAAGGAACTGGAGAGCCGGCTCTCCGCGTTCCTCGGCCAGGAGGACACGATCCTCTACTCCTCCTGCTTCGACGCCAACGGAGGCGTCTTCGAAACCCTCCTCGGGCCCGAGGACGCGGTGATCTCCGACGCGCTCAACCACGCCTCGATCATCGACGGCATCCGCCTCAGCAAGGCGAGGCGCCTGCGCTACGCCAACCGCGACATGGCCGACCTGGAGGCCCAGCTCAAGGCGGCCGGCGAGGCCCGCCGCAAGCTGATCGTCACCGACGGCGTCTTCTCGATGGACGGCTACGTCGCCCCCCTCGACGAGATCTGCGACCTCGCCGACCGCTACGACGCCATGGTCATGGTCGACGACTCGCACGCCGTGGGCTTCGTCGGCCCCGGCGGCCGCGGCACCCCCGAGCTGCACGGCGTGATGGACCGCGTCGACATCATCACCGGCACCCTCGGCAAGGCCCTCGGTGGCGCCTCCGGCGGCTACGTCGCCGCCCGCGCCGAGATCGTCGCCCTGCTGCGCCAGCGGTCCCGGCCCTACCTCTTCTCCAACACCCTGGCCCCGGTGATCGCCGCCGCCTCCCTGAAGGTCCTCGACCTGCTGGAGTCGGCCGACGACCTGCGCGTCCGGCTCGCCGAGAACACGGCCCTGTTCCGGAGCCGGATGACCGAGGAGGGCTTCGACATCCTCCCCGGCGACCACGCCATCGCCCCGGTGATGATCGGCGACGCCTCCGAGGCGGGCCGCATGGCCGAGCTGCTCCTCGAGCGCGGCGTCTACGTCATCGGCTTCTCGTACCCGGTCGTGCCGCAGGGGCAGGCCCGCATCCGCGTCCAGCTCTCCGCCGCGCACTCCACGGCCGACGTGCACCGCGCGGTGGACGCCTTCGTCGCGGCGCGGGAGCAGCTCGCCGCCTGAACGCCGGTGACCTGAGAGAATCGATCCCGTGATCGAAGCGCGGCGGCTGCACATCCTCCGAGCGGTGGCGGACCACCGCACCGTGACGGCGGCTGCCGCCGCGCTGTACCTCACCCCCTCCGCGGTCTCCCAGCAGCTGGCCGCCCTGGAGCAGGAGACCGGCCACCGCCTGGTCGAGCGCGGCGCCAAGGGCGTACGGCTGACCCCGGCGGGCGAGATCCTGCTGAGCCACACCAACGCCGTCCTCGCCCAGCTGGAGCGGGCCGAGGCCGAACTCGCCGCGTACGGCTCGGGCGCCGCCGGCACCGTCACCGTCGCCTCCTTCGCGACCGGCATCGCCCTGGTGGTCGCGCCCGCGCTGGCCCGCCTCGCCGAGGCCGCGCCCGGCATCCGCATCCGCGTCCAGGACGCCGAGGGCGACGCCAGCCTGCCGATGGTCCTGGACCGGCAGGTCGACGTGGCCGTCGCCGTCGAGTACCGCGGGGCGCCGCCCGCCGACGACCCGCGGCTGACCCACGTCCCGCTGTACGCCGAGCCCTTCGACGCGGTCGTCCCGGTGGCCCACCGCCTCGCGGGCGCCGACGAGGTCCCGCTCGCGGAGCTGGCCAAGGACCCCTGGATCGGCCCCTACCCGGGCAACCCGTGCCACGACGTCGTCGTGCTGGCCTGCGAGAGCGCCGGCTTCCAGCCCCGCATGGAGCACTCCTCGGACGACTTCCGCGCGGTGGTCTCGCTTGCCGCGGCGGACGCGGGTGTCGCGCTGGTCCCGCGCTCGGCGCTGCACGGCACCGACCTCACCGGCGTGGTCGTCCGCCCGGTCGACGGGGTCGCGCCCACCCGCCGGGTCTTCGCGGCGGTGCGCCGCGGAGCCGAGGAGCACCCGCTGATCCGGCCGGTCCTCGACGCGCTGGACGAGGTGGCCCGGGCGTGAGACTTCCGTAACGTACTCGTCTCATATCAGGGATAGGATCCCTGATATGAGAGACGACGACAGAAGTGACGTCGGGGCTCCCGACCTCGTGGACGCCCGGCTCGCCGCCCGCCTCGCCGAACTGCGGGCCGAGCACGGCTGGTCGCTGGGGGAGCTGGCGGAGCGCAGCGGAGTGAGCCGGTCCACGCTGTCCAGGGCCGAGCGCGCGGAGACCAGCCCCACCGCCGCCCAGCTGAACCGCCTGTGCGCGGTCTACGGCCGGACCATGTCGCGACTGCTCGGCGAGGTTGAGGCGGAGCCCGCGCTGCTGGTCCGGGCGGACGAGCAGCCCCGCTGGGAGGACAGGGCCGCGGGCTTCGTGCGCCGCTCGGTGTCCCCGCCGCACGCCGGACTGCGCGGCGAACTGGTCGAGGGACGGCTCGCCCCCGGCGCCGACATCGCCTACGACCGGCCGCCCGTGCCCGGCCTGGAGCAGCACGTCTGGGTGCTGGGCGGCGCGCTGGAGGTGACCGCCCAGGACGTCGCGCACCACCTCGGCACCGGGGACTGCCTGCGGATGCGGGTGTGGGGGCCGACCAGGTTCCGCTGCGCGGGCCCGGAGGAGACGCGCTACGTGCTGGCGGTGGTGCTGCCGTGATCGTCAGCCGAGTCGACGAGCGCCGACTGACCGCGCTGCTGGAGGAGTTGGCGGACCTGCTGACCGACGTCGTGGACGGCGGCGCGTCGGTCGGCTTCCTCGCGCCGCTGGAACGCGGCCCGGCGCTCGCGTGGTGGCGGACCAGGGTCCGCGCGGTGGCCGCCGGGGAGCTGGCCGTCTGGGTGGCGCACGAGGGGGAGCGGGTGTGCGGCACCGTGAGCCTCGCCCTGCCCGACAAGCCCAACAGCCGCCACCGCGCCGAGCTGGTCAAGCTCATGGTGTCCCGCGCGGTCCGGGGCCGGGGTGTGGGACGGAGGCTGCTGACGGCCGCCGAGGAGTCGGCCGCCGCGGCCGGCCTCACCCTGCTCCACCTGGACACCGAGACCGGCAGCCCCGCCGAACACCTCTACCGCTCCGCCGGGTGGACCCGGGCCGGCACCATCCCCGGCTACGCGGCGGACCCGGGCGGCGAGGTGCGGCCGACGACGCTCTACTACAAGCAGGTCGGCGTCCCCTCCGCCGCCGGGTGATTGTCAGTGGGGGCGGATAGCGTGCCTGACATGCCGGACGCAGAAGACGTACGCCGTGTCGCCCTGTCCCTGCCGGACACCACGGAGAAGACCGCCTGGAGCATGCCCACGTTCCGGGTCGCGGGGAAGATGTTCGCCACGCTGCCCGAGGACGAGACCTCCATCGCCGTGCGCTGCCCCAAGGAGGAGCGCGACGAACTGGTGCTGGCCGAGCCCGGGAAGTTCTGGATCGCCGGTCACGAGGCGCAGTTCGCCTGGGTCCGGGCCCGGCTCGCAGCCCTGGAGGGCGAGGACGAACTGCGCGACATCCTCGCCGACTCCTGGCGCCAGGCGGCCCCCACCCGCCTCCTGGAGGCCCATCCACGACTGGGGCTGCCGGCCGGGGGCTAGAAAAATCCCTCGGGCGTTGTCGGTGCCCCGTGGCATGATCCGGGGACACGCGTGGCAGCCGGGGCCGGAGGGGGGCTCCGGCTGTCGGACGTACGGCGCGGCCGGGGAGGGGAGCGCGGAATGGCCGGGACGGCCTCGCAGTCCACGCACGAGGGGGCGACGGCGACGCGAGCCGTCTGGTCGCGCGACTTCGCGCTGTTCTTCGCCGCGCGGGCCATCGCCCGGCTGGGCGACACCATGCTGCCCGTCGCGCTCGCCGCCGGTCTGCTGCAGCACGGGTACGGGGCGGGCGCGGTCGGCCTCGCCATGGCCTCGACCGCCGCCGCCTTCGCCGGACTCGTCGTCTTCGGCGGAGTCCTCGCGGACCGCTTCAGCACCCGCAGGCTGATGATCGGCGCGGACCTGGTGCGGCTCGGCACCCAGGCGGTGGCCGCCGTCCTCTTCTTCTCCGGGCACGTCGTGCTCTGGCAGATCTGCGCCATCGGGTTCGTCAACGGTGTCGCGAGCGCCGTCTTCCAGCCCGGCGTCGCCAGCACCGTGCCCCGCCTGGCCGCCGACATCCAGGGCGCGAACGGCGCGATACGCGTCGCCGAGTCCGCCGCCCAGCTCGCCGGTCCCGCCGTGGCCGGCCTCCTGGTCGGCTTCGCCTCACCCGGCGGCGTCTTCGCCGCCCACGCCACCACGTACGCGGTCAGCGCCGGGTGCCTGCTGCTGCTCCGGCTGCCGCCGCTCGCCCCAAGCGGCCGGACCGCGACCGGCCCGCGGACGAAGGCCTTCCGCGCCGACCTCGTCGAGGGCTGGCACGAGTTCCGCTCCCGCCGGTGGCTGTGGGGCGTCATCGCCGTCTGGTGCGTCTACATGATCGCCGTATGGGGCCCGACGGTGCCCCTCGTGGCCACCGAGGTGGTCCAGGAGCACGGCGCACGCGCCTACGGCCTGGTCAACTCCGCCCTGGGCGCCGGCACCGTCGTCGGCGGCCTCGTCGCGCTGCGGCTGCGGCCCCGCCGCATGCTCCGCGCCGGGGCGATCGCCCTCGTCGGCTTCGCCGCCTTCCCGGCGAGCGTCGGCGCCGGGCTCGACGTCCCCGCGATGGCCGCGGGGGCCGCCGTCGCCGGGGCCGGGATGTCCTTCTGGGGCGTGATGTGGGCGACCAGCGTGCAGACCCAGGTGCCGCCCGACGTGCTCAACCGCATCCACGCATACGACGTCGCGGGCTCGCTGGCGATGATGCCCGTCGGCCAGGCCCTCGCCGGGCCCGCCGCCTCGGCCCTGGGCGCCGACCACGTGCTGCTCGTCTCCGGCGCGACCAGCTTCGCCGTCTGCGCGGCCCTGCTCCTGATACCGGCGGTGCGCGGCCTGGTACGGGTCGACGCGGCCGCGGCCGGCTCGGGACGGGCGGCGCGGAAGGCTCAGCCGTCCCGGGCCGAGAAGTGCTGACGGCGGTGCCCGCCCCGGAAAAGCGATGCGCGACCACGGGCCCGAGTGCGGTATGGTTTTCCTGCGCGTTCGGCCGGGGGAAACCCCAGGTCAGACGGGCAACGGGACGTGGCGCAGCTTGGTAGCGCACTTGACTGGGGGTCAAGGGGTCGCAGGTTCAAATCCTGTCGTCCCGACACGGCGAAGGGCCTTCGCGGACAGCAGTCCGCGAAGGCCCTTTTCGCGTGCGGGCGAGGTGGCGGCCGCACGCCGCCACCCGCGGCTCAGTCCACGCAGCCCACATGCGCCAGCGCCTGCTTCAGCAGCGCCCCGTGCCCGCCCGGCATCTCGCCGCGCACCGCCTCCGACAGGGCTTCGCGCGGGTCGAACCAGACCAGGTCCAGCGCGTCCTGCCGGGGCCGGCAGTCACCGGTGACCGGCACCACGTAGGCCAGGGAGACCGCGTGCTGCCGGGGGTCGTGGTAGGGCGTCACACCGTGCGTCGGGAAGTACTCGGCCACCGTGAACGGCTGGAGCGAGGACGGCACCCGGGGCAGCGCCACCGGGCCCAGGTCCTTCTCCAGGTGGCGCAGGAGGGCGTCCCGGACCCGCTCGTGGTGGAGCACCCGGCCGGAGACCAGCGTCCGGCTGACCGTCCCGTCCGGGCCGATGCGCAGGAGCAGGCCGACGCTGGTGACTTCGCCGCTGTCGTCGACGCGGACGGGCACCGCCTCGACGTACAGGATCGGCATGCGGGCACGTGCCATCTCCAGCTCGTCGGTCGTCAGCCAGCCCGGCGTGGTTTCGGTCATGTCAGACATCGCTTGATCATACTTTCAGCCGTTCCTGCTTCCCGGGCGGCGCTCCGGGACTGTGACCGGTCCCACGCCGCTCAGCCGTCGTCCATCGGGCCCCCGGGCAGCCTGTAGACCCGGCGGGCGTTGTCCCGGCCCGCCCAGCGCGCCAGGCGCAGCGCGTCCGGAAGGGCCAGCTCGTCGGCGTCCAGCCGCTCCTGGAGCAGCCCCGCCAGTCCGCGCCGGAACGCGACCGCCCCGAGGTGATGGAACTCGGCCACACCATAGGCGTCGGAGCTGTACAGGAGCTTCCGGAACGGGGTGATCTCCGTCGCCTCCGCGAGGATCGCGCCGGCCCGCGCGGGGCCGACGTGGTGCAGGGTGAGGCCCACGTCCAGGTACACCCGCTCGAAGACCGCCGAGAGGTACGCCGCCTGGCGCTGGTAGGGCCAGCAGTGCAGCAGCAGGACGGGGATCGTGCCGGCGGTCAGGTGCAGCCAGTCGGTCAGCAGGGTCGGGTCCACGCGGTGCATGCGGATGTCGCTGTCGCCGAACCCGGTGTGCAGCTGCAGCGGCAGTCCCAGGTCCACCGCGGTCCACAGCAGGTGCCGGACGAGCACCGGGTCGTCGAGCCGGCCTCCGCGCGCGAGCCACCGCCGGGCCGCCCCCGTGACCTCCTCGGCCGGGGGCCGGGCCGGGGCCAGGCCGAAACCCGTCCGGTAGGCGGCCACCGACTTGACACCCACCACGCCCGGCCGCCGCACCGCCTCCCACGCGGCCGTGCGGAACGCCTCCGCGTAGGCGTCCGGCTCGACACCGCCCGCCGCCACCGCCTCGGCGACCTGCTCGAGTCGCACCACCTCGTACGCCGTGGCGTCCGCCGCGCGCGCCAGCTCGGCCGGCCCGGTCACCCGGTGCGGGGCGTAGCCCGTGTCCACGCAGAACACGCCCGTGCCCGCGGCCCGCAGGAACCGCCGGTTCACCTCGGCCGCGCCCAGTTCGGACCGCCGGGCCAGGTACACGTCCGCGGGCGCGTGGCGCGGCAGGTCCAGCAGGGGAGCGCAGTGACGGCGCACGGCGAGGCCGACGGGGCTGTCGAAGGGGGACACACCGGGCCATCGCTCGCCCTCGGTGAGGAGGGACTCGAAGCCCTCGCGGTCCAGGTCGCCGGTGACGGCGCCGTGGCAGTGGTGGTCCACCAGCTCCAGCGCGGCGAGGCTCTCGTGGACGGGGCCGCCGGCCATGTCAGTACGTCCAGCGGTAGAACGCCGCCACCCGGTCGTCGTCGAGCCCGTCGACCGCGTCGATCTCCCCCTGCCGTACGGCGGTCACCGCGTCGGCCAGGACCGGCCCCAGCGCGGTCCGCAGTACGTCGTCCGCGCGGAACGCCGCCACCGACTCGGCGAGGGAGACCGGAAGCCGGCGCACCCCCCGGGCCGCCGCGTCGGCGGGGTCCAGCCGGGCCGGGTCGCCGGTGATCTCCTCGGGCAGCGGCGCCGACGACGCGAGTCCGTCCAGGCCGGCGGCGATCACCGAGGCGAGCGCGAGATACGGGTTGGCGGCCAGGTCGACCGGCTTCACCTCCAGGTTCGCCGCCCGGCCCTGCTCCCCGGCGCTCCCGGTGACGATCCGCAGGGCCGCCTCCCGGGTCTCCCGGCCCCAGGAGGTGAAGACGCCCGCCCACTGCGAGGGGCGGAGCCGCAGATGGCTGGCCGGGCTCGGCGCGGTCATCGCGGTGAGTGCCGGCAGGTGGCCCAGCACCCCGGCGACGAAGGACTCGGCCTCGGCGGTCATGCCGTACCGGCCGGTGCCGCCGGCGTGCAGGTTGGTCCCGTCCCGCCAGGCGGAGAGGTGGATGTGCCCGCCGTTGCCGACACCCCGCCCGAGGACCGCCGGGGCGAAGGAGACCCGCAGCCCGTGCCGCTGGGCCACGGCCCGGATCGTCTGCCGCACCAGCACGCTGCGGTCGGCCGCCGCCACCGGGTCGAGGGCGCCCACCGAGACCTCGAACTGTCCCGCCGCGTACTCGGGGTGCAGCTGCTCCACGTCCACGCCCTGGGCCGCGAGCGCCGCCAGCAGGTCGGCCGCGCAGTCGCTGAGCCCGATCTGGCGGGCGGCGCCGTACGCCGGTCCCGACACGGCCGGGACGAAGGCGCCGTCGTCCGCGTCGCCCCGGCCCACCGACCACTCGATCTCGATCGCGGCCTTGAACCGGACGCCGTACCGCTCGGCGGCGTGCGCGACGGTCCGGCGCAGGACGGTGCGCGCGCACGCCGGGTGCGGCCCGCCCTCCTGTGTGATCCGGTCGACCGGCGCCCACGCCCAGCCGGGCTGCGCCGCCAGCACGGTCAGCCGGTCCAGGTCGGGGTGGAGGCGCAGGTCGCCGTCGGGGGAGCCGAGGACGTCCGTGGCGACGATCGAGTCGTCCGCCAGGAACGTGTCGAACACCGGGGACATGCCCACGCCCCACGCGGCGGCCGAGGCGAGCCGCGCGGTGGGCACGGTCTTCACCCGGGCGATCCCCGCCGTGTCGACGTACGCCAGCACGACACCGTGCACCCCCTGGCCGGACAGCTCACCGCTCAGCGCGGTGGCCCGCTCGGTCTCGCCCGGGCGCCCGCCGGGCACGGGGTCGCTCTCGCTCACGTCTCGGGCTCCTTCGCGCGTGCGCCGTCCGCCGCAGACCATTGTGCCGTCCGGTGATCACGCTGTCCGGGTTTCGCCGGATCCGTGCACACGGCGCCGCCCCGTGCCGTGTCGGCGGACGCGGGGCGGCGCCGTGTGCACGGATCCGGCGAAACCCGGACAGCGTGATCACCGGACGGCACAATGGTCTGCGGCGGAC
>NZ_QHJH01000213.1 GCF_003947455.1 Streptomyces sp. WAC 04229 | reverse complement strand
CTCGCGGCCCCCGACCCCTCGAAGAGCCCGACGCCCACTCCCCCCGCGTCGATGTCGACCATGGGCGGCGCGCGGCTGGGGAAGCCGGGCACGCAGGTGGACCTGGCGGGCGGGGCGCCGGTACTGCCCAAGGACATCACCGCCCGTTCCTGGATCGTGGCCGACGCCGAGTCCGGCGACGTGCTCGCCGCGCACAACGCGCACTGGCGGCTGGCCCCGGCGAGCACCCTGAAGATGCTGTTCGCCGACACGCTGCTGCCGAAGTGGCCGAAGACCACCGAGCACAAGGTGGCGGTCTCCGACCTCGCGGGCATCGGCGCCGGCTCCAGCCTGGTCGGCGTCAAGGAGGAGGAGACCTACACCGTCCACGACCTGTGGCTCGGGGTCTTCCTGCGCTCCGGCAACGACGCCGTGCACGTGCTGTCCGCGATGAACGGCGGCGTCGACAAGACCGTCGCGGACATGAACGAACACGCCGAGGAGCTGCAGGCCCTCGACACCAACGTGGTCAGCCCCGACGGCTACGACGCGCCGCACCAGGTCTCCTCCGCGTACGACCTGACGCTGTTCGCGCGCTCGGGGCTCCAGAAGAAGGACTTCCGCGAGTACGCCTCGACGGTCCGCGCGAAGTTCCCCGGCCAGACGGAGAAGGACAAGAAGGGCAAGACGACCCGCAAGCCCTTCGAGATCCAGAACACCAACCGGCTGCTGTCCGGCGACTCGGACATGGACGTGTACCCGGGCATCGCGGGCGTGAAGAACGGCAACACCACCAACGCGGGCGCCACCTTCACCGGCGTCGCGGAGCGGAACGGCAAGGTGCTGCTCGTCACGGTGATGAACCCGGCCAAGGACGAGCACAACGAGGTCTACAAGGAGACGGCCCGCCTGTTCGACTGGGGCTTCGCGGCGGCCGGCAAGGCGCGGCCGGTGGGCGAGCTGGTCCGGCCGAGGAGCGCCGCGCAGGCGAGCCCCGGGCCGGACGCCTCCGGAGAGGCCGGCGGCACCGGGAAGGGCTCGGCGGGCACCGGGCCGGTGGCGGGCGCGACGGCCTCGGACGGCTCCGGCGGGGTCGGGATCGCGGCCGGTGTCGCGGCCGGGGTGCTGGTGCTGCTGGCCGGCGGCGCGTTCCTGGTCAACCGGAAGTGGCCGCTGCCGGACCTGGTCCGCCGCCGGACCCGCCCGTGACGTCGGGGGCGTCGGCGCCGTCGCCGTCGCCCCCGCTCCCGGCCTCCTGCGCCTTGCTCCCGGTCGCCGTCCAGGAGGCCGCGAACAGCAGCAGCTTCGAGGTGAAGTTGATCCACAGCAGCAGGGCCACGGGGACGCCGAAGGCGCCGTACATGCTCTTCGCCGCGACCCCCTGGATGTAGCCGCTGATCAGCAGCTTCAGCAGTTCGAAGCCGATCGCGCCGATCAACGCCGCGACGACCAGGCGGCGGCGCTCGGGGTGGACGCCGGGGAGCAGGGTCAGCACGTACAGCAGCAGGAGGAAGTCGGCGAGGACGGCCACCGCGAAGGCGGCGACGTAGAGCAGGACGCCGCCGACGCCGCCCTCGGCCAGGCCGATCGAGCGGATGATCCAGCCCACCAGCGCCGAGGCGACGGTGGAGATGGCGACGGTGATCAGCAGCGCGCCGCCGAGACCGACGAGGACACCGGCGTCCTTGGCCCGGTGCAGGACCGGGTTCTCCTCCTCGTCGGGCAGCTCCCAGACGGCGCGCAGACAGCCCCGGGTGGCCTCGACCCAGCCCATGCCGGTGAAGAGCAGCAGCAGGCCTGAGATGAGGCCGACGGTGCCGGCGTTGTCCACGAGGCCCTGGATGTTCAGCTGGTCGGCGATGCCGGGGATCTGCTCGGCGATCTTGTCCTGGAGCTGGTCCTGCTGCTTCTTGCTGAGCGTGGCGGCGGCCACGGCGGCGGCCAGGCTCAGCAGCGGGAAGAGCGCGACGAAGCTGGTGAAGGTCATGGCGGCGGCCAGCCGTGCCCACTTCACCCGGTCGAGCCGTTCGTACGAGCGCCACGCGTGCGTGGTCATCAGGCGCGCGATATACGGTCCCACGACGGGGAGCTTCTTCAGCCAGTCCATGATCCGACCCTGCCCCCGCTCGTCCCGGTCCATGATCTCGTCGGGCCACCGGATCCGTCCGCGGCCCGGAAGACCAGTGTTCTTGTGCCCCAGAAGCGCAGGATCGTGCCCAGGACCATGCCGATTCCGGCGCCGGAGACGGTGTCGGCGCGCTGCGAGGTGAGGCCGAGGCCGTAGTGGCTGACGGTCAGGCAGAGCAGTTGCACACCGGCACCGGCGAGGTTCACCGCGACGAACACGGCGCAGGGGCGCAGTCCCCGGGGGCGGGTGTGCCGGTAGGTGCCCAGCGCGTTGCCCGCGTACGCCACCGCGCAGCCGGCGACGAAGGACAGCGTCTTGGCGCCGAGCGGGCCGAGGCCCGCGGGGCCGCGCAGGCAGGTGAAGAGGCCGAGGTCGACGGCGTAGGCGAGCAGGCCCACGGAGGCGAAGCCGGCCAGCTCGCGCCGGCCGGCTACCAATTGGCCACCGCCAGGCCGTACATCGCCACCCAGACCGCGCCGATCAGCGCGAGCGCCCGGTCGCGCAGGACGACGTCCTCGGGTTCGCCCGCGGTGCCGCGGTCGGCGAAGACGGCGTAGCGCAGGACGGCGAGGACGAAGGCGACCATGGACAGCTGGCGCCAGGGCAGCACGCTGGTGTGCGGGACGCCGCCCTCCTCCATGGCCCACAGGCAGTAGCCGAGGACGGCGACACCGGCCGCGAGCTGCCAGACGAAGCGGAGGTAGCCGGTGGTGTACTCGGTGAGCAGTGCGCGGGTGGCGCCCTCCTGCCCGGCCATCTGGACGGCCTCGGAGTACCGCTTGGCGGCGACCATGAACAGCGCGCCGAAGCCGGTCGTGATGAGGAACCAGCGCGACAGGGGGATGCCGAGCGCGAGTCCGCCGATCATCGCCCGCATCAGGAAGCCGGTGGTGACGACGGCCAGGTCGACGACGAGGACGTGCTTGAGGGTGACGCAGTACGCCAGTTGCATCGCGAGGTAGGCGGTCAGCAGGGCCGCGACGGACGGCGGGCACAGCCAGGCCGCGGCGAGGGGCGCGAGAACGCCCAGGAGGCCGCCGGCGGCGTACGCGAGCGGCACCGGGACCTGTCCGGCCGCGACCGGGCGGTGCCGCTTGACCGGGTGGGCGCGGTCGGCTTCGGCGTCGCGGGCGTCGTTGACGAGGTAGACGGCCGAGGCGCAGGCGGTGAACAGCACGAAGACCAGGGCGAGCCGGCTCAGCGCGGGCACCGAGAACAGCTCGCCCGCGGCGGCCGGGGCGGCGACGACCAGGACGTTCTTGACCCACTGGCGGGGGCGTGCGGTCCGGAGCAGGCCGCTCAGCACGCCCTTCGCGGGGGGCGTCGCGGGCTCCCCCGGCCGCTGCGGGGCGCGTTGCCTCAGGACGGCCGTGTCAGTCACGGGTGCCTCCTCGCATCCAGCGGGCGCCGAGCCGGGCCGTGAGCGCGCCCAGGGCCGCGCCGGCCGCGACGTCCGAGGGGTAGTGGACCCCGACGACCAGCCGGGAGGCGCACACCGCGGCGGCCAGCGGCCGGACGGCGGGCACGCCGAGCGCGCCGAAGGCGACGGCGGCGGCCGCGGCCGAGGTGGCGTGGGAGCTGGGGAACGAGTGCCGCCCGGCGGTGCGCACCAGGGGCACGACGTGTGCGGGGCGCGGACGGCGCACGACCCGCTTCAGGGCCATGCTGACGACGTGGGCGCCCGCCGTGAGCGCGGTGCCGCGCAGCCAGGCCTCCCGCCGCGCGCGGTCCACGGCGGCTCCCGCGAGACCCGCGGCGAGCCACAGGCCCGCGTGCTCCCCGGCCCAGGACAGGGCGCGCGCGGCGCCGGCCACGCGCGGGTCCGTGCCGCAGGCTCTGAGCGCCGTGACGATCCGGTGGTCCATGTCGTCGAGGTCGTCCATGCCGACTCACTGTTCCCGCCCGCCGGACCGGAAGGACGGCACGATCGAGCGACATACCATTAATCACCCGTTTCGGGTATGTGCATGATGTTTTGGAACTAATCGTTCTCATAGGGGCGATACGGTCACCGGCATGTCTGCCGACACCGACTGGGGTCCCGTCACGGGCTGGGGCCGCACCGCCCCCACCGCGGCCCGTCTGATCCGCCCGCGGACGTACCAGGAGGCCGCCCTGGCCGTCCGGGAGTGCGGGACCCGCGGCGGCATCGCGCGGGGGCTGGGACGGGCGTACGGGGACGCCGCGCAGAACGCGGGGGGCGCCGTGCTGGACATGACGGCCCTGGACCAGGTGCACGCCGTCGACGTCGCCGGCGGCACCGTGCTCTGCGACGCGGGCGTCTCCCTGCACCACCTGATGGAGGTGCTGCTGCCGCTCGGCTGGTTCGTGCCGGTGACGCCCGGCACCCGCTACGTGACGGTCGGCGGGGCGATCGGCGCGGACATCCACGGCAAGAACCACCACGTGTCGGGGTCCTTCGCGCGGCACGTGGTCTCCCTGGAGCTGCTCACCGCCGACGGCGGGGTCCGCACCGTCACCCCGGGCACGCCCCTGTTCGACGCGACCGCCGGAGGCATGGGCCTGACCGGGGTGATCCTCACCGCGACGCTGCGGCTCCACCCGGTCGAGACCGCGCTGATGTCCGTCGACACCGAGCGCGCCGACGACCTGGACGACCTGATGGCCCGTCTGACGGCCACCGACCACCGCTACCGCTACTCGGTCGCGTGGATCGACCTCCTCGCGCGCGGCCGGGCGACCGGCCGCGCGGTGCTCACCCGCGGCGACCACGCCCCGCTGGACGCGTTGCCCGCCGGCTCCCGCGCACGGCGGGCGCCGCTGGCCTTCCGCACCTCGCGCCTCCCGGCCGCCCCCGACCTCGTCCCCGACGGGCTCCTCGGCCGGACCACGGTGGGCCTGTTCAACGAGGTGTGGTACCGCAAGTCCCCCCGGTTCAGCCGGGGCCGGCTCCAGCGGATCTCCACGTTCTTCCACCCCCTGGACGGCGTCCCGCACTGGAACCGGATCTACGGCCGCGGCGGCTTCGTGCAGTACCAGTTCGTCGTCGGCGAGGGCCGGGAGGACGCGCTGCGCCGGATCGTGCGGCGCATCTCGGACCGCCGCTGCCCGTCCTTCCTGGCCGTCCTCAAGCGGTTCGGCCAGGCCGACCCGGGCTGGCTCTCCTTCCCCGTGCCCGGCTGGACCCTGGCCCTGGACGTCCCGGCGGGCCTGCCCGGCCTCGGCGCCTTCCTGGACGAGCTGGACGAGGAGGTCGCGCAGGCCGGCGGCCGGGTCTACCTCGCCAAGGACTCGCGGCTGCGGCCCGAACTGCTCGCCGCGATGTACCCGCGCCTCGACGACTTCCGCGCGCTGCGCGCGGAGCTGGACCCGCGCGGGGTGTTCGTGTCCGACCTGGCCCGCCGCCTCGCCCTCTGACCCTTCTGGAGCTGTCGTGAAGGACGCCTTCGGCCTCCCCCAGTCCCTGCTCGTCCTCGGCGGTACGTCCGAGATCGCGCTCGCCACCGCCCGCCGCCTGGTGGCCCGCCGCACCCGCACGGTGTGGCTGGCCGGCCGGCCCTCCCCCGCCCTGGACGCGGCCGCCGAGCAGCTGCGCGGCCTCGGCGCCGAGGTGCGCGCCGTCGCCTTCGACGCGCTCGACCCCGAGTCCCACGAGGAGGCGCTCGGCAAGGTCTTCGCCGAGGGCGACGTCGACCTGGTGCTGCTGGCCTTCGGCATCCTGGGCGACCAGGCGCACGACGAGCGCGAGCCGCTGAACGCCGTGCGGGTCGCGCAGACCAACTACACCGGCGCGGTCTCGGCGGGCCTGGTCGCCGCCCGGGCGCTCCAGGCGCAGGGCCACGGCTCCCTGGTGGTGCTCTCCTCGGTGGCCGGCGAACGGGCCCGGCGCGCCAACTTCATCTACGGCTCCAGCAAGGCCGGCCTGGACGCCTTCGCGCAGGGCCTCGGCGACGCGCTGCACGGCACGGGCGTGCACGTCATGGTCGTACGCCCCGGGTTCGTGCGGTCGCGGATGACCGCCGGGATGGAGGAGGCGCCGCTCGCCACGACGCCCGAGGCGGTCGCCACGGCGATCGAGCTGGGGCTGCGGCGGCGCTCGGAGACGGTGTGGGTGCCCGGCGCCCTGCGGGTGGTGATGTCGGCGGTGCGGCACCTGCCGCGGGCGCTGTTCCGGCGGCTGCCCGTGTGACGTCCGGCCGCCGGGCGGGCTCGGATCACCGGCCGGGCAGCGAGCCGCTCTCCACGCGCCCGGCCTGCGGGGGCACCGTGGCGCTGCCGAAGGGGAACTCGCGCAGCTTGCGCCACACCCCGTCGGGGCCCTGCTCGTAGAGCGCGAAGCCGGTGCAGGACCACTGGGCCGCGTAGTCGGACAGCTCCTCGTAGGCGCGGTCCATCGCGGCTTCCTCGATGCCGTGCGCCACCGTGACGTGCGGGTGGTACGGGAACTGCAGTTCGCGTGGGACGGGGCCGGACGCGTCGCGCACCCGCTTCTGGAGCCAGGAGCAGGCCGCGGCGCCCTCGACCACCTGGACGAAGACCACGGGCGACAGCGGACGGAAGGTCCCGGTGCCGGACAGCCGCATCGGGAAGGGCCGGCCGCGCGCCGCCACCTCCGCCAGGTGCGCCTCGATCGCGGGCAGCGCGCTGCCGTCGACCTCGGTCGGCGGCAGCAGGGTGACGTGCGTGGGGATGCCGTGAGCAGCGGCGTCGCCGAAGCCCGCGCGCAGCTGCTGGAGCTGGCTGCCGTAAGGCTCCGGAACCGCGATCGACACGCCGATCGTTACGGTCCCCACGTCGTCTCCTGTCGTTACGTGTCACTCGTCGTATGTCGCTGTGTCGGACACCCGGCTATCGACTGTACGGCCACGACCGTGCCCGGGGCAGGCGCAACGGGAGTGATGTGCAGCGCTACGGCGGCATGCCGGGGCGCACGGCGGGGCCGGGACCGGGGCCGGGCGGTGGCCCCGGGTCAGTGCTTGGCGGGCAGGAAGCCCACCATGTCGTACGTCCGCGAGAGGGTCTCGGCGGCGACGGCGCGTGCCTTCTCGGCGCCCTTGGCCAGGATCGAGTCCAGCGTCTCCGGGTCGTCCAGGTACTGCTGGGTGCGCTCCCGGAACGGGGTCACGAACTCGACCATCACGTCGGCGAGGTCCGTCTTGAGCGCGCCGTAGCCCTTGCCGGCGTACTTCTCCTCCAGCTCGGCGATCTCCGTGCCGGTGAGCACCGAGTAGATCGACAGGAGGTTGCTGACGCCCGGCTTGTGCTCGCGGTCGAAGCGGATCACGGTGTCCGTGTCGGTGACCGCGCTCTTCACCTTCTTCGCGGTCGCCTTGGGCTCGTCCAGGAGGTTGATCAGGCCCTTCGGCGTGGACGCCGACTTGCTCATCTTGATCGACGGGTCCTGGAGATCGTAGATCTTCGCCGTCTCCTTGAGGATGTACGGGGAGGGCACGGTGAACGCCTCGCCGAAGCGGCCGTTGAAGCGCTCGGCCAGGTCGCGGGTCAGCTCGATGTGCTGGCGCTGGTCCTCGCCGACCGGGACCTCGTTGGCCTGGTAGAGCAGGATGTCCGCGACCTGGAGGATCGGGTACGTGAACAGGCCGACGGAGGCGCGTTCGGCGCCCTGCTTGGCGGACTTGTCCTTGAACTGGGTCATGCGGCCGGCCTCGCCGAAGCCGGTGAGGCAGTTCATGACCCAGGCGAGCTGGGCGTGCTCGGGCACGTGGCTCTGCACGAAGAGCGTGCAGCGGTCCGGGTCCAGGCCGGCCGCCAGGAGCTGGGCGGCGGCCAGCCGGGTGTTGGCCCGCAGTTCCTTCGGGTCCTGCGGGACCGTGATCGCGTGCAGGTCGACGACCATGTAGAACGCGTCGTGGGTCTCCTGGAGGGCCACCCACTGGCGGACGGCGCCGAGGTAGTTGCCGAGGTGGAACGAGCCGGCCGTGGGCTGGATGCCAGAGAGTACGCGAGGGTGGTCATTCGCCATGCCCATCATTCTCTCAGAGAGATCGGCGGGTTCCGTGCGTGGGGAACTGCGGGCCGTGTGCGGCTGGTCGCCCACACGGCGGCAGCCGCACATCCGGCATGCTCAGCCGAGGTCGATCTCCGGGTAGAGGGGGAAGCCCGCCACCAGGTCCGTGGCCCGCCGGGCGATCTCCTCCGCCACCTTCTCGCCCAGGACGTGGGACGCCTTCGACGGGGCGCCCGACTTCGTCGTGCCCTGTTCCGTGGTCGTCAGGACGCGGTCGATCAGGCCCGCGACCTCGTCCATCTCCGCCGTGCCCAGGCCACGCGTGGTGAGGGCCGGGGTGCCGATGCGGATGCCGGACGTGTACCAGGCGCCGTTCGGGTCGGACGGGATGGCGTTGCGGTTGGTGACGATGCCGGAGTCGAGGAGCGCGGCCTCGGCCTGGCGGCCGGTGAGGCCGTAGGAGGACGCCACGTCGATCAGGTTGAGGTGGTTGTCCGTGCCGCCGGTGACCAGGGTGGCGCCGCGCCGCATCAGGCCCTCGGCGAGGGCGCGGGCGTTGTCGACGATGCGCTGGGCGTAGTCCTGGAACGCGGGCTGCCTGGCCTCGGCGAGGGCGACGGCCTTGGCGGCCATGACGTGCGGGAGCGGGCCGCCGAGGACCATCGGGCAGCCGCGGTCGACCTGGTCCTTGAGGGAGTCGTCGCACAGGACCATGCCGCCGCGCGGTCCGCGCAGCGACTTGTGGGTGGTCGTCGTCACGATCTGGGCGTGCGGGACCGGGTCGAAGTCGCCGGTGAGGACCTTGCCCGCGACGAGACCGGCGAAGTGCGCCATGTCGACCATGAGGGTCGCGCCGACCTCGTCGGCGATCTCGCGCATGATCCGGAAGTTCACCAGACGGGGGTACGCCGAGTAGCCCGCGACGATGATCAGCGGCTTGAACTCCCGGGCGGAGGCGCGCAGGGCCTCGTAGTCGATGAGGCCGGTGGCCGGGTCGGTGCCGTAGGAGCGCTGGTCGAACATCTTGCCGGAGATGTTCGGACGGAAGCCGTGGGTGAGGTGGCCGCCGGCGTCCAGGGACATGCCGAGCATCCGCTGGTTGCCGAAGGCCTGGCGCAGCTCGGCCCAGTCCGCGTCGGTCAGGTCGTTGACCTGGCGGGCGCCCGTCTTCTCCAGGAAGGGCACCTCGACGCGGGCGCCGAGGACGGCCCAGAAGGCGACCAGGTTGGCGTCGATGCCGGAGTGCGGCTGGACGTAGGCGTGCCGGGCGCCGAAGAGTTCGCGGGCGTGCTCGGCGGCGAGGGACTCGACGGTGTCGACGTTGCGGCAGCCGGCGTAGAAGCGGCGGCCGACGGTGCCCTCGGCGTACTTGTCGCTGAACCAGTTGCCCATCGCGAGGAGGGTGGCCGGGGAGGCGTAGTTCTCCGAGGCGATCAGCTTGAGCATCTCGCGCTGGTCGGCGACCTCCTGGCCGATGGCGTCGGCGACGCGGGGCTCGACGGCGCGGATCGCTTGCAGCGCGGCGCGGTAGGCGACGGACTCGGGGGTGAGGTCTGCGGACACGGGGGCCTCCGGACGTTGGAATCAGCGTTCAGGTCGGCCCAGGCGCTCGGCACATGTCGCTCGGGCCGCTTCCCGATGGTTCATCCCATCCTTGCGCGCCAGTCACGGCCCGGGGCCAGGCTACCGGAAAGCGTCTGCCGGGTTGCTGTGTGTACCGGGGTACGGGTGCGTGGGGGCTGGTCGCGCAGTTCCCCGCGCCCCTGGGGGCCTGCGGCCCCCTCCAGGGCGCTAGAGGATCACGTGGGGCAGGAAGCGGGCGTACTCGTCCGTCACCAGGCCCGACGACTCCCTGATGCCCAGGCCCGCCGACTCGTTCTCCACCACCCAGGCGCCGAGGACCACGCGGTTGCCGTCGAAGTCGGGCAGCGGGGCGAGGGCCTGGTAGCAGCAGGGCTCGGTGCGGGGTGCCGGGTCGGTGCCGGGTTCGTGGATCGTCACTCCGGCGCCCTCGCGGCCCAGCAGCGGCTTGGCCACCCAGCCCGTCGTGCCGGCCAGCTCTCTCGGGCCGTCCAGATAGGCCGGCAGGAGGTTGGGGTGGTCCGGGTACAGCTCCCAGAGGACGGCCAGCAGGGCCTTGTTGCTGAGCAGCATCTTCCAGGCGGGCTCGATCCACAGGGTGGTGCCCGTGCCGCCGCCGTTGTCGAGGGTGTCCAGGACGTGCCCGGCGAAGCGGTCGGTGGTGAGCCACTCCCAGGGGTAGAGCTTGAAGAGGCTGCGGATGAAGCGCAGCCTGTTGTCGACGAAGCGGCCGGAGAGGCGGTCCCAGCCGATCTCCTCCATGGAGATCCAGTCGGTCTCGAGACCGGCCTGTTCGGCGGTCTCCTTGAGGTAGGCGACCGTCATCAGGTCCTCGCCGAGTTCGTCGTCCGAGGAGTGCGCGAAGTACAGGGGGTTGCCGGGCGGGAGCAGCGCGGCCTGCTTCTTCCAGGCGTCTACCAGGCGCTCGTGCAGGCTGTTCCACTGGTCGGCGCCGGGGAAGCGCTCCTCCATCCAGAACCACTGCGGGGACGCGGCCTCGACCAGGGAGGTCGGGGTGTCCGCGTTGTACTCCAGGAGCTTGGCGGGCCCGGTGCCGTCGTAGCGCAGGTCGAAGCGGGCGTAGACGGAGGGGAGTTCGGCGCGGCGGTGCCAGGCCTCGGTGACCGCCCGGACGATACGGGGGTCGGTGATGCCCAGGTCGGCGAAGCGGTCGCGGGTGACGATGTGCTCGGCGGCGGCCAGGCACATGCGGTGGAGTTCCTCGACGACCTCCTCCAGCGCCTCGACCTCCGGCAGGGAGAAGACGTAGTGGGCGCTCTCGTCCCAGTAGGGGCGCAGGGAGCCGTCGGGGTAGCGGGTCAGGGGGTAGATCAGGCCCTGTTCCTCGACGGTCTCCTGCCAGCCGGTGCGCGGGGTGATGGTGCGGCGTTCCACGCGCTCAGCCTCCGCCGCTGCCGCCCGAGCAGCCGAAGCCGCCCCGGTCCACGGCCTCGGACCGGCTGAAGGTGCCGTCGTCGGCCCAGCCGCCGCTCACGTCGGCGTCGTAGTACCAGTCGGCGTCGGCCGAGGTCCTCTTCTTGCCGCCCTTGCCATAAGAGCTGCCGGACGAACCCGACTTGCAGTTCTGGTCGGAGACGACCTTGTAGCCGTTGAGGTAGTCGTAGCTGTCGCGGTCCACGCACCGGCGGTCGGGGTCCGAGCCGCAAGCGCTCAGGGCCGCCGCGAGCATTCCCATGCCGCCGAGCACCACGGTGCTCGACCGCAGCCGTCGCCGGGTCTCTGCCATTTCCTCGTCTCCCCGTTGTCCGTGCGGTTGTACGACAGTTGGGCCGATCGAGTGTACGGCCCCCGTCGCGGGTGGACTTTACGGCAGCGCCCGGCACAGGGCGTCCAGGGCCCCCGCCCAGGCATGGTCGGGCGGGGTGCCGTAGCCGACGACGAGGGCGTCCAGCGGGGGGACGTCGGCGTCGGGGTGGCGGAACATGGAGAGGCCGTGGACCGCGAGTCCCTGCCAGGCGGCGGCGCGGACGGTCTGCCGCTCGGTGCCGGGCGGCAGTTCGAGGACGGCGTGGAGTCCGGCCGCGATGCCGGTGACGCGGACTCCGGGCGCCCGTTCGGTGAGGGCGGCGACCAGGGCGTCGCGGCGGCGCCGGTAGCGCAGGCGGGCGGAGCGGACGTGGCGGTCGTAGTCGCCGGAGCCCAGGAACTCGGCGAGGGTCAGCTGGTCGAGGACGCCCGGGGTGCGGCCCGCCATGCCGTCCATGATCTCCTCGACGAGCGCGGGCGGCAGCACCAGCCAGCCCAGGCGCAGGGCGGGGGCGAGGGACTTGCTGGCGGTGCCGAGGTAGACGACGCGGTCGGGGTCGAGGCCCTGGAGGGCACCGACGGGCTGGCGGTCGTAGCGGAACTCGCCGTCGTAGTCGTCCTCCAGGACCAGGCCGCCGGTGCGGCGGGCCCAGTCGATCAGCGCCGTCCGGCGCTCGGGGAGCAGCGGGAGGCCGAGGGGGAACTGGTGGGAGG
>NZ_QHJH01000212.1 GCF_003947455.1 Streptomyces sp. WAC 04229 | reverse complement strand
CGTATTGGGGTGGGATTCGGTGATCGGGGGGCGATTCTGGCCGGTAGCGGCAGCGCGGGATGCGGCTAGCGTGTAGCTTCCGGGGGCATGCCGGGGGTCTGGGTGACTGGGGGGTTGCTCCATGGGAGTACGGCTCATGGTGGTCGACGATCACCGATTGCTCGCCGAGGCGCTGGCCTCTGCGCTGAAGCTGCGCGGGCACCGGGTGCTGGCCGCGGCGGCGCCGGCCGCGGGGGCGGCCGAGCTGGTGATCAGCCGGGCGCCGGAGGTGTGCCTGCTCGGGACGGCGACGCCGGCCGAGACGGGCATCTTCGATCCGGTGGTGCGGATCAAGCGGGAGCGTCCGCAGGTGGCGGTTCTGGTGCTCGGACCGGTGCCGAGCCCTCGCGGGATCGCGGCGGCGTTCGCGGCGGGGGCGTCGGGGTACGTCCGGCACGACGAGCGCATAGAGGGCGTGGAACGGGCGATCATGAAGGCGCGGGCCGGTGAGGCGGCGGTGGCGCCGGCGCTGTTGCAGGGGGCGTTCGGGGAACTGCTGAATCCGGCGGCGCAGCCCGACGACGAGGGGGCGCGGCTGCTGCAGATGCTCACGCCGAGGGAGGTCGAGGTCCTGGTCCGGGTCGCCGACGGCGAGGACACCCGGCTGATCGCGGCCGGGATGGGGATAGCACCGTCCACGGCGCGTACGCACGTGCAGCGGGTTCTGATGAAGCTCGGGGTGGGCTCACGACTGGAGGCAGCGGCGCTGGCGGCCCGGACGGGGTTGCTGGACCGGGCGGGGTCCTCCGGGGGTTGAGCGGGGTGCCTGCGGCGGCCTGTGGCCGCTTCGGTGGGGGTGCGCGTAGCGCGTTGGGTTCGGTGGTGGGTCGGGGTCGCGCCGGGGGGTGTCCGTCCTCGGAACGGCGCGGAATCGGTGGGCCGCAGAAGTGACGTTCGTTGACGCGCCAACCGCTGCGGGCGGACACCCCCCGACACGCCCCCTTCTCGCCGTACGCGGCTCTCCCGCGTATCCGCGTAGCTGCGGGCAGTCGTGCCGCTGGGGCGGCACGGGTGGGCGCAGCGGCACCCGGCGAGCGCCGGTCCGCGTCACCCACCCCTGGCCCGCACCCGCGCCGGGCGCCGTATGAACCCCGGTCGCGTCACCCACCCCGCGCCAGCACCGACGCCGGAGCCCTGACCACCCCGGCGTCACATGGGTGGGGTCACTCCTCGGGGGCGTCCTCCAGCGGCGGGGGGGGCGGAGCCGTGGGGCGGAGTTTCAGCCAGGCCAGGAAGAAGATGCCGAGGATCAGCATCCCCAGCCCGGTCCAGAGGTTGATGTTCACCCCTTGCGCCTTGTCGATCTCGTCGTCGGACGCCACGAAGCCCGCGATCATCACGATGACGCCGTAGACCGCGAACAGCCCGCCGATGATCCGCCGGATGTCGAACAGCCGCGCGGCGGTGACGGACTTGGTCTCCAGCTCGGAGACCTCGTCCTGGACGTTCTTGTCGGAGTAGGAATCAGACATGCTCTCTCAATCCTCCCGCGATCAGAACGAGAACGGGATGTAGCAGGCCGCGGCCAGGATGACCGCGCCCCAGCCCAGCAGCGCCGGCTTGCGGTACCACGCGTCGTCGCCCTTGGCCGGTGCCTCGGACATGCCGGGCGACGTCGTGCCGTAGACCAGACCCTGCAGCTCGCTGACCGGCTTCGGGGCCGTGAACAGGGACACCGCGACCATGACCACCGCGCCGGCCACGAAGCCCGCGATCGCGGAGACGAAGTTGGCGCCCTGGTCGGAGGGGATGTCGATGATGCCCTGCTTGTAGATGACGAAGTAGTTCACCATCGCGGCGGTCGTGCCGGCGATCAGGCCCCAGAAGCCGGACTTCATCGACGCGCGCTTCCAGAACATGCCGATGATGAAGACCACGAACATCGGCACGTTGAAGAAGGAGAACAGCGTCTGGAGGTAGCTCATGATGTTGGAGAAGGACGACGCCAGGAACGCCGTGCCGATCGAGGCCAGCACGCCGATCACGGTGATCAGGCGGCCGAAGCGCACGTAGTACTCGTCCGGGCGGTCCTTCTTCACGTACTTCTGCCAGATGTCGGTGGTGAAGACCGTGTTGAAGGAGGAGATGTTGGCCGCCATACCGGCCATGAACGCGGCCAGCAGACCGGTCACCGCGATGCCGAGGACACCGTTGGGCAGCAGTTGCTGCATCAGGTACGGGATCGCGTCGTTGTACTGGAGGTCGGAACCGGGCGTGCCGATCTTCGGGACCAGGACGGCGGCGACCAGACCGGGGATCATCACCACGAAGACGATGAAGATCTTCGGGAAGGCGGCGATCAGGGGCGTGCGCTGGGCCGCCGAGAGGTTCTTGGCGGACAGGGCGCGCTGCACCTCGGCGAAGTTCGTCGTCCAGTAGCCGAAGGAGAGGACGAAGCCGAGGCCCAGGACGATGGTCAGCCAGTTGGCGCCCAGCGGGTTGTCGCTGCCGATCCCCGTCCCGCCCCACGCCGTCATGAAGTCGGAGCCCCGTGACTGCGACAGGGAGTCGGACAGGCCGTCCCAGCCGCCGACCTTCTTCAGGCCCAGAATGGTGATCGGGATGAGGCCGGCCAGGATCACGAAGAACTGGAGGACCTCGTTGTAGATGGCCGAGGACAGACCGCCGAGGGTGATGTACGCCAGGACGAAGAAGCCGGCCACCACGATGGCCACCCACTCCGGCCAGCCCAGGAGCGCCTCGACCACGATCGCGAGGGCGTAGAGGTTCACGCCCGCGATCAAGATGGCCGCCACGGCGAACAGGACCGAACTGAGCAGGTGCGAGGCCTTGTCGAAGCGGAGGAGGAGGAACTCCGGGACCGACCTGACCTTCGAGCCGTAGTAGAACGGCATCATCACCAGGCCGAGGAAGACCATCGCCGGGATGGCGCCGATCCAGTACCAGTGGGTCGTGTAGACGCCGTACTGCGCGCTGTTGGCGGCCATGCCCAGGATCTCGGTGGCGCCCAGGTTGGCCGCCACGAAGGCGAGGCCGGTGACCCAGGCGGGCAGCGAGCGGCCGGACAGGAAGAAGTCCAGGCTGGTCTTGACCGAACGGCGGGCGGCGAAACCGATGCCCAGGACGACGACGAAGTAGATCCCGAGGATCGTGTAGTCGAGCCAGTTGGTGGGGAGCCGAAGTTCTGCTGCTAGGTATGTGGGGGTTTGCATTAAGCACTCGCTTCGTTCGCGAACTGATCCGCAGCGGAACCTACGCCTCCGCGTTCAGTAATTGAACACTTCTGGTGATGAACTTTGTTTGATTGTGATGAACGGCAGGCCGTGGTGGGTTGTGATGTGTTATGTTTGATTGTGTTGGGTGACTGGTGAGTGCATTGGTGGGCGCAGAGGAGTGCGGCAGTGAAGAAGACCTCTACCCGGCTGGCCGACGGCCGTGAGCTGGTCTACTACGACCTGCGTGACGACACCGTGCGCGACGCGGTCGACCACCGCCCGCTGGAGCCGACCGTCACCACCTCCGAGGTCCGCCGCGATCCCCTGCTCGGCGACTCGATCGCCGTCGCCTCGCACCGCCAGGGCCGCACCTACCACCCGCCCGCCGACCAGTGCCCGCTGTGCCCCTCGCAGGGCGAACGGCTGAGCGAGATCCCGGACTCGTCGTACGACGTCGTGGTCTTCGAGAACCGTTTCCCCTCGCTGGCCGGCGACTCCGGCCGCTGCGAGGTCGTCTGCTTCACCTCCGACCACGACGCCTCCTTCGCCGACCTGAGCGAGGGGCAGGCCCGGCTCGTGCTCGACGCCTGGACCGACCGCACCTCCGAGCTGTCCCATCTGCCCTCCGTTGAACAGGTGTTCTGCTTCGAGAACCGGGGCGCCGAGATCGGCGTGACACTGGGTCACCCGCACGGGCAGATCTACGCCTACCCCTTCACCACGCCCCGCACCGCCCTGATGCTCCGTTCACTCGCCGCCCACAAGGACGCGACGGGCGGGGACAACCTGTTCGACGCCGTCCTGGCGGAGGAACGGGCCGGTGAGCGTGTCGTCCTGGAGAGTGAGGAGTGGGTGGCCTTCGTGCCGTACGCGGCGCACTGGCCGTACGAGGTGCACCTCTACCCCAAGCGCAGGGTGCCCGACCTGCTCGGGCTCGACGAGGCGGCGCGCACAGAGTTCCCCCAGGTCTATCTGGAACTGTTGAGGCGCTTCGACCGGATCTTCGGTGAGGGCGAGCCTCCGACGCCCTACATCGCGGCCTGGCACCAGGCCCCGTTCGGGCAGCTGGAGGAGTTCGACGGCGTGACGCGGGACGACTTCGCGCTGCACCTGGAGCTTTTCACCATTCGCCGTACGTCCGGCAAGCTGAAGTTCCTCGCGGGCTCCGAGTCCGGCATGAACGTGTTCATCAACGACGTGCCCCCGGAGCGCGCGGCCGAGCGACTGCGAGAGGTAGCGAGTTCATGAGTGGGAAGTACCTGGTGACGGGCGGTGCGGGTTACGTCGGCAGCGTCGTCGCCCAGCATCTGGTGGAGGCCGGGCACGAGGTCGTCGTCCTCGACAACCTCTCGACCGGTTTCCGTGAGGGGGTGCCGGCGGGCGCCTCCTTCATCGAGGGGGACATCCGCGACGCCGCCAAGTGGCTGGATTCCACCTTCGACGGCGTGCTGCACTTCGCCGCCTTCTCCCAGGTGGGGGAGTCGGTCGTGAAGCCCGAGAAGTACTGGGACAACAACGTGGGCGGCACCATGGCCCTCCTGGAGGCCATGCGGGGCGCGGGCGTGCGCCGGCTCGTCTTCTCCTCCACGGCCGCCACGTACGGCGAACCGGACCAGGTCCCGATCCCCGAGTCCGCGCCGACGAGGCCCACCAACCCGTACGGCGCCTCCAAGCTCGCCGTCGACCACATGATCAGCGGCGAGGCGGCGGCCCACGGCCTGGGCGCGGTGTCGCTGCGCTACTTCAACGTCGCGGGCGCCTACGGCGAGTACGGCGAGCGCCACGACCCCGAGTCGCACCTGATCCCGCTCGTCCTCCAGGTGGCCCAGGGCCGGCGCGACGCGATCTCCGTCTTCGGCGACGACTACCCGACCCCGGACGGCACCTGCGTACGCGACTACATCCACGTCGCCGACCTGGCCGAGGCCCATCTGCTCGCGGTGGGGGCGGCCGCCCCCGGCGAGCACCTCATCTGCAACCTGGGCAACGGCAACGGGTTCTCCGTCCGCGAGGTCGTCGAGACCGTCCGCCGCGTCACCGGCCACCCGATCCCCGAGGTCGTGGCCCCCCGACGGGGCGGCGACCCGGCGGTCCTGGTGGCGTCGGCGGACACGGCACGCGAGAAACTGGGCTGGAACCCGTCCCGCGCGGATCTCGCGGGGATCGTCGCGGACGCGTGGGAGTTCGCGCAGCGAAGCGCGGGCTAGTACTTACGGAGTCACCGGAAGGGTGAGGGTCAGGGCATGGGCGAGGCTGTCGCAGGGACCGTCGGCGAGCGGTTCCGGGAGCTGTACGGGGCGGAACCGCAAGGGGTGTGGGCCGCGCCGGGCCGGGTCAACCTGATCGGCGAACACACCGACTACAACGACGGCTTCGTCATGCCGTTCGCCCTGCCGCACACCGCGGTCGCCGCCGTCTCCCGGCGCGACGACGGCATCCTGCGCCTGCACTCGGCGGACGTCCCCGGCGACCCCGTCGAGCTGCGCGTGGCCGACCTGGACCCCGGGTCGGACAAGTCCTGGAGGGCGTACCCCTCGGGTGTCGTCTGGGCACTGCGCGAGGCGGGCCACGAGCTGACCGGCGCCGACGTGCACCTCGCCTCCACGGTGCCGTCCGGCGCGGGCCTCTCCTCCTCGGCGGCCCTGGAGGTCGTCGTCGCCCTGGCCCTGAACGACCTCTACGCGCTCGGCCTGCGCGGCTGGCAGCTGGCCCGCCTGTGCCAGCGCGCGGAGAACGTCTACGTCGGCGCGCCGGTCGGCATCATGGACCAGACCGCCTCCGCCTGCTGCGAGGCGGGCCACGCCCTGTTCCTCGACACCCGCGACCTCTCCCAGCGGCAGATCCCCTTCGACCTCGCGGCCGAGGGCATGCGCCTGCTCGTGGTCGACACGCAGGTCAAGCACTCCCACAGCGAGGGCGAGTACGGCAAGCGCCGCGCGGGCTGCGAGAAGGGCGCCGCGCTGCTCGGCGTCGACGCGCTGCGCGACGTGCCCTACGCCGAGCTGGACGCGGCGCTGGAACGGCTGGGCGACGAGGAGGAGGTACGCCGTCTCGTCCGGCACGTCGTCACGGAGGACGAGCGCGTCGAGCGCGTGGTGTCCCTCCTGGAATCCGGCGACACCCGCGCCATCGGCCCCGTCCTCGTCGAGGGCCACGTCTCCCTCCGCGACGACTTCCGTATCTCCTGCCCGGAGCTGGACCTGGTCGTCGACACCGCTCTCGCCTCCGGCGCCCTCGGCGCCCGGATGACCGGCGGCGGCTTCGGCGGCTCGGCGATCGTCCTTGCCGAGGCCACCGAGGTGGACGCCATCACCAAGGCGGTCGAAGAGGCCTTCGCGGCAGCGGCCTTCACGGCTCCCCGGGTGTTCGAGGCGGTGCCGTCGGCGGGGGCGCGGCGGATCCTCTGACGGGAACCCAACTGGTTGGCCGTCACTCCCGGTGGATAGCGTGGGTCACTCGTGTGAACCCTCGCCCCACCGGGAGCCATCCGTGAATCGCCGCCCCACGTTCCTCACAGCCGCCGCGTTTGCCGCCGCCGCGGCCCTGACGCTGTCCGCGTGCGGGGGCGGTGACGACGACTCCGGCGGCAACGACAAGATCGCGGGCGCGGACACCGGCCAGGCATCGACGTCGGCTTCGCCGAGTACCGGTGCGTCGGATTCCGCCGGCCGGCCCGACCTCAAGGTGCCCAAGGACATGAAGAGCGTCTTCGAGGGTTGGAAGACCGGGGACACCACCAAGGACGCCGCACTGGCCGATGCGCAGCGGGCACTCGGCTCGGTCGACGATGCGATCGCCCGGGGGGACACGAAGTCGAAGGGGCTGTCCTTCTACTACCGGGACAACGCGCTCGTCAGCGAAGTGAAGTGGGTTCAGGCGTGGCTTGACGCCAACATCTCCTGGACGGGAACCATTCGTTACTTCGATCCGCAGGTGACGCTGCGCGACGAGAAGACGGCTGTCGTCGTCTACTGCGCGGATGACGGTAAGGCGTACAACAAGGACCGCAAGACCGGCAAGGTGGACAAGACGCCGGCCAGTGACAGCCCGTACGTCCTGTACAACACGCGCTTGGAGAAAAGCGGTGACGGTGTGTGGGTGACCACGGGCCTGATCACCAAGAGGGGGCACGAGCAGTGCGGAGGCTGATCGTGTCGGCGCGGAGGAGCACCGTCGCGTTTCTGGTTCTCGTGACGGCTGGATTTCCGGGCACCGCGTGGGCAACCCCCGGCCCTGCTCCCTCCGTGACCGAGGTGGACTCCGACACCTCGGCCGGCGCCGACGGAGACAAGCTGACCGCCGGCGCCTCCGGCGTGATCGTCTTCAACCGGTCCAAGAACGGGTCCGGCAAGTCGGCCGGCACCGTCACCTCCAGTACCTCTTGGACACCCCCCGCCTGCTACTACGCGCCCAAGCACACCGCCAAGGAACTCGACGCGCAGATGCGGCAGGTGTGGGGGACCAGTTCGCCCAGTCACGAGTGGGCCCTGAAGACCCAGAACTACTTCGTCAACGGCCAGCCCTACAAGGACTTCAACAAGGACAAGGAGGGCGAGGGGTACTGGTGGGACTCCTACGTCACCGAGGGGCGCGAGGCCGACCCGGCGTCGCAGGAGTGCGACGAGTTGCCCTTCTGGGTCGATGAGGGCGACGCGCCACCCCCCGACCGCCCCCAGGCCATCACCGCCGAGACGCTCGCCCAGCTCGCCTACGCCGAGATCCGCGTGCCCTCGACCGAGGTCGACCTGGCGCCGGAGGGTGCCACGAAGGTGAACCTGCCGACCTGGGCATGGCTCGACACCGCCGAGTTCAAGCCTGTCTCCGTCACCGCCTCCGTCCCGATGCTCGGCCTCAGCGCGACGACCACGGCCGAACCGGTGTCGCTGAAGATCGCACCGGGCACGGACGACGCCGTCACCTACCCGGCGTCCGGACAGTGCGAGATCCGGGACGGACGGATCGGCGCGCCCTACGCCAAGGGCAAGGCCGACGAGACACCGCCGTGCGGGGTGAAGTACCTGCGCTCCTCAGGCGAGGGTTCGTACCAGCTCCAGGCCACCGTCACGTGGAAGATCAGCTGGACGAGCACGACCGGCGCCGGCGGCGGCCTCCCCGACGGCGAGTTCGGGGCGGGCCAGGACGTCGTCGTCCAGGAGATCCAGGCCGTCAACCGCTGAACAAGGAAACGGGGGCTGAGGCCTCCGCCAACTCCAGGCTGGTTGACGCCGTGGCTTCCGTCATCGCCGATCCGGCAGCCCTGGGCTACTTCGCACCGTAGAACAACCGTCAGACGGTCGAACTCGCCATGCCCGGCGGAGGTGGATTCCTCCTCGTGCGGAGGGAGGGACCGTGGCGCGCACCAGGAGAAGCGAGGGCCCTCATGAAGCATGAACAGATCGTCGCCTTCTTCGATGGGCGCGGCACCGCAGAGATCACGTTGAGAGGGGCAGAGGTCGCGCAGAGCAACACAATCGCGGCGGTGGCCCATGAGTTGGGCTACAGACTCCTCGAGACGGACATCGTCACTCGGAGCCAATGGCGTCTGACCTATCTGCGTGACGACTCCCCGGACGTCCGCCGACGCGCCCAGCACACGAGGGCCCGACTGCGTGCCGGTGGCCCCCTGTTCCCCCCTTCGGTCCCCGCGGGAATGCCGCCCGTCCCCGGCAGGCAGATCGCTCCGATGGAGGCGGTTTCGGCGCGGCAGAACGTGAAGGCCTACGAAACACACGGCTCGCGGGGTCTGGTCGTCATCGCCGGCCTTCTCAGCGCCGCCTTCCTGGTGCTGGCGTGGGTGGCGCGAGAGGCGATCGGGGGCGCGGTTGCCCTGCTGGCGGCAGCAGCCCTTTCAGCCGCAGTCGCGGTCCTGATCCCGCGCTGGATGAGGAACTGGTATGAGCGCAACCGCGGAAGGGTGGCCCGCTTCGACTGGCAGCGGTCCCGGCAGGGGGGCCCGCCGCCTCCTCCTGCTCCACCCCGTCCGGTTGAGTAAGTCCGCGTCGTGTACGCGACTGACTGCCTCCACTCGAGGTCCGGAGCAGGCCGGCTCGGTCGTCGCCGCGACGGACGGGCGAAGGTCTGACGGTCCGGGCCGAGGTCGCCGTCGGGGCTGCGGCGGGCACCTCGGCCGGTTCGGTGGGGGGGATTCGTGCCCGCATTGGCAGGTCGTCGCACGCATACTGGAAGGCGGGAGGACCCATGACTCAGGAGACTTTGTACAGGCGTCTGCGTCACCGGCGTGATCGTATGACTCCGCCGCCGGGCTTTGCCTGGCCCGAGATCAGTGATGGGCAGCTTGTGATGATGATGAGCCCGCGGCCCCGGCACCAGCTGACCGCGAAGCTGGTGTCCCGGCAGCTGGATGCTCAGGTTCCGGAAGGGTTCTTCGCGTTCGAGGCGACCGATATCGACGACGCGTCGCTCGGGGCGCTACGCATTCCCGACATTCTCGTCTGCTCAGGTGAAGCCATGCAGACCGATTCTCCCCTCGACCCCCACGAGATCACCCTGGCGATCGAGATCGTCTCCCCGTCCAACCCGGACAACGACTACCGCGACAAGAGCCGCGACTACCCCGCCATGGGCATCCCCCACTACCTGATCCTCGACCCCCGCGACGGCACCTGGACCTATCAGTGGGGCATCGGCAAGGCCGAGGGCAGGCCCGTCTACGAGAACCGGCTGCACCTTCCGTACGGCGAGTCGGCCTCCCTCGTCACCGAGCTGGGGACCTTGAGCGTCGAGACGACCGGCCTGCCCCGCTACAGTGCGAAGGACATGGGGCTGGAGCCGGAGTGACGGAGACCGGTCCGGCAGTCGCCCGGCCGCCTCACACCAGCTGTTTCACCAGCGTGTACTCCGTGACCCCCGGCGGGTAGTCGGGGATCACGCACATCACGTCGTAGCTGTGCCGTGTGTAGAAGTCCGGGGCCTGGAAGTCCCAGGTCTCCACGCGGGACGCCGCGCAGCCGCGTTCCTCGCGGGCCGTTCGTTCCGCCTCCGTCAGCAGGGCCGAGCCCAGGCCCGTGCCGCGGTGGCGGGCGTCGACCCACAGGTAGGTCACGTGCAGCCAGGTCGCCCAGGTGTGGCCGACGAGCCCGCCCGCCAGGCCGCCGGTCTCGTCCAGCACCCATACGTGCAACGGAAATTCGCGTTCGTGAGGGGTTCCGCGCAGCGAACGCAGGACCGAGGACGCCGCGGTGTTCGTCTCCCGCAGGCGGGTGCGCAGCAGATCGCGTCGCGCTTTGTCGACTTCTGTCACAAGACGAAACATGCGGCTCACCATAAACGGGCGGGGCTGTCAGTTCTGCAAATAACCTTCCGCTCCCGGCGCCCGCCCGTACTCTGATGAACAGCACCGGTGGGGGCCGGTGCCGTTCAGGGGGCGAGACAGCCGGGTACGGCGCTCGGGGCGGGACAGCGGTGCAAGCGCGGCGGCGGCCGTGCGGCCGTGGCGTTTCCACCCGGAGTACCGAGCGCACTGCTGGATACGGGGCTTCGGGCGCCGTACCCGTGCCGGTGTCGTCCTCCCAGGATGGACAGACGATGGGTATCCCCTGCTCCGGGAGGAGCTCGGGGGAGGGGGTTTCGTGGTTCGTATCCGAGTCCTGGTCGTCGACGACCATCGCATCTTCGCCGAGTCGCTCGCCGCCGCCCTGGCCGCCGAGCCCGACGTCGACGTCTCCGCGGCCGGCAGCGGTCCGGCCGCACTGCGCTGCCTGGAGCGGGCCGCGTCCGAGGGGCGGCCGTTCGACGTGCTGCTCGTCGACGCCGACCTGGGCGGCCGGGTGCCCGGCGCCCGCCCCGCCGTGCCCGTGCGGGAGGGCAACGAGGACGGGCTGGTGGACGGGATCTCGCTGGTCGCCGGCGTGCGGTCGGGGCAGCCGGGGGTACGGATCGTCGTCCTCGCCGGGCGGGACGATCCCCGGCGGGCGGCGCTCGCGCTGGGGGCCGGCGCCTCCGGGTGGGTCGCCAAGGACTGCTCCCTGTCGCGGCTGCTCAGCGTCATCCGGGGTGTGCTGCGCGACGAGACGCATCTGCCGCCCGCCCTGCTCACCGGCGTCCTGCGCGAACTGACCGCCGCCCGCAAGCACCGCACCGAGAGCGAGCGCCTGGTGGAGTCGCTGACGCCGAGGGAGCGCGAGGTGCTGCGGTGCATGGTGGCCGGGCTCGGGCGCAAGGCCGTCGCCGAGCGGCTGTACCTGTCCCCGCACACCGTGCGGACCCACATGCAGAACGTACTGGGCAAGCTGGGCGTCCACTCCACCCTCGCGGCGGTGGCGCTGGCGAGGAGGGCGGGGGTCGGTCCCGCCGACTTGGAGAGGCCCCTAACCGGGGATGTTGTCGAACGGGGCGGTCAGCTGGCGTAGCAGTGCCGCCAGTTCGCTGCGCTGGGCGCGGGACAGCTCGGCCAGGATGGCCCGTTCCTGCGCCAGGAGCCCGGCGAGCGACTGGTCGGCACGGTCGCGGCCCTCGTCCGTGAGCCGGACCAGCACGCCGCGCCGGTCGCTGGGGTCGGGCAGCCGCTCGACCAGTCCCTTCTTCGCCAGCCGGTCGATACGGTTGGTCATCGTGCCCGAGGTGACCAGGGTCTGGGTGAGGAGCTGGCCCGGGGAGAGCTGGTACGGGGTGCCGGCCCGGCGCAGGGCGGTGAGCACGTCGAACTCCCAGGGCTCCAACTGGTGCTCGGAGAAGGCCAGCCGGCGGGCGCGGTCCAGGTGCCGGGCGAGCCTGCTGACCCGGCTCAGCACCTCCAGTGGTTCCACGTCGAGGTCCGGGCGCTCCCGGCGCCACGCTGCGACCAGTCGATCGACCTCGTCCTCCATGTCGATCAGTGTAGTGGTTGTGTCGACGTGAAGTCTCTTGATGTCGATTGTCTTGACGTCGAGATAGATTGCCCGCGACGCTGGGTATCCGTACCGCACGGCCACCCTGGAGCGTCCATGCCCGCCACCGCCCCCGCCTGGGAC
>NZ_QHJH01000211.1 GCF_003947455.1 Streptomyces sp. WAC 04229 | reverse complement strand
CGCGAGCGAGAAGCGGTAGTCGGGCGTACGGCCCTCTGCCTTGACCTCCTCGGGTGCGAACCAGAGCCGGGCGTCCCGCCGGATAGGGTCCCCCCGTGATCGAATTCGTGCGGAACGCCCGGCTCTGGTTCGCACCCGAGGAGGTCAAGGCAGAGGGCCGTACGCCCGACTACCGCTTCTCGCTCGCGAACGAGCGCACCTTCCTGGCCTGGCTGCGCACCGCCATGGCCCTGATCGGCGGCGGTTTCGCGGTGGACCAGTTCCTGCCCGACCTGCGCTGGGGCTGGCGCGTCGGCCTCGCGCTCGCGCTGCTCGCCTCCGGTGTGCTGTGCTCGCTGCGCGCCGTGAACCACTGGGTGCGCTGCGAACGCGCCATGCGCCGCGGCGAGGACCTCCCCGCCTCCCGCTTCCCGGCCCTGCTCAGTCTGGTCGTCGCGGTCGTCGCCGTGGCCATGGTCGTCGTGGTCCTCGTCGGCTGGGAGGGCTGACCGGTGAGCACGGACCGCGACCCCGGGCTCCAGCCCGAGCGCACCCGGCTGGCCTGGCGCCGCACCACCCTCTCCGGCACCGTCGTCGCCGTGCTCGCCGCGAAGACGGCGCTGCACGGCGGCGCGACACCCCCGTCCGTCCTGGCCGCCACCCTGTGCTGCGCGCTGTGGCTGGCCTTCCTCCGCATCGCCCACGGCCGCATCACCACCCTCGCCTCGACGAACCGCCCCCGGGCCCTCACCCCACCGCACGCGACGGCGGCAGCCCTGTGCACGGTCGCCATCGCCGTCTGCGGCGCGCTCCTCGTCCTCTGAGGCCCCCGGCCCGGAACACCCGTGGCACCGATCACGTTCCGCCCGCCCACTGGACGGCATACCGACCGGTCGGCATCATGAGACGCGTACTGTTCACCTGCCGCAGGGAGCGACGATGACCCCCGACCACCCGCCCGGACTCGATCTCGACCGGTTGCGCGAGCTGCTCGACCGCGAGCGGCCCGGCCTGGTGACCGGCCCGCTGTCCGGCCGGCTGATCGAGGGCGGACGCTCGAACCTCACCTACGCGGTCACGGACGGCACCGCCCGCTGGGTCGTCAGACGCCCCCCGCTGGGCCACGTCCTCGCCACCGCGCACGACATGAAGCGCGAGCACCGCGTCATCAGCGCCCTGCACCCCACGAACGTACCGGTCCCCCGTCCCCTGCTCCTCTGCGAGGACGAGGACGTCGTCGGGGCGCCCTTCTACGTCATGGAGTTCGTCGAGGGCACCCCGTACCGCACCGCCGACCAGCTCGTCCCCCTCGGCCCCGAGCGCACCCGCGCCGCCGTGCTGAACCTCGTCGACACCCTCGTCGAGCTGCACGCGGTGGACCCCGCCGAGGTCGGTCTCGGGGACTTCGGCCGCCCGGAGGGGTTCCTGGACCGCCAGCTCCGCCGCTGGGCCAAGCAGCTCGACGCCTCGCGCAACCGCGACCTGACCGGCATCGACGAACTGCACGCCACGCTCGGCCGGGAACTCCCCCGCTCGCCCGCCCCGGCGGTCGTCCACGGCGACTACCGCCTGGACAACGTCCTGATCGGCGGCGAGAACGACGAGATCAACGCGATCCTCGACTGGGAGATGTCGACCCTCGGCGACCCGCTCACCGACCTCGGCCTGCTGGTGATGTACAGCAGCCCGCTCGGCATGCCGGACTCCCCCGTCTCCACGACGGCCCAGGCCCCCGGCCACCCGGCCCCGGCCGAGCTGGTCCAGCGGTACGCCGACCGCTCGGGCCGCGACGTGGGCGCCGTCGCCTGGTACACGGCGTTCGCGTGGTTCAAGCTCGCCGTGATCCTGGAGGGCATCCACTACCGCTACACGCTGGGCAGGACGGTCGGCCCCGGCTTCGACCGCATCGGCGACCTCGTCCCCGTCTTCATCGAGCACGGCCTGACCACCCTTCAGAAGGGCTGACCCGCCATGGACTTCGCGTACGACGCACGCACCGAGGAACTCCGCGCCAGGCTGCTCGCCTTCATGGACGAGCACGTGTACCCCGCCGAGCAGGTCGCCCACGAGCAGCGCGCCCGCCTCGCCTCCCCCTGGGACACCCCGCAGGTCGTGGAGGACCTGAAGGCCGAGGCCCGCCGCCAGGGGCTGTGGAACCTCTTCCTCCCCGACGCCGAGTACGGCGCGGGCCTGACCAACCTCCAGTACGCCCCGCTCGCCGAGATCACCGGCCGCAGCCCGCAGCTGGCGCCCACGGCGACGAACTGCGCGGCCCCGGACACCGGGAACATGGAGGTGCTGGCCCAGTTCGCCGACGAGGCGCAGAAGAAGCAGTGGCTCCAGCCCCTGCTGGCCGGCGAGATCCGTTCCGCGTTCGCGATGACCGAGCCGGACGTGGCCTCCTCGGACGCCACGAACATCACCACGCACATCGAGCGGGACGGCGACGAGTACGTCATCACGGGCCGCAAGTGGTACATCTCCGGGGCGATGAACCCGGACTGCCAGATCTTCATCGTGATGGGCAAGACCGACCCGGACGGCGCGGACATCCGCCGCCAGCAGTCCATGGTCCTGGTCCCGCGCGACACGCCCGGGGTGAGGGTCGACCGGGCCATGCAGGTCTTCGGCTACGAGGACCACTACCACGGCGGCCACGCCGAGGTGACCTTCGACCACGCGCGCGTGCCGGTGTCGAACCTGATCGGTGAGGAGGGCGGCGGCTTCGCCATCGCCCAGGCCCGCCTCGGTCCCGGCCGCATCCACCACTGCATGCGGCTCATCGGGATGGCCGAGCGCGCGATCGAGCTGATGTGCCGCCGCGCGGTCTCCCGCGAGGCGTTCGGCAAGGCGCTGGCCCAGCAGGGCGTGGTCCACAACTGGATCGCCGACGCCCGGGTCACCGTCGAGCAGTTGCGGCTGCTGGTGCTGAAGACCGCCTGGCTGATGGACACCGTCGGCAACCGGGGCGCGCACACGGAGATCCAGGCCATCAAGATCGCCACGCCGCGCGCGGTGGTCGACATCATCGACCGGGCCATCCAGTTGCACGGCGCGGGCGGCGTGAGCCAGGACTTCCCGCTGGCGGAGCTGTACGCGGGCGCCAGGACGCTGATGATCGCCGACGGGCCGGACGAGGTGCACCAGCGCTCGCTGGCCCGCCGGGAGATCAAGAAGTACCTCTGAACGAGGCCGACCGGGCGAGGAGGCGCCCCCCGGAACCCCGGGGGGCCGTCACCTCACGGGCGCAGTGCCCGCAGCAGCAGGTCGGCGAGGTGGTCGGCGACCTCCTGCGGGCCCAGCGGGCCGTCGGGGCGGTACCAGGTGGACAGGTGGTGGACGGAACCGAAGTGGTAGTCCACCACCAGGTCCGCCGGGGTCTCCTTGGTGAAGACCCCGGCCCGCTGGCCCTCCTCGATGAGCGCGCGGAAGCGCTCGTGGTAGCGGCGCCGCTCGGCCCGCACCTGCTTGTTCTTCTCGGGGCTCAGCTGGTGCATGGAGCGGAAGAAGATCGACGCGTCGTCGAGGTTGTCGATGGTGGTGACGACGACGTCGGCCGCCGCGTCCCGCACCCGCTTCTCGACCGGCTCGTCGGATTCCGCGAAGGCGTCGAGGCGCTCCTGCTGGAGGCGCAGCACGCGCGCGTAGACCTCGTGCAGGAGGTCGTCCTTGGAGCCGAAGTAGTGGTACAGCGCTCCCTTGGTGACGCCCGCCGCCTCCACGATCTCCTGTACCGAGGTGCGGTCGTAGCCCTGCTCCGCGAAGAGCCGGGTGGCGGCGGCCAGGAGCCGCTGCGGCACCGGAGTGCCGTCCCCGTCCGTGGTCCTGGGCACTGCCGTCACCTGCCTTTCCGTTCAACTGTCCGTCTTCACTGTCCGTCGTCGTGCTTACGGGAACGCAGTTCCCGACGGAGGATCTTCCCACTCGCCGTCTTCGGCAGGTCGGGCAGGATCTCCACCTGACGCGGGTACTTGTAGGCGGCCAGTCTCTCCTCGCAATAGGCGGCGAGTGCGTCCGGGGCCGTGTCGGCACCCGGACGGAGGCTGATGTACGCCTTGACCGTCTCTCCCCGGTACCCGTCGGGCACGCCGACGACGGCGGCCTCGCGCACCGCCGGATGGGTGTAGAGCACGTCCTCGACCTCGCGCGGCCAGACCTTGAACCCGGAGGCGTTGATCATGTCCTTCTTGCGGTCGACGACGTAGAGCCACCCCTGGGCGTCCATGAAGCCGATGTCGCCGGTGCGCAGCTCGCCGCCGGGGAAGGTCTCGGCGGTGGCGTCCGGGCGCCGCCAGTAGCCGGGGACGACCTGCGGTCCGCCGACGACGATCTCGCCCTGCTCCCCGAGCGGCACCTCGGCGCCCAGCTCGTCGACGACGCGGACGACGGTCTCGGGGCCCGGCACGCCGACCGCGAGGGTCCCGGAGGCGGGGTCCACCGGGGCCTCCAGGTGCGGCGGGACCGAGGCGCACGGCGCGGTGCACTCGGTCAGTCCGTAGCCGTTGCGGATGTACGGCCCGAAGCCCGCGCGGAACTTCTCCACCAGGGCCGGCGGCAGCGGGGCGCCGCCGGAGGAGATGTTGGCGAAGGAGGCGAAGTGCTCGCGGGTGACGGACGGCTGGGCGGCCAGCGCCATGAAGGCGGTGGACGGGCCGACCGTGTAGTGCGGCCGGTGCTCGGCGAACGCGTCCAGCACGACGCCCGGCTCGAAGCGGTACGCCAGCACCAGCGTGCCCGCGCTGTTCAGGCAGGCACCGAACTCGCAGACCATGCCGGTGATGTGGAACAGCGGCGCCAGCGCGAAGTAGACCGGGGCGTCGGGCAGGCCGAGTCCGGTGCGCTGGCGTTCCGCGTTGTACATGATGTTGCGGTGGGTGTTGGTGGCGCCCTTGGGGGTGCCGCTGGTGCCCGAGGTGTAGCTGATGAGCGCGGTGCCGTCCGACGCCGGGTCGCGCCCCTCGGGCGCCGGGTGGCCGGCACGGGCGGCGGCGGTGAGGTCGTCGGCGTCGCCGGTGTCCGGAAGCCGCTCGAAGGTCAGCACGCGCGCGTCCCCGCGGGTCTGGAAGTCCAGCTCGCACGCCGTGAGCACGATCCGCACCGGCGAGCCGGACGCCGTGTCGCGCAGGTACGACTCCCAGGCCCGGTCGGAGCAGACCAGCGCGGCCACCTCGGCGTCCCGCAGGACGTGGCCGACCTCCCCCGACTTGTACATCGGGTTGACCGGCACCACGATGGCGCCCGCCTTCCAGGCGCCCAGGACGGCGAGCACGAAGTGCGGGGAGTTCTGCAGCACGACCGCCACCCGGTCGCCGCGCTCCAGGCCGCGCGCGGCGAGGTGCCCGGCGACGGAGTCGCTCAGCCGGTCCACCTCGTGGTAGGTGAGGCGGCCGTCGAAGTAGGCGAGGAAGACGCGGTCGGGGGTCTCGGCGGCGACCCTGCGCAGGGCGTGCACCAGGGAGGCGTCGGGGTCGAGCGGTGCCTTCTGGGCGTCGGTCAGCAGGTCGAGCCAGGGCTTGGCCGCGTAGGGGGAGCCGGTCATCGGGCGTTCCCCTCCTCCCACTGCCGCTGGAGCCGGTTCATGCCGTGCAGCCAGCGGTCGGGTTCGGCGGCGCGGGCCTGGTAGTACTCGGCGACCTCCGGGTGCGGCAGGATCAGGAAGCGGTCCTCCTCGATGCCCTTGAAGAGGGCGTCGGCCACGTCCTGCGGCTCGATCGCGGTGGGCTGGAGCACCAGTTCGCCCGCGCTGCCGCTCGCGGTGAGCATGTCGGTGCGCACGCCCTGCGGACAGATGGCGTGCACCTTGATCCCGCGGTGGCGGTACGTCAGGGACAGCCACTCGGCGAAGGCGTAGGCACCGTGCTTGGTAACGCTGTAGGGGGCGGCGCCGATCATGGTGAGCAGTCCGGCGGCCGACACGGTGGAGACGAAACGGCCGCTGCCGCGCTCCAGCCAGTCCGGGATCAGTTCGTGGGCCGCGCGGACGTGGGCCATCACGTTGACGTCCCAGGCGAGCGCCCAGACGGCCTCCTCGGCCGCCTCGGTCCCCCCGGAGCCGACGCCCGCGTTGGCGCAGTACACGTCGACCGTGCCACCCAGCGCCGCCCGGGCCTCGCCGACGATCGCGGAGGCGTCACCGGGCACCGCGATCCCGCCGATCTCGTCGGCCACGGCCCCGGCCCGGTCGGCGTCGAGGTCGTTGACGACGACGCGGGCGCCCTCGGCGGCGAAGCGGCGGGCCAGCGCGGCCCCGATGCCGCCTCCCGCCCCGGTGACGACGACTCCGGCATCCTGCACGGCTTCCACGATCGGTCTCCTTCGACGCGGCTCGGGCACTGCTGACTCCCCGTTGCAGCGCCAGACTAACCAGTCGGTATGTACGACGGAAGGGGCGAAGCGCGGTCTACTCCATTCCGTGCGACCCACGGTGCGGGTTAGCGTGCGTGCGCATGACACCCGCCGCGATCACGGAGGTCACCGCATGACGCTGTCCAGACGGAATCTGCTCGCCACGACGGCCGCGGTGGCGGCCGGAACCACCACGGCGGCGGCCGCCGGCCCGGCCCAGGCGGCGCCCGGCGGCCACGGCGGCCGCCGGCTGCGCACGGGCTTCGAGCGTCTCGCCGACGACGGCTACGCCGTGCTCGACGGCCAGAAGGCCGGCGTGGTCACCAATCCGACCGGCATCACCCGGGACGTCCGCCACATCGTGGACGTCATGCATGCCGACGACCGGGTGAACCTCACCGCCGTCTTCGGCCCCGAGCACGGATTCCGCGGCACCGCGCAGGCGGGCGGCTCCGAGGGCCGCTACGACGACCCCGCGACCGGGCTGCCGGTCTACGACACGTACCTCAAGAGCGGGCAGCCGCTCGCGGACGTCTTCACGGCGTCCGGCGTGGACACCGTCGTCTTCGACATCCAGGACGCCGGGGCGCGCTTCTACACGTACATCTGGACGCTGTTCGACTGCATGGAGGCCGCGAGGCTGGCGGGGAAGCGGTTCGTCGTACTGGACCGGCCCAACCCGGTGACCGGGCGGGCGGCCCTCGGCCCGGTCCTGCACAAGGAGTTCGCCACCTTCGTCGGCCGTCAGCCGATCTCCCAGGCGCACGGCATGACGGTCGCCGAGCTGGCGCACCTCTTCAACCACGAGTTCCTGCCGTCGCCGGTCCCGCTGGAAACGGTGACGATGACGGGCTGGCGGCGCCCGGAGTTCTACGACGCCTCGGGGCTGCCGTGGGTGCCGCCGAGCCCGAACATGCCGACGCCGGAGACGGCCCTGGTCTACTCGGGCACCTGCCTGTTCGAGGGCACGAACCTGTCGGAGGGGCGCGGCACCACCCGCCCGTTCGAACTGCTCGGCGCCGAGGGCGTCGACGGCGCCTGGGCCGCCGCCGTCAACGGACTCGACCTGCCCGGCGTGCGTTTCCGGGAGGCGTACTTCGCGCCGACCTTCTCCAAGTTCCAGGGGAAGACCGTCGGGGGCGTCCAGCTGCACGTGCACGACCGGGAGGCCTTCGACCCGGTGCGCACCGGAATCGCGCTCCTGGTGACGGCCAAGCGGACCTGGGACGGTTTCGCCTGGCGGCCGGACAACTGGATCGACAAGCTCACCGGGTCCACGCAGGTGCGCACGATGATCGACGCGGGCGCCGACACCGACGAGGTGGTGGACGGCTGGCAGCGGGAACTGGCGGCGTTCCGCAGGACCCGCCGCCAGTACCTGATCTACCGCTGAGACGGTGACCGGCCGGTCACCGGTGTGACGTGAACTCCACGACCTGCTGGTAGGTCGGCCGGTTCTGCCAGCTGATCCCTCCGTGTTTGATGCCGCCCAGGGTGCGGTGGACGACCGAGTCGGCGCACCACTGGTCGCCCGCCGAGCAGGTGTCGTCACCCGGGTAGACCTGGGCTGCCGTGCGGCCCGAGGCCTCCTTCAGGGTGGCGACCAGGGTGTCCCGGCAGGCGGCGAGGTCGCCGCCGCCGCAGTACTCCCGCGCGAGCGGTCCCCGGACGGACTCGCCGAGCACCGCCCTGATGTCCTTGTCGACATAGCTCCACCAGCCGTACTGGAAGGCGCTGCCGGCGTGGGCGCCGGTGGGGCCGTGGGCGGCGGACGGGGACTCGTCGACGGGCAGGTTGGCGGCGAAGGCGGTGTACAGGTCGCTGCCGAGGCCGGGTTCGAACTCGGCCTTCACCAAAAGCGGCCACCAGGCGTCCAGGGTGCGGATCGCGTCGGCGTGGGCGTACTGCTTCGAGCCGGCCGAGGTCTCCGTGCGCAGGCCGCCCGCCGCGCGCCAGGCCTTGAGCCGGTCGACGGCCGCCCGGACGTCCGGGTCGGTGACCGGAGCGGAGTCGATCACCTTCAGCAGGTCGGGCAGCACGTCCTCGGCCCGCAGGTCGGCGAGGCCCGCCTCGGCCATGGCCCGCACCAGTGCGGCGCGGGTGACGCCGCCCTCGGCGACCAGCTTCCTGACCCGGTCGTCGAGGAGGTTGCCGCGGTGGACGGAGCCGTTGCCCCAGGAGGAGGCCGGGTAGTCCTTGGCCTGTTTGTTGTTCCAGGAGACGTAGTAGTCCTGGTCGACCGACTGCGGGTGGGCGGCCGCCTCGGTGTACCGGGCGGTGTTGTCGTCCGCGTCCCAGCCCCGCCACTCGTACGGTTGCCGCGCCCAGACCGGGAACTCGGCGTCGACGCCGTTCGCCCGGACCGGGTTGTCGCCGCTGTTGTAGTACGCGGTGTGCTCGGAGTCGGCGTAGAACCAGTTGAAGGTGTAGTTGATGTGCTGGACGGCGCTCCGGAACCGCTCGGGGCTGTCGAGGTAGTCCGGGTCGTTGAGCATCTGGAAGCCGATGATCGAGTCGGCCTCGTGCAGGTAGGAGGAGCGCAGGGTGGTGTACGCGACCTTCTTGCCGCCGACGGTGGCGCGGTGTTCGACCGGGCCGTACTTGGTGCGCCACACCCGCATCGTGTAGGAGCCGGCCTTGGTGCCGTCGGCGACGGTCGGCTTCCAGGCGTTCTTGCGCTCGATCTTCTCCATCGGGGTGCAGGTGCCGCGGTAGAGGTAGTGGTAGTCGTCCTGGCAGAGTTCGACGGCGTAGGTGTCGATGATGTCCTGGCCCGAGGTGGTCGCGCTCCACGCGTAGTCCTGGCCGCGGCCGAGTTCGACGTACATGCTCAGGCCCGCGAAGGAGGCGCCGCGGGCGCTCAGGCCCGGGCCCTGGATCTCCTGGAGCATGAGGAGCTGGGGCGCGAAGTAGCCGGTCTGCGGTCCGAAGACGGCGACCGGGTGGCCGCTGGCGGTGTGTTCGCCGCTGACGACGAGGGCGTTGGACATGCCGCGCCGGGCCGACGTCACGGCCGCGTCGGCCGCCTTGGTGGAGGCACCGGTCGCGTTCGCCGTGGCCGCGCTGCCGGTGCGGTCGTAGATCAGCGGTTCCGCCTCGACCGAGCCGGCGTCGGGCAGGGCGCGGCCCTGCGGGTCGTCGGGCCTCGGCAGATAGGGGAAGCTGCCGTCCTGCTGGGTGAGGACGGCCTCGGGGTCGTTGCGCTGGCGGAAGGACTCCCAGACCTCGGTGCCCTCGGCCACGCCGTACTTCTCCTGGGCGGCGAGCAGGGAGCGCGCGTTGCCGACCTCGCCGCCGCCTCCGGCGCCGAAGAGGGAGCCGATGACCGAGGCCAGCGCGATCAGGTCGGTGCGCTTGAAGCGCTCGATGGTGCCGGCGTTGGTGATGGCGTTCTTGTGGCCGGTCAGGACGTACTCGCCGGGGAAGTAGCGGCCGCGGTCGGAGCGGTCGATGTAGGCGTTGATGCCGGCGACGTAGGCGTCCACGTCGGCCAGGGCCAGCTCGCCGCGTTCGCCGGCCTTGGCGGCGGCGCTCTCGATCTGCGCCTCCAGGTCGGCCTCGGTGTACGGGGCGCTGCGCCAGAACTGCTGTTCCAGGCCCTGGTTGGCGGGGGCGCCGCCGGCGAAGGGGGTCAACTGGCCGCGTCCGACGTGCCGGAAGAGGTCCATCAGCCACAGCCGGTCCTGGGCCGCGGCGTAGCCGGCGCCGAACTCGGTGCCGTAGCGGGTGGTGCCGGTGATGTGCGGCACACCGGTCTTCTTGTCGCGGACGATGGTCACGTCGTCGCGGCCCGCGGGGCGGAGGGTGGAGGCGACCTGGCCGGCGGGGACGCCGAAGGAGGCGTCGTTGAAGAAGTCGTCGATCTTGTCGTTGGTGAGGGCGGAGTAGCCCGTGGCGAGGTCGGCGTACGGGCCGAGCTGGTCCTCGGCGTGGGCGGGCTGGGTGCCGAATGCCTGGTTGAGGAGGATTTCGGCGAGAGTGGCGTTGCCGTTCTGGCCGGGCGGGAGGATGTCGGAGCACTGTCCTGCGCAGTGATCCTGGGCCGTCGCTTCGGCGGTGGCGGCTTCGGCGGATTCCGTGTCGGCGGCCATCGCCGGGGAAAGCGGCGACAAGAGACCGGCGATGAGGGCGCATACGGACGCGCCCTTCAGGAACCCGTGGAGGCCGCGGGGAGTTCTCAGTCTGTCGAGGGCGTCGCGTGGGGTGCGTCGTGGCATGGCAGCTCCTCCCGACGGGGGTGTGGCGGGACGTTACCGCCGGTATCCCCGAGTTGGAAGATGAACATGCGTCACTTTTTTCCAGTGGGTGGATCGGCTGATGGGGGGCATCGGAAATCGGATGGAGCCGAATCGGTTGTCGATACGTCTATTCGGCGACGTCCGTACGACGACGCCGAAGTGACCCGAGTACAGGTGCAGGTGTGACGGAGGTGCAGGGCGATGGCCGGTTTCCGAAGTCTGGCGAGACAGGTCCGCGATCCACGGTGCGACCTGGCGCTGCGGCGTTATTCGCTGCGCAAGTGCCTTGAACGTTTTGCCCCTTATGGGCATAGGGCCACCTGGGACCATCTCTGCTCCAGGGCGGGGTTCGGTCCCGAGGACCGCTCCCCCGACCCGGTGCGGCTCGTGGCCGCACTGGAGGAGCTGGAGGAGGCGCGTTCCGTGTGGCTGGCCTATGAGGACGAGTTCGCCGAGCGGCGCAGGAAGGAGAAGCACGACGGGCTGCGCAGGCCGGGCAGCGTGGACGACTGGCACCGGCTGACCTGGGGCGGTTTCGGTGTCGCCTGGTGCGACGACCCCCGGGTGCATCCCGACGGGCCGCTGGCGGAAGTACTGCGCCGGCTGATCTCGGCGCTGGAGCGGGAACCGGGCTCCGTCTGCCCGGTGTGCGACGGGGAACGCCTCGTCTGGACCTACGACCTCGACCACGAACCTTCGACGGGGCCCGTCTGCGCGGAGTGCGGGATCCTCGTACCGCGGCCGGTCCTCACCCCCGACGCGCTCGCACAGGCCCGGCGGGGGCGACGGCTGCTGATGTCGGCGTAGCCGGACTCGCGGGGGTGTGCCGGGGAGGCCGCACCCCCGACGACCGGCGGCCGGCGGGTGTTGTCAGTGGCGCCCGGCACCATGGGGGGATGGTGCAACTGTGTGCGAACGGGGGCCGGGAGGCCGCCGACGGGGCGGCGGTCCCGCTGTCGCCGGAGGCGCTCGCGGACTCCGTGGCGGCAGCGGTCGCCGCCGGTGCGACGGATGTCCACGTCCACCCGAAGACACCCTGTGGCCGGGACACGTTGTCGCCGCGCGTGCTCGCGGCCACGCTGGAGGCGGTGCGCGCGCGGGTGCCGGCCCCGGTTCCGGTCGGCGTCACGACGGGCGCCTGGGCGGAGCCCGACCCGGCCGACCGGGTGGCGCGGATACGGAGTTGGACGGTGCTGCCCGACCACGCGTCGGTCAACTGGCACGAGCCGGGCGCCGAGGAGACCGCGGCCGCGCTGCTGGAGCGCGGGGTGGGCGTGGAGGCCGGCATCTGGTCGGGCACCGACGGGGCGGCACGCTTCCTGCGCTCGCCGCTGGGACCGAGGGTGTTGCGGGTACTGGCCGAGGTCACGGACACCGGACCGGCGACCGCGCGTGACACCGCACGAGCCCTGCTGTCCACGCTGGGCACCGCGCACGGCCGCCCGGTCCTGCTGCACGGCGAGGACGCGGGCACCTGGCCGGTACTCCGCCTCGCCGGCCACCTGGGCCTGCCGACCCGGATCGGCCTGGAGGACACCCTGCTGCTGCCCGACGGCAGCCGTGCCGCCTCCAACGCCGAACTGGTGAGGGCGGGCCTCGCGGAGTGGGCCTCGGCACGGCGGGGCGGGGTGTGACCACCATGCCGGGGCGGCGCAACGCCGCCGCACAAGCGGGTGTCGGGGGCCGCACGGGGTGTGCG
>NZ_QHJH01000210.1 GCF_003947455.1 Streptomyces sp. WAC 04229 | reverse complement strand
GGGCGGGATGGGCGGCTGAGGACGTTTCCCGCCGTCTAATGCGCGAGGAGAATGGCCATGGGGGCCAGTCTAACGGGGCGGTGCAACCCCTTTTCCCCGGTTCCGGTGTCGGTGGGCGGTGCCAGACTGGACACACGGGGCCGGTCCTCGGTCCGGCGCCGTCCACCGGCTCACGAGGGAGTGATCGGCATGGCAGGCACCGACGGCGGTCGCCCGGGCATCTTTCCGACGCTGCTGTACGCGGACGCCAGGGCGGCGGTCCGGCAGCTCACCGAGGCCTTCGGCTTCAGGGAGCTCGCGGTGTACGAGGGCGAGGACGGCACGGTGGCCCACGCCGAGCTGGCCCAGGGCAACGGCGCGGTCATGCTCGGCTCCAAGGGCACGGGCAGCCGCTTCGACGAGGCGATGAAGAACTCCGGCACGACGGGGGTGTACGTCGTCGTGGAGGACGTCGACGCCCATCACCGGCAGGCCGTGGAACACGGCGCGGAGATCCTGATGCCCCCGACGGACCAGGACTACGGCTCGCGCGACTACATGGCCCGTGACCTGGAGGGCAACATCTGGAGCTTCGGGACGTACGCGCCGGAGGTGGGTGGCTAGACCCCGTCGGCCGCGCACGCCCCGTCGGTCAGCTGCCGCCGGTGTGGACCTGGAAGGCGGCCCGGCGTACGGCCTTGGCCAGGGCGGGGTCGGGATGGGCGGCGGCCAGGGCCACCAGGACCTGCACGGTGCGGGGGTGGCCGACCGCGCGGACCTCGTCGAGCAGCGCCGGCACGGTGAACTGGACCGCCGCCTCCAGGTGCCGGACGAGCAGCGGTGCCTCCCCGTGGTCGGCGACGGCGGCCGCGGTGTCCACCCAGAGCCAGGTCGCCTCCCGGCGGGTGAGGACCTCGTGGGCGTCCTCGGGGTCGGCGCCGTCGTGCTCGGCCAGCCACAGCAGGGCGTACGGCCGCAGCGTCGGCTCGTCGACCACGCCGCGGACATCGGGCTCGGCGGGGGCGCCGACGACCCGCAGCGCGTCGAAGGCGAGGCCGCGCAGCAGGGCGTCCTCGCCGCGCGCGGCGGCGAGCAGTTCGGCGACGGCGCTGCCGACGGGCCGGGCGGCGAGCCAGGCGCGGTACTCGGCGCGGGCGGCGTTGGGCCGGAGCTGGGCGCAGCCGCGGAGCATGTCCTCGGCCGGCTGCTCGATGTTCCCGGCGGGGCTCTGGGCGGCCACGCAGATCTGCTCCAGCTTGACCCAGACCGCCCAGTTGCCGAGCGGGGTGAGCGTGGCCTGTCCGTCGCCGCAGGTGAGGGCACCGACGGAGGCGAGGGCGTGCAGGGCCCAGTCCAGGAGCGGGGCGAGCGGGGTGTCGGCGGTGACGTCCGGGACCGACTGGGGGCCGGGCTCCAGGCGGGGGCCGTAGGGCACCTCGCAGCGTTCGGTGCGCAGCTCGGTGACGCGCTGCTCCAGCAGGTCAAGGAGCTGGTCCACGGGGACGGGCCCGGCGGACAGCTGGAGGAAGGAGAGCACCTGGGGCATCGCGGAGACGACCTCGGCGACGGCGGCGGGCTCCTCGCCGGCGGGCTCGGGGTGGGCGAGCGACCAGGCGTCGAAGAGCGCGACCCAGCCGCGCAGCACCGCGCTGTCGTCGCGGTTCCAGGCGCGCAGCCGCCAGCCGGGGCGGGCGGTGTCGCCGTGCACCTCGACCAGTCCGGCGAGGCGGGCGGTGTCCCAGTCGGCACGCACCTGCGCGGCGGTGAGGCCCAGTTCGCGGGCCGCCTGGTCGGCGGTCGCGTCGGAGAGGGTGGCCTTGCCGTCGGCGGTGGCGCTGCCGCGGCCGGGGCCGAGCTCGGAGTCGGCCCAGCGGGCGACGCGGGCCGCGCCGGCCAGACCGGAACGCGCCATGCGGGCCAGCTCCGACCGGGCCGGTGTGCCCTCCGGGGGGCGCGGTGCGGGGCGGCGCGGACGCCGCTGGTTGATCGCTTGGGGGGCGGCGGCCAGGGGTCGTGGGCGGACGAGTCGAAGCCTGGAGTCGCGCGGGATACGGGACGTCACGGGTGCAGTCTTCCGGTTGACGGTCCGAAAACCCAAACGGAATGCCCCGACGGCCGCCGGGGAAGGCGGAGTCGGGGGTCGGGCGCGCTGCCCGGGCAGCGGATCAGGCCAGTGGTACGGCGCTAAACGGAACCGGAGGATCACACGCTGCGACGGCGCCTGCCGGGTCACACCAGGGGGGTCATGAAGCGGCGGAGCTTCTCTTCGTAGTCGTCGGGGTCGGCGTTCCACATGGCGCCGTGGGGGGCGTCCCGGACGGTGTGCAGGGCGACCAGTCGGGGGTGGGTTTCGGCCAGCCGCCGGGAGAGCCGCCAGGGGGCCACCGTGTCGCCGGGGCCGTGGAAGATCAGCGTGGGGACGGCGGGGCGGTGCAGGCCCGCCGTGCCGGTGTCGTGGTCGGCGTGCAGACCGGCGCGGCCCTGTGCGGCGCGGACGGCGAGCGGCAGCAGCGGTCCGGGGGTGCGGCGGGCGGCGGCGAGGGCGCGCAGGGTGGTCTCCCAGCTGAGGACCGGGGAGTCCAGTACGAGCCCCGCGATGCGCCCGCGCACGCCGGAGAGGGCGGCCGTGCGCAGGGCCATGGTGGCGCCGGTGGACCAGCCGAGCAGGACGACCTGGCGGGCGCCGTGGTCGAGGGCGTAGCGGACGGCGGCGTCCAGGTCGCGCCACTCGGTCTCGCCGAAGTGGTGCAGCCCGTCGGGCGAGGGCGGCGCGCCGACGTCGCCGCGGTAGGCGAGGGCGAGCACCGGGACGCTGCGGTCGTGCAGGGGGGCCAGCAGGTTCAGGACGTGTTCGCGGGTGGCGGCCAGGCCGTGCACGGCGATGATCCAGGTCGGGCGGGCGCCGGGCACGAACCAGGCCGGGAGCGGGCCGAGTTCGCCGGGGATCTGGACGTCCGTGTGGTCGAGGTCGAGGGCGCTGCCCGGGTTGCCGACGTAGAGGTTCGGCGTGAACCAGGCGCGGTCCCCGGCCTCCAGCGTGCCGTGCGTGACGCGTTCGAGGCGGCGTACGACGGTGTCGGCGCCGTGCTCGGCGGTGTCGAGGACCGGGCCGACGACCGCGTGGGAGCCGTCGCCCGCCAGCCCGTAGCGCCCGGGGCGCAGCGCGGCCAGGTCCCGGGTGAGGGTGATCCGGCCGGCCGCGGTGCCGTGCACGGTGAGCCGGGGTTCGGTGGGCAGCGGCCGGCCGGGGGGTGCCTTGAGCGCGGCGTCGCTGGCGAGCCGGCCGGCGGCGACGCTCGCTGCGCCGGCCGCCAGGGCTGCGGTGAGGGCGGCGGCCGTTGCTGTGACAGTGCGCATGGGGCCAGTCTCCTGGTGGAGTCCTCGGGCGGCCAGTGGGCGGCGGGCGGGGGGTGACGACGCTCCGTCAGGGGAGTCTTCCGCCTGTCCGCCGGGGCCGGGAGCCATGGTGCGGTCCCGCTGCCGGTACCCCGGAACGGGCCGGGTACGCGCCGCGCCGGCCGTGCCCCACGGCCACCCGCCCGCCTAGCCCGGCTGCCCGTACCCCTGGAACCGCTCCGCCGCCTCCGCCAACTGCCCCGGCGTCAGGAGCGACGGGGTGCGGCCCGGGACCGAGGAGGCCGTCAGCCAGAGCCGGCACATCCACTCCAGCTGGGCGGTGCGGTCGTACGCCTGGTCGAGGGAGGTTCCGTAGGTCAGCGTGCCGTGGTTGCGCAGGAGGCAGCCGGTGCGGCCGTCGAGGGCGTCGAGCACGCCGCGGGCCAGCTCCTCGGTGCCGTAGGCGGCGTACGGCGCGACCCGGACGGGGCCGCCGAGCGCGGCGGCCATGTAGTGCACGGGCGGCAGTTCGGGCACCAGCAGCGAGACGGCCGTCGCGTGCACGGCGTGGGTGTGGACGACGGCCCGGGCGGTGTCGTCCGCGCGGTACACGGCGAGGTGCAGGGGCAGTTCGCTGGTGGGGACGAGGGTGCCGAGCACCTGTCGTCCGTCGAGGGCGACCGCGGTCACGTCGTCCGGGGTCAGACGGTCGTACGGCACACCCGAAGGGGTGACGAGAACCGTGTCGCCGACGCGCACCGAGACATTGCCGGAGGTACCGACCACGAGCCCGTCCGCGACCGTGCGCCGGGCCGCCGCGACGAGGTCCGTCCAGGCCCGCTCCTCGTCCGGGCCGGCAGCCCCTCCGACCCGCGAATACGTCACAGTCACCGTCTCCTCACGAGTGCTTCCGCGCCTCTCCCGGCACGTCGTCGGCCGGTCCGGCGGTGATCCTGCCAGGGGCGTCTCCGGAGAGCACCGGGACGGCCACGCAGAGGGAGGCGGTGACGCCGCTTCCGGTCACCGTGACGCCCTGTCCAGTTCATCTTCCGTTCACCATGGTTACCTACGTTCGTCCAGCCAATGACCTCGAACGATTGCCTGGGTAAATGGAAAGCTTCTCGCTGATCCTCGCGATTGTGGTGGTAACCGCACTCGCGTTTGATTTCACGAACGGTTTCCACGACACCGCGAACGCGATGGCAACGACCATTTCGACCGGTGCGCTCAAGCCCAAGGTGGCGGTGGCGATGTCCGCCGTCCTCAACCTTGTAGGCGCCTTCCTCTCGGTGGAGGTCGCCAACACGATCTCCAAGGGTCTCGTCGACGAGACCGGCATCCGTCCCGAGGTCATCTTCGCCGCCCTGGTCGGCGCGATCCTCTGGAACCTGCTGACCTGGCTGGTCGGCCTCCCGTCCAGTTCCTCGCACGCCCTGATGGGCGGTCTGATCGGTGCCGCGGTCGCCTCGGCCGGCCTCGGCGCCGTCAACGGCGACGCGCTCGTCACCAAGGTGCTGATCCCCGCGATCGCCGCCCCGATCGTCGCCGGTGTCGCGGCGCTGCTGGGCGCGCGGCTGACGTACAAACTCGGCCGCCGGGCCGACGGCAAGGCCGCCGCCAAGGGCTACCGCGCCGGGCAGATCGCCTCCGCCGGGCTGGTCTCCCTGGCCCACGGCACCAACGACGCCCAGAAGACGATGGGCATCATCACCCTCGCCCTGGTCGCCGGCGGCGCGCTCGCCCCCGACTCCGACCCGCCCCTGTGGGTCATCCTCTCCGCGGGCATCGCCATCGCTCTCGGCACCTACCTCGGCGGCTGGCGCATCATCCGCACCATGGGCAAGGGCCTCACCGACCTCCAGCCGCAGCAGGGCTTCGCCGCCCAGACCAGCGCCGCGACGGTCATCCTGGCCTCCTCGCACCTGGGCTTCTCCCTCTCCACCACGCACTCGGTCTCCGGTGCGGTGATGGGCGCGGGGCTCGGCCGCAAGGGCGGTGTGGTGCGCTGGTCCACGGCCACCCGGATGTTCGTCGCCTGGGGTCTGACGCTGCCGGCGGCGGCCCTGGTCGCCGCGATCGCCGAGTGGGTCTGCCGCATGGGCGACTGGGGCACGGCCTGCGTCGCGGTCTTCCTGGTCGCCTCCAGCGCCGCCATCTGGAAGATCTCCCGGCGCGAGGTCGTCGACCACACCAACGTCGTCGACCCCCACGAGCCCGAGTCGGCCGGCGTGGTCACCACGGCGATGGCCGCCGTCTCCCCGCCCCCGGCGCACCTGGCCGAGGAGCTGCCGGCCGACCCGTCCGAGGCCAGGCCCGCGTCGGCCGCCACCACCGTCTGAGCCCGCGTCCCGGGTACGAAGGAAGCGAACCCCCATGAGCATCGACTGGGCAGCACTGGGCTCCGTCTTCGGCGTCAGCCTCGTGGCCACCGTGGCCCTGGTGGGCCTGTTCACCCTCGGCATCGTCGGACTCACCCGCCAGGAGCGGGCCACCGCCGAGGGCGGCTCCGCGGCCCTCGCGGTCACCGGCGCGTACGCCTGCTTCGCGGCCTGCGCGGCGGCGGTGGCGTACGGCATCTATCTGATCGTCGCCTGACCCACGGCACACCTCGGGGCGGGGCGCGTGACGGACACGGACCGTCGCGCGCCCCGCCCTTCGTGTACCGGCGCACACCACCCGTGTGTGGGGCTTCGCACACTCCCCCGCCGCAGGTCAACGCCAGGTTGACGGGTGTTCTCGCGCCGTGGTGGACTTCCGGGGCCATCTACGGCGGCAGGAGAGGAAGCCCGGTGCGATTCCGGCGCGGTCCCGCCACTGTGACCGGGGAGCAGACCCCGGCAGCCAGGAACTCTCACCGCCGGACTCTTCGAACCAGGGCGTGGACACCCTGAGTGAGGACGCGACGCGATGCCCGGCTGCCGATCGACGTTCAGTACCAGGTGCCTCCCTGCCCGTGTGACCGGCTGAAGCCGTGCGTGCCGGACGCGTCTTCGCGTACGGCGCCGCCGCCGGCCTGCTCGGTGACCTCCTCCTCGGCGACCCGCGCCGCGGACATCCGGTCGCCGCGTTCGGCCGCGCCGCCGGTGCCGTGGAACGGGTGCTGTGGCGTGACCACCGAGGCTGGGGCGCGCTGCACACCCTGGTGTGCGCCGGTGGCGCCACCGCCCTGGGCTCGGCCGCCGCGCACGCCGTACGCCGCTCCCCCGCCGCCTCGGTCGCGCTGACCGGCGCGGCCACCTGGGCCGTGGTCGGCGGTACGTCGCTGGCGCGCGAGGCGCTCGTCATCGGCCGGGCGCTGGAGGCCGGGGACGTCGAGGCGGCCCGGGCGCGGCTGCCGCACCTGTGCGGGCGGGACCCGCAGTCGCTGGACGCCGACGGGATCGCGCGGGCGGTCGTGGAGTCGGTCGCCGAGAACACCTCGGACGCGGTGGTGGGCGCCCTGGTGTGGGGTGCCGTCGGCGGAGTGCCGGGACTGCTCGGCTTCCGGGCGGTGAACACCCTGGACGCCATGGTCGGCCACAAGTCGCCCCGCTACCTGCGGTACGGCTGGGCCTCGGCCCGTCTCGACGACCTCGCGGGCTGGCCGGGCGCCCGGCTGACCGCCCTGCTGACCACCGTGGCCGGCGGCGACCCACGGGGCGCCGCACGGGCCTGGCGCGCGGACGCCGGACTCCACCCGAGCCCCAACGCCGGTCCCGTGGAGGCGTCGTTCGCGGGCGCCCTCGGGGTGCGGCTCGGCGGGACGCTCTCCTACGCCGGGCGGGTCGAGCACCGGCCCGTGCTCAACGGGGCGGCGGGGCGCGCCGTCCGGGCCGGTTCCGGCGACATCGAACGGGCCGCACGGCTCTCCCGGCGCGTGGGCTGGCTGGCGCTCGGCGTGTGCGCCGGCGCCCGGCTGCTGGTGCGCGGGGCCGTCAGGAAGGGACGTACGTCATGAACGGTGGACTCCTCGTCGCCGGCACCACCTCGGACGCCGGCAAGAGCGTCGTCACGGCGGGGATCTGCCGCTGGCTGGTGCGCCAGGGCGTGAAGGTCGCGCCCTTCAAGGCGCAGAACATGTCGCTCAACTCCTTCGTGACGCGCGAGGGCGCGGAGATCGGGCGGGCCCAGGCCATGCAGGCCCAGGCCTGCCGGGTGGAGCCGACCGCGCTGATGAACCCGGTGCTGCTCAAGCCCGGCGGTGAGCGCAGCAGCCAGGTGGTGCTGCTCGGCAGGCCGGTCGGCGAGATGACCGCCCGCGGCTACCACGGCGGGCGCCAGGAGCGGCTGCTCGGCACGGTGCTCGACTCGCTGGCCGAGCTGCGCGGCACCTACGACGCGGTGATCTGCGAGGGCGCGGGCAGCCCGGCCGAGATCAACCTGCGCCGCACCGACATCGTGAACATGGGGATCGCGCGGGGCGCCGGACTGCCCGTGCTGATCGTCGGCGACATCGACCGCGGGGGCGTCTTCGCCTCCTTCTTCGGCACGGTGGCGCTGCTCTCGCCCGAGGACCAGGCGCTGGTCGCCGGGTTCCTCGTCAACAAGTTCCGCGGCGACGTGTCGCTCCTGGAGCCCGGCCTCGACATGCTGCACGGGCTGACCGGGCGGCGGACGTACGGGGTGCTGCCCTTCCGGCACGGGCTCGGCATCGACGAGGAGGACGGGCTGCGGGTCTCGCTGCGCGGCACGGTGCGGGAGTCCGTGGTCGCGCCGCCGGTCGGCGAGGACGTGCTGCGGGTCGCCGTCTGCGCGGTCCCGCTGATGTCCAACTTCACGGACGTGGACGCGCTGGCCGCCGAACCGGGCGTGGTGGTGCGGTTCGTGGACCGGCCCGAGGAACTGGCCGACGCCGACCTGGTGATCGTGCCGGGGACGCGCGGGACGGTCCGGGCGCTGGAGTGGCTGCGCGAGCGGGGGCTGGCGGAGGGCATCGCGCGCCGGGTGGCCGAGGGCCGGCCCGTGCTCGGCGTGTGCGGCGGGTTCCAGCTCCTCGGCGAGCACATCGAGGACGACGTCGAGTCGCGCGCCGGGCACGTCGACGGGCTCGGACTGCTGCCCGTGCGGGTGCGGTTCGCCCGCGAGAAGACCCTGACGCGCCCGGTGGGCGAGGCCCTCGGTGAGCGCGTCGAGGGGTACGAGATCCACCACGGTGTCGCCGAAGTCCTGGGCGGAGCCCCCTTCCTGGACGGCTGCCGGGTCGGCCAGACCTGGGGCACGCACTGGCACGGCTCGCTGGAGTCGGACGGCTTCCGGCGGGCGTTCCTGCGCGAGGTGGCCGCCGCCGCGGGCCGCCGGTTCGTGCCGGCCCCCGACACCTCGTTCGCCGCGCTGCGCGAGGAGCAGCTCGACCGGCTCGGCGACCTGATCGAACAGCACGCGGACACCGACGCGCTGTGGCGGCTCATCGAGTCCGGCGCGCCGCCCGGGCTGCCCTTCGTGCCACCGGGGGCGCCCGCATGACCCCGAGGGAACCCGAACGCGACGCACCCGACGAGCGCGACCCGCGCGACGTGGAGGACGACAACAAGTGACCAGTACCCCGTTCCCGTTCACGGCCGTCGTCGGCCAGGACGACCTGCGGCTCGCGCTGCTGCTGAACGCCGTCTCCCCGGCGGTCGGCGGCGTGCTGGTGCGCGGCGAGAAGGGCACCGCCAAGTCGACGGCCGTCCGCGCGCTGTCGGCGCTGCTGCCGGCCGTGGCGGTGGTCCCGGGCTGCCGCTTCTCCTGCTCCCCGGGGTCGCCCGACCCGGGCTGCCCCGACGGTCCGCACGAGCCCGGGACGGCCACCGAGCGCCCCTCTCGGATGGTCGAACTGCCCGTCGGCGCCTCCGAGGACCGGCTCGTCGGCGCCCTCGACATCGAGCGGGCGCTCGCGGAGGGCGTGAAGGCCTTCGAACCCGGGCTGCTGGCCGACGCACACCGCGGGATCCTGTACGTGGACGAGGTCAACCTCCTCCACGACCACCTGGTGGACCTGCTCCTCGACGCCGCCGCGATGGGCGCCTCGTACGTCGAGCGCGAGGGCGTGTCGGTGCGGCACGCCTCGAAGTTCCTGCTGGTCGGCACCATGAACCCCGAAGAGGGCGAGCTGCGCCCGCAGTTGCTGGACCGGTTCGGGCTGACGGTGGAGGTCTCCGCCTCGCGCGAACCCGACCAGCGGGTGGAGGTGGTGCGGCGCCGGCTCGCGCACGACGACGACCCGGCCGGCTTCGTGGCCCGCTGGGCGGACGAGGAGGCCGCCGTACGGGCGCGGATCGTGGCGGCCCGGGAGCTGCTGCCGTCGGTGACGCTCGGCGACGCGGCGCTGCGGCAGATCGCGGCGACCTGCGCCGCCTTCGAGGTGGACGGCATGCGGGCCGACATCGTGATGGCCCGGACCGCGACCGCGCTGGCGGCCTGGGCCGGGCGGACCGACGTCCTGGCGGAGGACGTCCGCCAGGCGGCGTTGCTGGCGCTGCCGCACCGGCGGCGGCGCAACCCCTTCGACGCGCCCGGCCTCGACGAGGACAAGCTCGACGAGACGCTGGAGGAGTTCGGCGACCAGGGAGACGACGACCCCGATCCTGACCCGGATCCCGACCCCGGGCCCGAGGGTCCCGGTGGTGGCGGTGGACGACCGCCCGAGGAGGGGCCGCAGCCCGGTGCGGACGACACGGCCGTCCCGCCCGAGGCCGGTACCGGTGACGAACCGGGGCCGGCACCCGGCCGGGGCGGCGCCGGGGAGCGGTCCGCCGTACGGGCCGCCGAGCCGTTCCGGACCAAGGTGCTGAGCGTGCCCGGACTCGGCGAGGGGGCCGCCGGGCGGCGCTCCCGGGCCCGGACCGAGCACGGGCGGACCACCGGCGCCCGCAGGCCGCGGGGCGCGCTGACCAAGCTGCACCTGGCGGCGACCGTTCAGGCGGCGGCTCCGCACCAGCGGGAGCGCGGCCGGGCGGGGCGCGGTCTGGTGGTACGCCGGGACGACCTGCGGCAGGCCACCCGCGAGGGGCGGGAGGGCAACCTGGTGCTGTTCGTCGTGGACGCCTCCGGGTCGATGGCGGCGCGGCAGCGGATGAGCGCCGTGAAGGGCGCCGTGCTGTCGCTGCTGCTGGACGCCTATCAGCGGCGGGACAAGGTGGGTCTGGTGACCTTCCGGGGTTCGGCCGCCGACGTGGCGCTGCCGCCGACGTCGTCGGTGGACGCGGCGGCGGCCCGTCTGGAGTCGCTGCCGACCGGCGGGGGCACGCCGCTCGCGGCCGGGCTGCTCAAGGCGCACGAGGTGCTGCGGGTGGAGCGGCTGCGGGACCCGGCACGCCGGGCGCTGGTCGTGGTGGTGACGGACGGGCGGGCCACGGGGGGTGTGGAGCCGGTGGCGCTGGCGGGACGCGCGGCGCGGCTGTTCGCGGCCGAGGGCACCGCCTCCGTGGTCGTGGACTGCGAGTCGGGGCCGATCCGGCTGGGGCTCGCCGGGCGGCTCGCGGGTGAGCTGGGCGGTACGGCGGTGACCCTCGACGAGTTGCGGGCGGACTCGATCGCGGGGCTGGTCAAGGATGTGCGGGATACCGGAACAAGGAGGGCCGCGTAGTGCCCAAGGGACAGCCGAGTGTCGTACCGGACGACGGACTGACGACCCGGCAGCGGCGCAACCGGCCGCTGGTCTTCGTGCACACGGGGATCGGGAAGGGCAAGTCCACCGCCGCCTTCGGGCTGGCGCTGCGCGCCTGGAACCAGGGATGGCCCGTCGGGGTGTTCCAGTTCGTCAAGTCCGCCAAGTGGAAGGTCGGCGAGGAGAACGCCCTGCGGGTGCTCGGCGCATCCGGTGAGGGCGGCACCGTCGACTGGCACAAGATGGGCGAGGGGTGGTCCTGGGTCCAGCGCGACCAGCAGCAGGACAACGAGGAGAAGGCCCGGGAGGGCTGGGAGCAGGTCAAGCGCGACCTCGCCGCCGAGACGTACAAGCTGTACGTGCTGGACGAGTTCGCCTACCCGCTGCACTGGGGGTGGATCGACACCGACGAGGTCGTGTCCGTGCTGCGCGACCGGCCCGGCACCCAGCACGTCGTGATCACCGGGCGGAACGCGCCGCAGCAGCTGGTGGACTTCGCCGACCTGGTCACCGACATGTCCAAGGTGAAGCACCCGATGGACACCGGCCAGAAGGGGCAGAGGGGCATCGAGTGGTGACCGCCTCCACCCCGGCCTCCGTCCCCAGGCTGGTCGTGGCCGCGCCCTCCTCGGGCAGCGGCAAGACCACCGTGGCCACCGGGCTGATGGCCGCGCTCGCCGCGCGGGGGCTCGCCGTGTCCCCGCACAAGGTCGGGCCCGACTACATCGACCCGGGGTACCACGCGCTGGCCACCGGGCGGACGGGACGCAACCTCGACGCCTACCTGTGCGGGCCCGAGCTGGTGGAGCCGCTGTTCCTGCACGGGGCGCGCGGCTGCGACATCGCCGTGATCGAGGGCGTGATGGGGCTGTACGACGGGGCGGCCGGGGAAGGCGAACTCGCCTCCACCGCCCACGTGGCCAAGCTGCTGCGGGCGCCCGTGGTGCTGGTCGTGGACGCGTCGGCGCAGTCGCGGTCGGTGGCGGCGCTGGTGCACGGGTTCGTGTCCTTCGATCCGGACGTGCGGGTCGGGGGCGTGATCCTGAACAAGGTCGGGTCGGACCGGCACGAGGTGATGCTGCGGGAGGCGTTGGACTCCGTCGGGGTGCCGGTGCTGGGGGCGTTGCGGCGGGCCGCGCCGGTGGAGACGCCGTCGCGGCATCTGGGGCTGGTGCCGGTCGCCGAGCGGGGCGCGGCGGCGGTCGACGCCGTCGGGGCGATGGCGGCGCTGGTCTCCGACGGGTGCGACCTGGAGGGGCTGGTGGCGTTGGCCCGGGGGGCCGGGGGGTTGTCCGGTGCGGCCTGGGACGCGGGTGAGGTGGTGCGTTCTTCGCCCTCGCCGCGGCTGGAGAAGCCCCGGGTCGCCGTCGCGGGTGGGGCCGCGTTCACCTTTTCCTACGCCGAGCATGCCGAACTGCTCGCGGCGGCGGGGGCCGACGTCGTCGTCTTCGATCCGTTGCGGGACGAGGAGTTGCCGGAGGGGACGCGGG
>NZ_QHJH01000020.1 GCF_003947455.1 Streptomyces sp. WAC 04229 | reverse complement strand
GGGGTGGGGGGTGCAGACACTGACATTCCGCGGTCCCTCTGGTCCTTGAGAGCGGGGAAGGGCCGATCGACATGGGTCGGCCCGCGGGGCGGAGCCGTGCCACCGGGTTCCTGTTGATCACTCCGGTGGGCTTCCGGCTCATGCTAGTCAGCGTCACGGACACGTATGCCCGACCCGCCGGGAACCCCACCGAGGAGCGAACTTCCCGCGCATCCCGCCGATCGAAAGCACCAATGTGATACGGGCGTTCGCACCCGGCCAGTGGCCCGCTCGCGCGGTCGCCGGACGGGCCGGGCCCGGACGCGGCGACACCATCTGGGTGACTGTGGGATGCGGTGGGGCGCGACAGCGGATCGTATGGGTGCCATGCGCAGACCCATAGCCGTGGCTTCAAGCCACTCACGCCTGCTCACGACAGGCGTGCTCCTCGCCTCCCAGTCACTCCTGCTGACCCTGTCGGCGGTCCCCGCGACCGCCGGAGACGCCGGGTCGCCCGTCCGCGGTACCGCCTACATGGGACGGGGTGTCCTCGCCCACGAAGGTGTCCAGGGGCGGCCCGCCGGAACCCGCGCCAGTCAGATCGAGGGCGTGGACGTCTCCAGCCACCAGGGCAACGTCGCCTGGTCGACCCTGTGGAAGAGCGGGGTCAAGTGGGCCTATGTGAAGGCCACCGAGGGGACCTCCTACCGCAACCCGTACTTCGCCCAGCAGTACGGCGGCTCCTACGACACCGGCATGATCCGCGGTGCGTACCACTTCGCGACCCCGGACACCTCCGGCGGCAAGGCCCAGGCCGACTACTTCGTCGACCACGGCGGCGCCTGGTCGAAGGACGGCAAGACCCTGCCGGGCGTCCTCGACATCGAGTACAACCCGTACGGGGCCACCTGCTACGGCAAGACCAAGACCCAGATGGTGAGCTGGATCAAGAGCTTCGTGGACCGGTACAAGGCGCGTACCGGGCGCGAGGCCGCCATCTACACCTCCACCAACTGGTGGACGCAGTGCACCGGCAACTCCAGCGCCTTCGGCGCGAAGAACCCCCTCTGGGTCGCCCGGTACGCCTCGTCCGTGGGGGCCCTGCCGGCCGGCTGGGACTTCCACACGATGTGGCAGTACACCTCCACCGGAAAGACCGTCGGGGACCACAACAAGTTCAACGGATCGCTGGACCGCGTCAAGGCCCTGGCCAAGGGCTGACGGGGACCGGCCGTCGGGCGCCGGTCGCGGTCTCAGCGGCCGGCGTGGGGTTCCAGGATGCCGGTGACCTGCTCGCGCATCACGTCCCGGGCAGCGGGCGGCAGTCCGCCGAGATCCGTACTCTCCAGGGCGTCGACGGCCTCGTCGGCGCCCCCTTCGCACGCGGTGCTGCCACCGACCACTTCGTAGCCGTCCCGGACGGCGACCCGCAGCCGGGGCCGGCCGTCGTCTTCGGTGTGCACGGCCGTGGCGACCACCAGCGGCGGCGGCCCGCCCGCCGCGGCGGGCTCCTTGCGGTAGCCACTGGCCGTCGGGGTGCGCCAGCGCAGACCGAGCAGCAGGTGCCGCTTGGCCAGCACCTCGGCCAGGTCGGTCTCGTAGGTCCCGTCGGAGCCGAGCACGGTGGCGCGGGCGTCCAGCACGAGGGCCGCGGGCAGCAGGCAACGCAGGGTGCTGCCCACGAGGTTGCCGCCGACCGTCGCCGCGCGGCGCACGGCTCCGGTGCCCACCGAGCCCGCCGCCCGGCGCAGCACCTCCGGTACCCGCTCGTCGATGCGGTGCAGCAGTACGGCCGCGCCCAGCGCCTCGGGTTCGAGGACGGTCGCCTCCGGCAGCTCGCGCAGGGACATGGCCAGTTCGGGGAAGCCGTCGCGTTGCCAGGCGGCCCACACGAGCGTGGCGCCGCCGACGGGCACCGCTCCCTCCGCCATGCACTCCTGTGCCTCGGACACGGACGTGGGCAGACGCAAGTGCATGCTGATCGACCTGCTTTCCCGGCAGTCGGCGGTGGGGCGACGAGGCGTCCCCCCGCCGCGTGATCACGGCCACTGTGATTGTCCGTACCGCCGACGGGGCGCGTACAGGGCTCACTCGGCTCCGATATGCGCCCCCCACGCGCCGGTGCACCTCCTGCGGGTGCGCTACGCGCGTCGTGCCACGAAGACGAGTTCGCGGCCCCGGCGGTCGGGGGCGTCGCGCACCTCCCGGACCTCGAAGCCCCGTCCGGTCAGGTCGGCCTCCACCTCGGCCCGGTCGCGGAAGCGCAGCGTCGATTCGGAGGTCAGCACTCCGCCGTCCGCGGTGAAGACGTAGGTCCAGCGGAAGGTGACCAGCGGGCCGCTCACGTCCAGCAGGTCGCACCAGCTCTCCACCGCACCGGCGCCGGGGATCTCCACGACCCGGTGCGTGTGCTCGCGGTCCCACTCCTCCCAGGCGCGCCGGGCCGGGTCGCGGGTCTCGAACACCAGGTGCCCGCCGGGCCGCAGGGCCTCGTACGCCCCGCGGAGTGTCCCCTGCCACGCCTCTGGCCCGGTGATCGCCTGGGCGACGTTGGCCGTCATGGTCGCCAGGTCCGTCCGCAGCGGGGGCAGCGAGGCCGCGTCCCCCTCGATCCAGCGCACCCGGGCGGCGCCCGGCTTGCCACGGGCCACGGCGAGGGAGGCCGCGGCGGGGTCCACGCCGACCACCTCGATGCCCCGGTCGGCCAGCAGCAGGGCGAACACCCCCGTACCGCAGCCGATGTCCAGCACGCGCCGGGCGCCGAACTCGCCGGCCATGCGCAGGTACGCGTCCAGGTCGCCGCGATCGGTGTCCAGCGCGTCGTGGACGGCGGCGAGCCGCGGATGCCGGAAGCACTCGTCAGCCATACGGCCGACGATAACTCCCCCTCGCGCGCGTGCGGCCGGCTCGCGTGCGTGCGCGCGGTCGGACGCAGTACCCGCCTGGTTCCCCGCCGGCCTCGCCGAGCCGGTGCGGTGGGAGCGGACGCGGGGTGCACCGGCGCACCGGGCGCCGTCCGGCGTGCCTCGGTGCGGGGCGCCGGTGCGCGTTCGCAGGGATCGCACGGGGTATCACCCAGGCGGGCCCCCGAGACCGCCGCCCCGGACACCCGCGCGGTCACCCGTCTCCCACGGAAGGCGCACCTACATGACCGAGCCTCACGGCCTGGAGCCCGTCGCGACGTTCTGCGGCAACTGCGACTGCGGCTGTCCCCAGTTGTTCGTCGACCCGCACGCACCGGCGGAGCGGCGGATCGTTCTGACCGACGACTTCGGCCAGCGCGTGCAGATGAGCGCCGACCAGTTCTCGTCGCTGGTCGACGACGCCAAGCAGGGCAAGCTGGACGGCGTCGCCCTGCCCTGACCGGTCCGCCGGACAGCCGCGGGGCCTTCCGGGTGAACGGCCCCGCACTTCCCCGGTCGGCCTCCGTCGACCGGGGAACAAGGACGGGCATGCGCGCACTCGTCATCAACTGCACCCTGAAGCCCTCCCCCGCGCCGTCCAACACCGAGGCCCTCGCCTCCACGGTCATCGCGGCCCTGAAGGGCCACGGAGCCGAGGTGGACGTCGTCCGGGCCGTCGACCTGAACCTGAGACCGGGCGTCGAGACCGACATGGGCGACGGCGACGACTGGCCCCAGGTGCACGAGAAGCTCCTGGCCTCCCAGATCCTGATCATCGGGTCGCCCACCTGGCTCGGCCGTCCGTCCTCCGTGGCCCAGCGGGTCCTCGAACGGATGGGCGCCATGATGAGCGAGACCGACGACGAGGACCGCCCCGTCGCCTACAACCGCGTCGCCGGTGTCCTGGTGACCGGCAACGAGGACGGCGCGCACCACGTCATCAGCGAGATCAGCGGCGGACTCGCGGACATCGGCTACACCATCCCGGGACAGGCCTGGACCTACTGGCACCTCGGCCCCGGGCCCGGACCCGACTTCCTCGACGACGAGCGCGGCCACGACTGGGCGCTCTCCACCGGCCGGGCCATGGCGTCCAACCTCGTGCACGCCGCGCGCGCCCTCGCCGCGCTGCCCGTGCCCGCCCCGCCGTCCTGACCTCGCAGGCCCCGTTACGGCACCCATGGTCACCGACCTGGCCCGCGGATGTCTGAGGGTCCCGATACGGGGCATTCGTGCACGAGCAACGACGTACGACACACATGAGGAGCTGAGGTCCGCCATGACGCACGACCTGACCCCGAAGTACACGGTCCCCGGCATCGAGCGCGAGGCCGCCGGACGGCTGATCGGTGTGCTGCGACTGCGCCTGCACGCCCTCAACGATCTGCACCTGACCCTCAAGCACGTGCACTGGAACGTCGTCGGGCCGCACTTCATCGCCGTGCACGAGATGATCGACCCGCAGGTCGACCAGGTACGCGACATGGCCGACGACGTCGCGGAGCGCATCGCCGCGCTCGGCGGTGTGGCACAGGGCACGCCCGGGGCCCTGGTGTCGGAGCGGAAGTGGGACGACTACTCCATCGGCCGGGCCGACGCGATCGCGCACCTCGGTGCGCTCGACCTGGTCTACACCGGCGTGGTGGAGGGCATGCGCGCGGCCGTGGAGGAGGCTGGCAAGATCGACACCGCCACGGAGGACCTCCTGATCGGCCAGCTCCGGGACCTGGAGCAGTTCCAGTGGTTCGTCCGGGCCCACCTGGAGAGCGCCGGAGGCACCCTGGCGACGGGCAGCGCGGAGTCGGAGACGGAGGCGGCGGCCCGCGGCGCCGAGATCGGCTGACGGCCGGCCCCGTCGGACGCGGGGCGCGCCGGGCCCGCCGTCATCGGCGCCCGGCCGCCCCCGCGGGCGGCTCGGCCCGGACGGTTCAGCGCCGGCCGAGCCGCCGTTCGCCGCGGCTGCCCTGCTCGTACGGCAGCTTGTAGTGCTCGAAGACCGCGCCCTCCTCCTCGGCCGCGAGCTCACCGTCCGGATCGATCCCCGGGGCGTCCTTGACCAGCGACTTGTCGTAGGTCACCTTCACATAGCCCGGTCCGACGGTGGCCTTGTCCACCGGCACGAAGACGAGACGACGCCGGGTCGGCAGGCCGACCGTGACCGTCGCGAACGCGGGGCGGTCGGTCAGCGTGTCGAAGTAGACGGACTCCAGAGTCCCGATCTTGCGGCCGTCGTGGTCGACGACGTCCTGGCCGCGCCAGTCACGAATGTTTTCGGCTTCAAACATGCCCTCTCCCCTTCCGAGAACGCGCTCCCTGTCTAGTTCCCCGCTTCACGCGTCTGTCGCGCCCCTGTCGCCCCACCGGCCCACTGCCCGTAAGGCACCGGCGAAAATCGAGGGGTGTGCGGCGCGTGACCCGGGGTAGGCGGTCCTTCGTCGGCCGACAGGGTGACGACGACGGGGGCCGATCGACAGGGAGGGCACATCATGGCGACGACGACCGCACAGGCGACGCACACCACCACGGACATGCCGGAGATCACGGATCCGTCCAAGGTGGCGCCCAAGGACGCGCGGGAGTTGTCGAAGCTGTTCTTCGAGCAGCTCACGGTGCTGGAGGAGGGGACGCCCGAATACCAGTACGCCCGCAACACCCTGATCGAGATGAACATGTCCCTCGTCCGCTTCGCGGCCGGCCGGTTCCGCAGCCGCGGCCCGGAGGAGATGGAGGACATCGTCCAGGTCGGCATGATCGGCCTGATCAAGGCGATCGACCGGTTCGAACTCACCCGTGAGGTCGAGTTCACCTCGTTCGCCGTGCCGTACATCGTCGGGGAGATCAAGCGGTTCTTCCGGGACACCTCGTGGGCCGTGCACGTCCCGCGGCGTCTCCAGGAGGCGCGCGTCCAGCTGGCGCGGGCCACCGAGGAGCTGCGCAGCCGTCTGGGCCGCAACCCCACCACGCAGGAGCTCTCCGAGCTGATGAGCCTGCCCGAGGACGAGGTCGTCGAGGCCCGCCTGGCGGCCAACGGCTACAACTCCGCCTCCCTGGACGCGGCCATCAACGGCAGCGAGGACGGCGAGTCGGCGCTCGCGGACTTCATCGGCACCGACGACGCCGCGCTGGCGCTCGTGGACGACTTCCACGCCCTCGCCCCGATGATCGCCCAGCTGGACGAGCGCGACCGGCAGATCATCCACTGGCGGTTCGTCGAGGAGCTCACCCAGAAGGACATCGGCGAGCGGCTCGGCGTCTCGCAGATGCACGTGTCCCGGCTGATCTCGCGTCTGCTGGGCCGCCTGCGGGAGGGCATGCTCAGCACCACCTGAGCATCTGATCGGCGGTGCGCCGCCTGAGCCGGGTCTCCCGCTCAGGCGGCGCTCTTCTTCTTGCGGCGGCCGCCGGCACCGGTGAGCGCGTCGACGAGCTGGCCCCGGCTCATCTTCGAGCGTCCGGCGATGTCCTGTTCGGTGGCCCGCTGGTACAGCTCGGCCTTGCTCAGCTCCCGCAGTTCGGACCGCTTGGGCCGGGCCCCGCGCGAGGGGGCGGCGGCCTTCTTCCGCGGTGCGGACTGCCGCTTGCCGCCCGCGCCCCCCGCCTGTTCCAGGCTGCCCCGCAGTACGTCCATCAGGTCGACGACGTCGGTGGCCCGCGGTGCCTCCTCCGCGACGGCGATCTCCTCGCCCTCGGCCTTGGCCCGGACCAGCTCGCGGACCTTCTCCTGGTACGTGTCGTGGTAGCGGGCCGGGTCCCAGGGGCCGCTGAGGGCGTCGACCAGCCGCAGCGCCATGTCCAGTTCCTTGCCGCGGCCCACCCGGCCCGTCGGCAGCTCGGGCAGTTCCTCGACCGGGTCGCGGACCTCGTCGGCCCAGTGCAGCGTCTGGAGCAGCAGGACCCGGTCCTCGGCCCGGAGCGCGGTGAGGTACTGCCGGTTGCGCATCACGAAGGTGGCGACGCCGGCCTTGCCCGTCTCGGCGAGGGCGGTGCGCAGCAACTCGTAGACCTTGAGGTATGCCTCACCGCGCGGGGCGACGTAGTAGGTGCGGCCGAAGTACACCGGCTCGATCCGGTCCAGGTCGACGAAGTCGGTGATCTCCAGGGTGCGGGAGCGGCCCGGCGCGATCTCGTCGAGTTCGCCGGGCTCCACGACGACGTACTCGCCGTCGCTCACCTCGAATCCCTTGACGATGTCGGCGGCGTCGACCTCGTCGCCGGTGCGCTCGTTGACCCGCCGGTTGCGGATCCGGTCCGAGGTGCCGCGCTGCAACTGGTGGAAGTGGACCGTGTGGTCCTCGGTCGCGGTGAAGAGACCGACGGGCACGGAGACCAGCCCGAACGTGATCACACCGGTCCAGATCGCCCGTGCCATGGCCATTCGCTCCTTCCTGTCCCGCACCGTCCGGGTGGGGGTGAGCTAGCACAGACCCCCTTCCGAACAGTCTCTGGGCAGTCCGGCGTCCCTGCCACCGGCAGACAGAGATCGTCGGGACACGGTGTTGGGGCGTGCCGGTCGGGAGGGGTCAGCTGGTGGGTGCGGGCCGGCGGCCGACGAGGGCCTGGAGGGTCACGGCGAGTGCCATCAGGACGATGCCGAACCAGACGACGCCGGAGACGCCCACGTGGTCGGCGAACAGCCCGCCGATGAGTGCGCCCAAGGCGATGCAGGTGTTGTAGGCCATGGTGTTGAGCGACATCGCGGCCTCGAAGGTCTCGGGAGCCGCCGCCAGCGTCATGTTGATCTGGCTGAGCTGGACGACGCCGAAGGCGAGGCCCCAGAGGATCATGGCGGCGATCACGCCGATGTCGTTCGAGCCGACGGCCAGCAGCATGACGAGTGCGGCAACCAGGATCAGGCCGCCCACGACGAAGCTGCCCCGCAGGCTCTTGCCGACGGTCTGGCCGCCGATGAAGTTGCCGATCGCGCCGCCGATGCCGAAGACGATGAGGACGACGGTGATGAAGCCGGCGGTGGCGGAGGCGCTCTGCTCCAGGTAGGGGCGGACGAAGGTGTAGGCACCGAAGTGACCGAGGACGAAGAGGACGACCATGCACAGGACCGCGCGCAGCGGTACGTTCCTGATGGGCAGCCCGAAGACCTCGCGGACCGGGACCGCGTTGGCCGACGGGAGGGAAGGGACAGTGGCGGCGACCGCCAGGAACGCCAGGGCGCTGAAGCCGGCCCAGATGAGGAACGTGGTGCGCCAGTCGCCGGCGCTCTCCAGCAGGGTGCCGAGCGGGATGCCGACGACGGTGGCGATCGAGATGCCGGACATCACGACGGCGGCGGCCCGGTTGGCGTGCTTCTCGGGGACGATGCGCATGGCCATGCTGACGCCGATGGCCCAGAAGACGCCGCTGGCGAAGCCCATGATCAGGCGGGTGCCCAGGATCAGTGGGTAGTTCGGGGCGATCGAGGTGATCAGGTTGCCGCCAGCGAGGACGGCCAGCAGCGTGGTCAGGAGCCGGCGCCGGTTGACGCGCCGGGTCCAGGCCACGATGAACGGCACGCCGAGACCGGCCGCGACACCCTGCGCCGTGACCATGAGGCCGGCCACGCCCACGGAGATCTCGAGGCTTTCGCTGAGCGGAGTGAGCAGGCCGATCGGCATCAGTTCGGTGGTGAGGAAGACGAACAGACTGGCGGTGATGGCGGCCACGCCCAGCCAGCCCCGAGTCGGGGACGCCTGCTTCTGTGACGCGGCGGAGGCGCTTGTGTCTTCTTGAAGGGTCATGTCATCTCTCCGGATGTGGTCGGGCGTGGTGCGCGCATGCCTCATGGAGACCGGGCCCAACGGGGAGGTCATGGCGCGGGGAGGTGTGGGTCGGGGGTACGGGACGGAGCCGAGGGAGTCAGCTCGGACTCCGGTTCGGGCGGGCGCGGCCTGCCGAGCACGACCGCCAGGAAGACGACGGCCATGCCGGCGATCTGGCGGGCGGAGAGTGTCTGCTCCATGACGAGGTAGCCCAGCAGGGTCGCCACGACCGGGCTGCCCAGCGCGAGGAAGGAGACCGCCACGGCCGGCAGGCGCTCGACGCCGCGGAACCAGACGATGTAGCTCAGGACCGCGCCGAAGACGACGAGGTGGGCGAACCCGATGACATTGGATCCGGTGAAACGGTCGGGCGGGTCTTCCAGCGACAGCCAGCAGGGCAGCAGGACCAGGCCGCCCGCCGTGAGTTGCCACCCGGTGAACGTGAGCAGGCCGACACCCTCCGGCCGGCCCCACCGTTTGGTCAGGATGATGCCCGAGGCCATGCACAGGGCTCCGCCGGCCGCGGCGAGCACTCCGATGGTGTCGAGTGACGCCCCTCCCTCGAGAACGAGCAGCACAACGCCCCCGGTGCCCATCACACAGGCCAGGGCGTGGACGCCTCTGACCCTGTCACCGAGGAAGCAGGCGGCGAGGATCACGACGAACATGGGCTGTGCCGACATGATCACGGCGGCGATGCCGCCCGGAAGCCGGTAGGCCGCGACGAAGAGCAGGTAATTGAAGGCGCCGATGTTCAGCACGCCCAGCACCAGCGCGCGCCACCACCAGACGCCGACAGGCAGCCTCCGGCCGAGGGCAAGCAGGAACAGGCCGCCGGGCAGGGCTCGCACGGTGGTCGCCAGGAGCGGCCGGTCCGGTGGCAGCAACTCGGTGGTGATCAGGTAGGTGCTGCCCCAGACGGCCGGAGCCAAGCCTGTCAGGGCCGCCGTGAGTCCACTCTGCGTGCTCGTCATCGTGCCTCGAACCCCTTGGGAAGCGACCCGGGGGAGCGGGGGCCCACCCAGATGTCGGCGACGGTGGTCCCGGTGTGCGGTGGCGCGGCCATGGCGGTCACTCGTCCTTTCGGTGCTACGGGCGCCAGGGCGCGCCAGAACATGCCTCGGCGGCGTGCGCCCGGGTGCGAGAGGCGGGGAGGGCCTGCGCAAGCGCGGCTCTCGGTCATGCCGCAGGGCCTCAAACCGACTGCTGTCCAGTGGAGTTGGCCCGAGGAGGAAGTCCTGCCGTGTGCGGTGTCACCAGTGTCCGGCCTGGCACATCGATGAGTCCAACACATGCTTGTCACGTGATGCATCTCGAATCACGATGGATCAATGGAGCTTCAGCAGATGCGGTACGTGATCGCCGTGGCCGAGACGAACAGCTTCACGCGGGCTGCGCAACGCTGCCTGGTGGTCCAGTCCGCGCTGAGCCACCAGATCGCGCGTCTGGAGAAGGAATTGGGTGCGAGGCTCTTCGAACGCACCAGCCGCCGGGTCCGGTTGACCCCGGCGGGCGCCGCCTTCCTGCCCGCGGCCCGACAGTGCCTGGACGCGGCCGAGCGGGCCGCCGCCGAAGTCGCGGCGGTCGTCGGGGAGGTTCGCGGACGCCTCGCGGTAGGGCTGATTCCCACTGTCGCCGCCGTGGATGTTCCGAGCGTCCTCAAGGACTTCCACCAGCGCCATCCGAAGGCTCGGATCAGTCTCAGTGTGGGAGCGAGCGACGACCTCGTCGAACGGGTCAGGCAGGGCGAGATCGAAGTGGCCTTCCTCGGCATCCCGGTCACCGCCCGCCCCCGGGGCGTCCTGGCCCGGGAGATGGCCCGGGAGCGGCTGGTCGCCGTCGTCTCCCCGGACCATCCCCTCGCCGGTGAGACCTCGGTCGACCTGCGCCGGCTGTCCTCGGAGGTGTTCGTGGACCTTCCGGCGAGGACCGCCGGCCGGGCGCAGTCCGATCTGGCCTTCACCGCCGCCGGACTCACCCGCCACGTCGCCTTCGAGGTGACCAACGCGGACTACCTGGCCCGGCTGGTCGGTGCGGGCCTCGGCGTGGCCCTGCTCCCACCGACGTACGTGGCGGGCCTGGCCGGGACGGTCACGATCGAGGTCACGGACGCGCCGGCCCGCGCCGAGTACGTGATCTGGGGCCGGGAGGGCCTCACCCCGGCTGCCGCGGCGTTCCTGAACCTGCTGGGCATCGAGGAGGAGTGAACGCGTACGGACGAGCGGTGCGCACGCCGGGCGCGGCACTCGGGTGGGGTGGCGGGAGCGCGGCGGGTGTGCCGGTGCCGGGGCGGTCCGAACGGCCGGTAGCCCGCGCGGATCGGCCGCCGCCGGTATTCCCTGTGAGGAGGGGACGGCGGCCCCACCGACCCCGTCGGCCGTCTCCCCCACCCAACGACGTCGAACGAAGGGGCTCCGCCCATGAGCCGGCATGTGAAGGCGATCAGTCGCGAGGAACACCTGCGTTTCGTCGCGGCCCGCCCGTCCGTGAGCCATCTCCAGACCCCCGCGTGGGGCGACGTGAAACCCGACTGGCGTGCCGAGAGCCTGGGCTGGTTCGACGGGGACGGCACTCTCGTGGGCGCCGGGCTGGTGCTGATGCGGCCCTTGCCGAGGCTGCGTCGCTGTCTGGCGTACCTGCCCGAGGGTCCGGTCATCGACTGGGGCGCCGCGGACCTGGAGGGCCTGCTGGAGCCGATGCTCGGGTATCTGCGCTCGCGGGGCGCCTTCTCGGTGAAGATGGGTCCCCCGGTGGTGGCGCGGCGCTGGAGCGCGGACGCGGTGAAGGCCGCGATCGCCGACCCGGGGGCCCGGCGGCTCGGTGACGTGGAGGCCACGGTGCGGGAGGACGGGGCGGACGAGATCGCGGAACGACTGCGCGGGATGGGCTGGCGGCGCGCCGAAGCGGCCTCCGAGGACGCCTTCGCGGTGGGCCAGCCGCGCTACGTCTGCCAGGTGCCGCTCGCGGGGCGGTCGCTGGAGGCTGTCCACAACGGCCTCAACCAGCAGTGGCGCCGCAACATCAAGAAGGCGGAGAAGGCGGGCGTGAAGGTGGTCCGGGGCGACCAGGAGGATCTCGGCGCGTTCCACGAGCTGTACGTCGAGACCGCGGAACGGGACCGGTTCGTCCCCCGGCCGCTCGGCTACTTCCGGCGCATGTGGACCGCACTGACGGCCGAGGACCCCGACCGCATGCGTCTCTACCTCGCCCATCACGACGGGGAGGTGCTGGCCGCGGCCACCATGCTGACCGTCGGGGAACACGTCTGGTACTCCTACGGCGCGTCCACCGCCCGCCGGCGCGAGGTGCAGCCCAGCAGCGCCCTGCAGTGGCGGATGATGTGCGACGCGCACGAAGGCGGCGCGGCCGTCTACGACTTCCGCGGCATCACCGACACCCTGGACGAGGACAACCACCTGCTGGGACTGGTGCGGTTCAAGGTCGGCGCGGGCGGGCAGGCGGTCGAGTACCTCGGCGAGTGGGACTACCCGCTCAACAGGGTGCTGCACAAGGCTCTGGGTCTGTACATGTCGCGCAGGTGAGGCGCGGGAGCGTGGGGGTGGTGGATGGCGCGGGTGCTCGTGGTGCAGAACCATGCCGGTGGCGGGCCGGGCCGGTTCGGTGACTGGCTGGTCGCGGAAGGGCTGTCGCTGGACGTGGTGCACGCGTACGCCGGTGCGCCACTCCCCCGGCGTGCGGAGCACGAGGGCGTGGTGGTGCTCGGCGGCGGCTATCTGCCCGACGACGACGAGCGCGCGCCCTGGCTCGCGCCGACCCGCGCGGTGGTCGCGGCGGCGGTGGAGCGGGGTGCCGCCGTGTTCGGGATCTGTCTCGGCGGGCAGCTGCTCGCCCAGGTGTCGGGTGGGACGGTGCGGGGCGACCACGGCGAACCGGAGGTCGGGAGCACGCCGCTGAGCCTGCGGTCCGAGGCCGCGGACGATCCGCTCCTGCGGGGGCTGCCGTCTCGGGTGACGGCGGTCGAGCACCACAAGGACGCCGTCACCGCCCTGCCGCCCGGCGCCACCTGGCTGATGGAGAGCGAGCGGTGCCCGTACCAGGCGTTCCGCGTCGGTGAGCGGGCGTGGGGCGTGCAGTTCCATCCCGAGGCCGGGGCGGACCGGGTCCGGGCGTGGGACGCCGGGCGGCTCCGGGCGAGCGGACTTGACCCGGTGGAGCTGTCCCGCCGGGCGGAGCGCGACGAGCCCGCGGCCGAGGCGGTCTGGCACGAGGTCGCCCGGCGCTTCGCCGCGGTCGTCGGGGCGTGAGGGACCGGGGTCAGCCGCTGAAGGCGCCCTGGTCGGCGAAGACCAGCTCGGCGAAGCGTTCGCCCATGCGGCGGTGGGTGGCAGCGTCCGGGTGGAGGCCGTCGGGCAGGGGCAGTTCGGCGGTGTCGGCCTCGCCGTAGAGGTCGCGGCCGTCCAGGTAGGACAGGTGCGGGTCGGTGGCGGACCGCTGCGCCACGATCCTGGCCAGCTCGTCCCGGATGACGTTCAGGGTCAGCTTCCCGCTCGCGCGCTCCGCCGGGTCGCCCGTGGCCACCCAGCTCATCCGTCCCTCGGCGACGCCGGAGAAGTCGGGGGCGAGCGGGCCGGGCGTGTCCTCGTGGACGGGGCACAGGATGGGCGAGACGACCAGCAGCGGGGTGGTGGGATGGCCGTCGCGGATGGTGTCGAGGAAGCCGTGCACGGCCGGGCCGAAGGCACGCAGGCGCATGAGGTCGGCGTTGACCACGTTGATGCCGATCTTCACGCTGATCAGGTCGGCCGGGGTGTCGCGCATGGCGCGCGCGGTGAACGGGTCGAGCAGGGCGCTGCCGGCCAGTCCGAGGTTGACGAGTTCGACGCCGCCGAGGGTGGCGGCGAGCGCCGGCCAGGTGGTGGTGGGGCCCGCGGCGTCGGAGCCGTGGCTGATCGAGCTGCCGTGGTGCAGCCAGACCCTGCGGCCGTGGTCCGGGGCGGGCTCGACGGGGGCGTCGGTGCGCAGGGCGACGAGTTCGGTGGTCTCGTTGTGCGGCAGCCAGATCTCGATGTCCTTGTCGCCCTCGGGCAGGTCGGCGAAGCGCAGGGTGCCGACCGGGCCGCGCTCGACGTCCGTCGTGCCGGTGGTCATGTCGATGGTCAGGGTGTTGCCGCCCGCGACGCTGCCCCGGCCCGACGGGCGGCCGTCGACGAGCAGTTCGTAGATCCCCTCCGGGCGCGGCGGGGCGCCGACGTAGGACCGCTTGGTGGGCAGGGTGTCCAGTTCGAGCGCGGTGGCACGGGTGCGCAGCACGAGGCGTACGCCGGAGGGCTGGGACTCGGCCATGGCCAGCTGTCCGTCGGTGTTCTGGGCGCGGGCCGCGGCGGGGAGCCGGTGGGGCAGCAGGCCGTGCTCCGTGCGCTCCAGGTCGAGGGCGCCCCGCAGGAGGTCCCCGGTGAGGGGCGTGGTGATCCAGCCGTCCGTGGTGTGCATGTCGCCTCCGGCGATGGTGATGCGTCTCGCTGCGTCGCGCTTTCCTTCGCCGATTATGCGCTTGCCTAATTCAATTAGGCAAACGGGGTGCCGCTCCGGTCGCGGGGCGTGCGGGGTGACCGTAGACAGGAGGTGTGAGCGCGGGCCCCGAGAGAGGAGGCGGAAGAGCATGCGGCGCAGGAGCGGGCAGGGCGGGAAGACCGGCACCTCCGACGCGGGCTCGGTCGAGGCGGTCCTCGACGAGCTGTACACGACACCGCCGTCCGACTTCGTCTCCCGCCGCGAGGAACGCGCCGCCGCCGCGCGGACGGACGGCCGCAAGGACGACGCGCGGCTGATCCACGCCGCCCGCAGGCCCACGCTCGCGGCCTGGGCGGCGAACCTGCTGGCCCGCTCCCAGCCGGAGGAGAGCCGGCGGTTCCTGGAGCTGGGGCAGTCACTGCGGGAGGCGCACCGCACCCTGGACGCCGCCGGACTCAGGGAGCTGTCCGCGCAGCGGCGGCGCATCGTCACCGCTCTGTCCCGGCAGGCCGCGCACCTCGCCGACGAGGCCGGGCACCGGTTGTCCCAGGGGGCGCAGCGGGAGGTCGAGTCCACCCTGCGCGCGGTCCTCGCCGACCAGGAAGCGGCCGACCGGTGGTCCGGCGGCCGCCTGGAGGTCGCGCTCGCCCCGCCGTCGGAGTTCCCCTCGGCCACCTCCCCGGCCGCACCCGCGACACCCGCACCGGCGCCCCGGAAGGAACCGGCCGGCACCGGGGCCGAGGACGAACTCGCCGAGCGGCGCCGCAAACGGCAGGAGGACCTCGCCCGCGCCGAACAGGAGGCGGAGCGGGCCGCGGAACGACTGCGGGACGCACAGGCCCGGCAGGCGGACGCCGAGACACTGCTGCGGCGGACGGACGGGGAACACGACCGTGCCCGCGAGGCGTTGTCGGCCGCGGAGGACGAACTGCGCGCGGCACGCGAGGACCTCGACCGGACCGGGCGGGAACGGCGGGACGCCGAGGAAGCGGCCCGTACGGCCCGGAAGGCGGTGACGGGGGCGGAGCGGGAGGCACGCACCGCGGCGCGCCGGGTGGACCGTCTGGTCACGCGCGTCGGGCAGCGGGACACATCCGGTTGAGTATCCGTACTCATGATGTGTCCCACCCGTCGCGGGAGGCTTGGGTCATCAGTCACCCGAGGGAGCCAATCGTGCGTACCGGCAAGCGAGTTCGTCTGGCCCTGGCCTGTGTGGCCGCCGCGGCGGCCATGACCGGCTGCTCCGTCGAGGAGGCGACCTGCGGCGGCGGCGAGTACCCGGTCCTGTCCATCGGCGGCACCGGCAGCGCATGTGTGCCCAACGACGAGGAACCGCCCGAGGGTTACACCCGGTACCCCGAGGGCAAGGTGCCCGAGCACGTCGGCGACGCGTGGGACACCTACTGGCAGACACACACCGTCGACGAGGACGGAAGGATCGTGGAGGTGCCCCGGGGCGGGTGAGCGCGGGGGCCATGTGTGCCGAACACACACACGAGATTGCGGCGGCACATACCACGTCGGCCGCCATACGTGGTATACCGGCCCGGCAGCAAACAGGGGAACAACAGACGCTGTTCGTCCGTACTATCTGTGTGTCCCGCCGTTCCTCACGAGCCTTCACGGCCGCGAATCGAGGAGAGTCACCCTCATGTCCGAGAGCACGACGCAGTCCGCCACCCAACTGGCGTCGCAGTACAGCGTCCAGGTCACCGACGACCTGGAGCGCAACGTCAAGGAGCAGGAACGTGTCAGCGCGGAGCTCACCGCGCTCCAGCAGCAGTTGGCCGCGCTGCAGCACGACCACGCCCTGCTGGTGAGCGTGCAGCAGGCGCTCGGCATCGCCGCGCCCGAGCCCGCGACCGGTGCGGCCACCGTGCCCGCGCCGCGCGACAGCGCCCCCGCCGAGCCGGCCACCCGCGGGCGTTCGCGCGGCAGGAAGGCCGCCACCGCGCCCAAGCGGGCCGCCGCACCGAAGCCGGGCGTCAAGCAGTCCACCAAGCCGTCGGCGACGAAGCCCGCCGCCAAGCCGGCCGCGAAGTCCGCCGCGAAGCAGGGCCCGAAGTCCGGCACCAAGCAGGCCGGCAAGGCCATCACCAAGGCGGCCACGAAGGCCGCCGCCAAGCCCGCGGCGAAGAAGGCACCCGCGCCGGCCACCACCCAGCCCACGCTGGTCGAACTGGTGCGGACCCACCTCGTCGAGGCGAGCGAGCCGCGGTCCGCCGCGGAGGTCACCACGGCGCTGGGCAAGGCCCACGCCGAGCGCAACGTCAAGACCACGGTCGTGCGCACCACCCTCGAAGGGCTCGTCGCCAAGAACCTGGCCCAGCGCACCAAGCAGGGTTCCTCGGTCTACTACACCGCCACCGACGCCGCCGCGCCGAAGCAGAAGCAGGAGACCGCGAGCGCGGAAGCGTCCGCGCAGGCCGGCAGCTGAGCACACCGTCCCCCGGGGCGCGGTGCGGCGCGCGGCCGGGGGGATTCGGGGTGAGTATCGGTGGATGGGCTTTGTGCTGCCGGTGCTCTTCGCACTCGTCGCCGCGTTCAGCAACGCGCTGGCCACCGTGCTCCAGCGGCGTGCCGCGCTGAGCGTGCCGCAGTCACAGGGTTTCCGGCCGGGGCTCGTCCTCGACCTGCTCCGGCGGCCCGTGTGGCTCGGGGGCATGCTGGCCGTCGTGGTGGCCGGTGTGGGGCAGGCCGTGGCACTGGCGACGGGGCCCCTGTCACTCGTACAGCCCCTGTTCGTGCTGGAGCTTCCGCTGGCCCTGCTGCTCGCCTCGCTGATGACCGGCGGCAAGCTGCCCCAGGCCATGTGGCTCGCCGTGGGCGCGGTGGTCGTCGGGCTGGGCGTCGCGCTGGTCTCGGCGGCACCGGACCACGGCGAGGAGGATGTGCCGCTGGACCGCTGGGTGCCCGCGCTGGCGGCATGTGCCGGGGCGGCCGTGCTGCTCGCGGCGGCCGGACTGAAGCGGCCCGTCGGCAAGGCCCGCGCCGGATGCCTCGGCGCGGCCACCGCGGTGTGCTACGCGCTGACGGCCGGTCTGATGAAGGACTCCATGCGCGTCCTGGACTCCGACGGCGTGACCGGCTTCCTGTCCGCCTGGCAGACCTACGGGTTCGCCGTGGCCGGGGTGTGTGCCGTGCTGCTCCTGGAGCACGCCATGCAGGGCGGTCCGCTCGTCGCCTCCCAGCCCGCCCTGACCCTGGGCGACGCGACGGTCAGCCTGCTGCTCGGCGTGGTCCTGTACCGCGAGGACGTGCGCGGTGACTGGTGGGTCGTGCCGCAGCTGCTCGGTGTGGGCCTGATCGTCCTGGGTGTCCTCAGCCTGGCCCGGCGCGGCACCGACCTGCGCACCGCGCAGTGACCGGCTCCCCGGCCGGGATGCCCGCCTCCGCCACCTGAGGCACAGTGGTCCCAGTCGCCGAGCCACCCGGAGGGACGGCATGTCGCAGGCCGCTGCTTCCGGCGCCGACGGCGCATCCCCGCCCCCCGCCAAGCTGCCGTTGTTCACCCTGACCGCCATGGTGGTCGGGTCGATGGTGGGCGCGGGTGTGTTCTCACTGCCGGGGCGGTTCGCCGAGGAGACCGGCGTCGCCGGGGCGCTCATCGCGTGGGCGATCGCCGGTACCGGCATGCTGATGCTGGCCTTCGTCTTCCAGTCCCTGGCCGTACGCCGGCCAGACCTCGACGCGGGTGTCTACGCGTACGCCAAGGCGGGCTTCGGCGAGTACCTGGGCTTCTTCGCCGCCTTCGGCTACTGGGCCAGCACCTGTGTGGGCAACGTGACCTACTGGGTCCTCATCATGTCGACCGTGGGCTCCGTCTGGCCGGCCCTCGGCGACGGGGACACCGCCCTCGCGGTCGTCCTGTCCTCCCTCGGGCTGTGGGCCTTCTTCTGGATCATCCGGCGCGGTGTGAAGGAGGCGACCGCCATCAACAAGGTCGTCACCGTCGCCAAGCTCGTCCCCATCGTCTTCTTCGTCATCCTGGCCCTGGTGTACTTCGAACCGGGTGTGTTCGCCGACAACTTCGGCGGCGCCGACTACGCCGGTTCCCTGTTCACACAGGTGCGCGGCACCATGCTGGCCACCGTCTTCGTCTTCCTCGGCGTCGAGGGCGCCAGTGTCTACTCCCGGCACGCCAGACGCCGCTCCGACGTGGGCCGGGCGACGGTGCTGGGCTTCCTCAGCGTCTTCGCCGTCTTCGCGTCGGTCACCATCGTGTCGTACGGCATCATGCCGATGGACGAGATCGCCGGCCTGCGCCAGCCGTCCATGGCGGGCGTCCTGGAGTCGGCCGTCGGCACCTGGGGCCGGGTGTTCATCAGCGTCGGCCTGATCGTGTCGGTGCTGGGCGCCTACCTGGCCTGGACGCTGATGGCGGCGGAGGTGCTCTTCGTCGCGGCCAAGGACGACGACATGCCGCGCTTCCTGCGCCGTGCCAACGCCGTGGACGTGCCCGTGCCGGCGCTGCTGATGACCTCGCTGCTCACCCAGGTGGTGCTGGTCGCCACCAGTTTCTCGGACGACGCGTTCAACTTCGCGCTCAACCTGACCAGCGCCCTCTCCCTGGTCCCGTACCTGCTGGCGGCGGCGTTCGCGGTGCGGATCGGCACCCGGGACGATCCGCGCACCGAGGGCGGCCGCACCTCCCGGCGGGAACTGACCTGCGCGGTCGTCGCGACCCTGTACACGGCGTTCCTGCTGTACGCGGCCGGCCCGAAGTTCCTGTTGGTGTCCTTCATCCTCTACGCCCCGGCGACCGCCCTGTTCGTGATGGCCCGCCGCGAACAGGGCCGGCGGCTGTTCTCGCCCGGGGAACTGGTCGTCCTGGCCGTCTCCGTAGTGGGTGCCGTACTCGGTCTCGTAGCCCTCGCGGCCGGGTGGATCAGCCTGTGAGTCCTTCTCGAGGAGGCAGTGTGACCAGCAACGAGAGCGCCGCGCAGCCCGCGCTCGGCGTCCACTCCGAGGTCGGCAGACTGCGCAAGGTCCTGGTGTGTTCGCCAGGTCTCGCGCACCGGCGGCTCACCCCCACCAACTCCGACGACCTGCTCTTCGACGACGTGATGTGGGTGGAGAACGCCCAGCGCGACCACGCCGCGTTCGTCGGCGAACTGCGCCGGCGCAGGGTGGAGGTGGTGGAACTGCACGACCTGCTGGCGCAGATCATGGCGGTCCCGGAGGCCAAGGCATGGCTCCTGGACCGGAAGATCGTCGCCAACCGGGTCGGCGTCGGCCTCGTCGACGCCACCCGCGCCTACCTGGAGACCCTGTCGCCCCGCGAACTAGCGGATTACCTGGTCGGCGGTCTCGCCACCGGTGACCTGCCCGAGGACTTCCGCTCGCCGTACCTCGCGCTCGCCCGTGAGTCGACCGGGGCGCGCGAGTACCTGATGCCGCCGCTGCCCAACACCCTGTACACCCGCGACACCACCTGCTGGCTGTACGGCGGACTCACCCTGAACCCGCTCTACTGGCCCGCGCGGCACGACGAGACACTGCTCATGAAGGCGATCTACACCTTCCACCCCGACTTCAGGGGCTCGACGGTGTGGTGGGGCGACCCCGAACGCGACTGGGGGCAGGCCACCTTCGAGGGCGGGGACATCATGCCGGTGGGCAACGGCGTCGTCCTCATGGGCATGAGCGAGCGCACCTCGCGCCAGGCGATCACCCAGGTCGCGGGCGCGCTGTTCCGCAACGGCGCGGCCGAGCACGTCGTGGTCGCCGGGATGCCGAAGCTGCGGTCCGCCATGCACCTGGACACGGTGTTCACCTTCGCCGACCGCGACGTGGTCACCCTCTATCCGCGCATCATGGACGGGGTCCACACCTTCTCGCTGCGCCCCTCCGACCGGGCACCGGGCTTCGACGTCGTCGACGAGGGCACGACCCCCTTCACCGACGTCGTCGCCAAGGCGCTCGGCCTGTCCGCGCTGCGCGTGGTGGAGACGGGCGGCGACGCCTACGCCTCCGAACGCCAGCAGTGGGACAGCGGCAACAACGCCGTGGCGGTGGAACCGGGCGTGGTCTTCACCTACGACCGCAACACCGCCACCAACGCCCTGCTCCGCGAGGCCCGCGTCGAGGTCGTCCCGATCGTGGGCGCGGAACTGGGCCGCGGCCGGGGCGGGGGTCACTGCATGACCTGTCCACTGGTACGTGATCCGGTGGACTTCTGACCCCGGGGCGCGACGGGCGCCCGCCGCCGGGCGGTCACGGTACTCCGTACGAGTGGTGCGATCCATGGCCCGGCCGTACGGTCGTACGGGGAAAGGAGAGCGGAGACAAGCGACCCCGAGACGGCTGGGAGCAGACATGGGCAGGAACCCGATGAGGGCCGCGGTCACGCTGTGTGCCGCCGCCGCGCTCGCAGTACCCCTGGGCACGGCCACCGCCGCACCGCCGGCGCCGGCCCGGCAGACGGCGGACCCGGTACTGGTGGACTGCGCCGGGCAGCCGGAGGTCCGGCCGGGGACGTTCATCCTGGCCTGCGGGGACGGCAACAGCCGCCTGGTGTCGATGCACTGGTACCGCTGGGACGCCGAGGCCGCGGCGGGCCGGGGCAGCAACGCGGTCAACGACTGCGTCCCCGACTGCGCCACGGGCGCGTTCCGCTCCTACCCCGTGACCGTCCGGCTCGACCGGCCCACGGCCTCGGCCGGGGACCCGGGCGAGCGGCACTTCAGCCGGATCACCCTGACCTACACCGACGGCAGGCCGGACGGGTCGCCGCGCACGGTGACCCAACCGCTGCCGGGCTGACGGCCCCCGGCGTCAGTCGGGGAGCGCGAGCCGGCAGGTGTCCCCCGGCTGGAGCCGCACCTCGCGGTCCGGCAGCCGTACGTCGATCGGCAGCGGTCCGGACTCGGGTACCGCGATCTCCAGCCGGCCGTGCTCCAGCCGGAACCGGACGCCCCAGTGGCCCTGGTAGCGGATGGAGAACCCGTACGAGGACAGCTCCGGCAGCGGCACCGGGTTCAGCCACAGGGCGCCCGCACGGGTCTCCAGGCCGGTCAGGCAGCGCTGGACGAGGTCGAGGGTGCCCGCCATGGCGCCCAGGTGGACGCCCTCGCCGGTGGTGCCGCCCTGGAGGTCGGCGACGTCGCCCTTGAGTGCCTCCTGGCAGAAGGTCCAGGCCTCGGCGCGCCGGGCGCGGGCCAGGATCCAGCCGTGGACCAGTCCGCTGAGGGTGGAGCCGTGGCTGGTGCGGGCCAGGTAGTAGTCGACGGTGCGCTGCCAGGTCTCCTCGTCCAGGTGGTAGCCCAGCCTGCCGAAGAGGGACAGGAGTTCGGCCGGCGAGAACAGGTAGCCCAGCATCAGCACGTCGGCCTGTTTGGACGCCTGGTAGTTGTTCACGCTGTCGTTCTCGGCCTCCAGGACGCGGTCGAGGCGCCGGATGTCGCCGTAGCGCTCGCGGTACCCGTCCCAGTCGAGTTCGGCGAGGTCGCCGTAGCCCTCGAACTGGCTGACGACGCCGTTGTGGAAGGGGACGTGGAGGGTGCGGGAGACGCTGTCCCACTGCTCGAGTTCGCCGTCGCCCAGGGCGGTGCGTTCGACGAGTTCGCGGCGGCGGGGTTCGGGGAGGCCGGCCAGGACCTCCAGGGTGCGGGTGAGGACCCACGCGGCGGTGACGTTGGTGTAGGCGTTGTCGTCGAGGCCGGGGAGACGGGCGCCGGGGTAGGCCTCGTGGTACTCGTCGGGGCCGACGACGCCCCGGATGCGGTGGCGTCCCAGCCCGTCGTCCCAGACGGCGGAGTCGGCCCAGAAGCGGGCGATCTGGAGCAGTGTCTCGGCCCCCTTGGTGTGCAGGAACTCGGCGTCGCCGCTGGCCTCGCAGTACTGCCACACGTTGTACGCGATCGCCGAGCCCACATGGTGCTGGAGGTGGGTGTGGTCCGGCAGCCAGCGGCCGGAGTGCGGGTTGAGGTGCAGTTGCTGCGTCTCCTCCCGCCCGTCGCTGCCGCTCTGCCAGGGGTAGAGCGCGCCGCGCCGGCCGATCGCGCGGGCTGCGGCGCGGGCCCGTTCCAGGCGCCGGTGCCGGTAGTGCAGCAGGGCCCGGGACACCTCGGGGAAGTGGAGGTTGAGGTAGGGCAGGACGAACAGCTCGTCCCAGAAGACGTGCCCGCGGTAGGCCTCGCCGTGCAGCCCGCGCGCGGGTACGCCCACGTCGAGGTCGGCGGTGTGCGGGGAGAGGGTCTGGAGTACGTGGAAGAGGTGCAGGCGCAGGATGCTGCCCGCCTCACCGGGGACGTCGAGTTCGGCCCGGCGCCACAGCTGGCCCCAGGCGGTCCGGTGCGTCAGCAGCAGTTCGTCGAATCCGGGGGCGGCGGCCACCCGGTCGATCGCTGCCTGGAGCGGGTCGCTGATCGCCGGGTCGCGTGAGGTGTGCAGGGCCACGATCTTGTCGACGGTGACGGTGCGGCCCGGTTCCGTGCGCGGGTTGGTGCGCTGGGTGACGCACAGGTGCTCGCGTGCCGGGGCGACGGGCGCCTCGGCGGTGGTGCGGGCCGCCATACCCACCCGGATGTCCGAGGTGCGGGTGCGGCAGCGCAGCCACACGGTGCCGTCGTCGGCGCTGCCGGTGTGCACGTGGATCAGGTGGCTGCCGTCCAGGTCCCGGTAGCGCGGTACCCCGGAGTTGGTGACGCCGCCGTCGAGGGCCGACTCCACCTCCAGGTCGACCGGGCCGCCCTCGGACGTGAACTCCGTGCGCAGGGCGGCGAGATGGGGATCGGCCATGTGGACCAGGCGCAGCTGCCGCACCGACAGCACGCGGCCCCCGCCGAGGCCGAAGCGGGTGCGGCGCTCCAGCACCCCCGAGTCCAGGTGTACGGTCTGGCGGTGGTCGAGGACCTCGGCGGTGTCCGGCGTGAGCCAGTCCTCCCCCGCGGGCCTGAACCGCAGGGGCAGCCAGTTGGGGAGGTTGACCATGTCCTCGTTCTCCACCTCGCGGTCGGCAACCGTGGAGGTGAGCCGGTTGTAGCAGCCGGCGACATAGGTACCCGGGTAGTGCGTGTCGTCCGCGGGGCACTCGGGCAGCGCGCCGCGTGTGGCGAAGTAGCCGTTGCCCAGCGTGCACAGCGACTCGCGCAGCCGCTCCTCGGCGGCGGCGTAGTGGTCGTAGTCCCAGGTCGACGGGGTGGCGGTCACCGCGGGGCCTCCCAGCTCCAGTCGGCGACCTCGGGCAGGTCCACCCCGTGTTCGCGGATCCAGTCGTGGTGCCGCTGCCGTACGTCCGCCATCCGCTGCCGTACGTCCGCGGCGCGCACCGCGAGGCCGGGCACCCGGTCGATGACGTCCATGACGAGGCGGTAGCGGTCCATGTCGTTGCCGACCACCATGTCGAACGGCGTGGTGGTGGTGCCGACCTCCTTGTAGCCGCGCACGTGCAGGTGCGGGTGGCCGGTGCGCCGGTAGGCGAGCCGGTGGATCAGCCAGGGGTACCCGTGGTACGCGAAGATCACCGGCTTGTCGGCGGTGAACAGGCCGTCGTACTCGAAGTCGCTCATGCCGTGCGGGTGTTCGCCACTGGGCAGCAGGCGGGCGATGTCCACGACGTTGACCACGCGCACGGCGAGCGAGGGCAGGTGGCGGCGGAGGAGCTGGGCGGCGGCCAGCACCTCCTGGGTCGGGACGTCACCGGCGCAGGCGAGCACCACGTCGGGTTCGCGGCCGCCGTCCTCGGTGCCGGCCCAGTCCCAGACGCCGGCTCCGCGCGCGCAGTGCGCCTTCGCCTCGTCCATGGACAGCCAGTCGAAGCAGGGCTGCTTGCCGGCGACGATCACGTTGACGTAGTCGCGGCTGCGCAGCGCGTGGTCGGCGACGGAGAGCAGGGTGTTGGCGTCCGGCGGCAGGTAGACCCGTACGGCCTCGGGGCTCTTGTTGAGGATGTGGTCGACGAAGCCGGGGTCCTGGTGGGAGAAGCCGTTGTGGTCCTGACGCCAGACGTGGGAGGTGAGCAGGTAGTTGAGGGAGGCGATCGGTGCCCGCCAGGGCAGGCGGCGGGTCACGCGCAGCCATTTGACGTGCTGGTTGACCATCGAGTCGACGATGTGGACGAAGGCCTCGTAGCAGGAGAAGAGGCCGTGCCGTCCGGTGAGGAGGTAGCCCTCCAGCCAGCCCTGGCAGGTGTGTTCGGACAGGATCTCCATGACGCGGCCGTGCCGGTCCAGGTCCTCGTCGACGGGCAGCGTCCGTTCCTGCCATGCCTTGCCGCTGGCGGCGTAGACGGCCTGGAGGCGGTTGGAGGCGGTCTCGTCGGGGCCGACGAGCCGGAAGTCGCGCCGGTCCGCGGTGGCGTCCATGACGTCCCGGAGCAGGTCGCCGAGGACGGCGGTGGGTTCGTGCGTGGCGGCGCCCGGCGCGTCCACGGTCACGGCGTACTTCTCCAGCGGGGGCAGGGGCAGCTCCTTCAGGAGCAGGCCGCCGTTGGCGTACGGGGTGGCGCCCAGCCGCCGGGTGCCCTCCGGGACCGCGGCGAGGACGGCGGGCCGCGGGGCTCCGGTGGCGTCGAAGAGTTCCTCGGGCCGGTAGGAGCGCAGCCACCGCTCCAGTTGCGCGAGGTGGTCCGGGTCGGTCCTGACGCCGGACAGGGGGACCTGGTGGGCGCGCCAGGTGCTCTCCACCGGCACTCCGTCGACCTCGGCCGGTCCGGTCCAGCCCTTGGGCGTGCGCAGCACGATCATCGGCCAGCGGGGGCGGTCGGTGGCCCCGCCCTCCCGTGCGGCGCGCTGGATGGCGGCGATGCGGTCCAGGGCGGTGTCCATGGCCCGCGCCATGGCGCGGTGGACGGCTGCGGGGTCGTCGCCGGTGACGTGGAGCGGTTCGTGGCCGTAGCCGCGCAGCAGCGTGTCGAGTTCGCCCTCGGGGAGCCGGGCCAGGACCGTCGGGTTGGCGATCTTGTAGCCGTTGAGGTGCAGGATGGGCAGGACCGCCCCGTCGTGCACCGGGTCGAGGAACTTGTTGGAGTGCCAGGAGGTGGCCAGCGGGCCCGTCTCCGCCTCCCCGTCGCCGATGACGCAGGCGACCAGCAGGTCCGGGTGGTCGAAGGCGGCGCCGTAGGCGTGCGAGAGGGAGTAGCCCAGCTCGCCGCCCTCGTGGATCGAGCCCGGCGTCTCGGGTGCCACGTGGCTCGGCACCCCGCCGGGGAACGAGAACTGCCGGAACAGCCGGGCCATGCCCGCCGCGTCCCTGCCCACGTTCGGGTAGGTCTCGCTGTACGACCCTTCCAGCCACGCGTTGGCCAGCACGGCGGGCCCTCCGTGGCCGGGACCCCAGACGCACAGCGCGTCGAGGTCGCGCGCCTTGATCACGCGGTTGAGGTGGGTGTGGACCAGGTTGAGTCCAGGTGAGGTGCCCCAGTGGCCGAGCAGCCGGGGCTTCACGTGCTCGGGGCGGAGCGGTTCGGCCAGCAGGGGGTTGGCCATCAGGTAGATCTGACCGACGGAGAGGTAGTTCGCGGCGCGCCAGTGGGCGTCCAGGCCCGCGAGCTCCTCGTCGGTGGGCCCGGGGGGCGCCTGCTGCGTGTCGGCGGACATCGGGGGTCCTTTCCGGGTCGGGACAGCGGTCGGGCGGCGAGGGCGCGGGGTCCGGTGCACATCCCAACCCCGCGCCGACCGGCCGGGTACCCGAGCGGGCCGTTCGGGTCACGTCGCGTTCCGGACGGAGTACCGGGAGCGCGCGCGGACGCGAGCAGCGCGGCCGTCACCGGCGCCGACCCCGGTGACGGCCGCGCTGCTGCCCGGTGTACCTCAACTTCGCCTCTGGACACACAAGTTGTTCATGGTCTGTGACAAAGAGCGGCGACGCGGGCTGAACCACGAGTCAATTTTGCATACCGTGCATCTTTGCATACCATGCAACTTATGTCGGAGAAGAGTGCCGCGGGAGGCGGTCTGCGAGAGCGGAAGAAGCGGGCGACGCGTGCCGCCCTCGCCGAGGCAGCCGTACGCCTCGCCGCCGAGCACGGGGCGGAGAAGGTCACCGTCGAGGCGATCAGCGCCGCGGCCGGGGTGTCGGTGCGCACGTTCTTCAACTACTTCGACACGCGTGACGACGCCTTCGTCGTGATCGACGCGGACGCGGGGGCGCGCATGCGGCGCGCCGTCCTGGACGCGCCGGCCGCACTCTCCCCGCTGGAGGCCCTGCGCGAGGCCATGGCGGCGGAGCTGGCCGAGGCGGAGCAGCAGCACGAGCTGTGGCGACTGCACGCCGAGGTGCTGCACGCCTCGCCGCACCTCCTGGCCCGCGGCGTCGGCGCCCACATGGCGGCCGAGGCCGATCTGGCCGACGCGCTCGCCGAACGCCTCCGCGGCACCGGCGCCGAGGAGGCCGCGTCCGGTCTCTACCCGCGGCTGCTGGCCGCGGTGGCCGGCGCCGCGGTGCGGACCAGCGTGGAGCACTGGTCCGCCCATCAGCAGGAAGCCGCCTTCATCGACGTCTTCCACGAGGTGTTCACCCTCCTCGCCGCCGGCCTGCCGGCACCCTCCGCGTAGCCTCCGCGCCGGGCTCGCGCCCCACCACCACCACCACCGAAAGAGATGTCGTGACCACACCCCAGGCGCCCGCCGACGCGCCTCCCACCTCGATGACCCACCGGCAGATACTCCAGGCCATGTCCGGTCTGATGGCCGGCATGTTCGTCGCGATCCTGGCCGGCACGGTCGTGGCCAACGCACTGCCCACGATCATCGCCGACCTGGGCGCCAGCCAGTCCTCCTACACCTGGGTCGTCACCTCCGAACTGCTGGCGATGACCGCGACGGTCCCGCTGTGGGGCAAGCTGTCCGACCTCTTCAACAAGAAGCTGCTGCTCCAGCTGTCGCTCGGCATGTTCGTCGTCGGCTCGCTGCTGGCCGGCTTCTCTCACGGTGTCGGCCTGCTGATCTTCAGCCGGGTCGTGCAGGGCATCGGCGCGGGCGGTCTGACCGCCCTCGCGCAGGTCGTGATGGCCTCCGTCATCCCGCCCCGCCAGCTGGGCAAGTACGCCGGCATCTTCGGCGCCGTCTTCGCCGTCGGCACGGTGGCCGGACCGCTGGTCGGCGGTGTCCTGGTGGACACGTCGTGGCTGGGCTGGCGCTGGTGCTTCTTCATCGGTGTCCCCTTCGCGCTGCTCGCCATCGCCCTGCTCCAGCGCACCCTGAGCCTGCCGACCACGCGGCGCGAGGTGCGCATCGACTGGCTCGGCGCCTTCCTGATCGTCGCCGGTGTCTGCGCGCTGCTCATCTGGGTGTCCCTGGCGGGCAACGAGTTCGACTGGGCCTCCTGGCAGACCGCCGCGCTGGCCGGTGGCGGTGTGCTGCTGCTGGTCGCCGCGGTCTTCGTCGAGGCCCGCACGCCCGAGCCGGTCATCCCGCTCGACATCTTCAAGAACCGCACCGTCACCCTGACCACGGTCGCCAGCCTCCTGGTCGGCGTCGCCATGTTCGGCGGGACCGTCTTCCTCTCGCAGTACTTCCAGGTCTCGCTGGGCAAGTCGCCGACGGTCGCGGGTCTGATGAGCCTGCCGATGATCCTCGGCCTGCTGGTGTCGTCCACCGTCGCCGGACAGGTGATCAGCCGGACCGGCAAGTGGAAGCGGTACCTGGTGGCGGGTGCGGTCACCATGGCCGTCGGCCTCGCGCTGCTGGCCACCATCGACGCCAAGACGCACTTCGGGCTGCTCAGCCTCTACATGGCGGTGCTCGGCGTCGGCGTCGGCATGCTGATGCAGAACCTGGTGCTGGCCGCTCAGAACGACGTGCCCGCCGCCGACCTGGGCGCCGCGACCTCCGTGCTGTCCTTCTTCCGCAGCATGGGCGGCACCATCGGGGTCAGCGTCCTCGGCGCGATCCTCGCCAACCGGGTCGCCAGCGAGATGACCAAGGGACTCAGCGGCGCGGGCATCACCGTGCCCGGCGGTGAGGCGTCGGGCGAGAGCAGCGTCCCGGACATGTCCACGCTGCCCGCACCGATGCGGACGATCGTCGAGCACGCCTACGCCGTCGCCACGGCCGACCTGTTCCTCATCGCCACGCCGTTCGCGGTGCTCGCGCTGGTCGCCGTCGTATTCATCAAGGAGAAGCCGCTGAAGACCACCAGCGGCATGGAGCGCCTGGCCGAGGAGGCGGGCGGGACGGACACCGCTCCGGCAGGCAAGGACCCGGCGGCGCCCGTCGCCTGACCCGGCCGACCCCACGGGGCCGCCCGTCCGCTTCGGACGGGCGGCCCCTTCGCCGTGGCGCGGGTGTGTCAGCCGCGGGCCATCGCGATCGATCCGGCCAGCCGCTCCCCCGCCTCGTAGACCATGTACGGCACCCCGCCGTCCGTGCCGAATGAGGGCGCCGCGGCGCGGCCGTTCTCCGGCGCGGAGCCGCGGGAGTCGTAGAAGACGCCGAGGTGCCTGCGGAGCGAGAAGTCGTTGCCTACCTCGGTGATCATCAGGTCGCCGCCGCTCTCCTTGTCCTTGTTGTAGACGACGTAGGTGCTGTTGTTCCGGTGCAGCAGGTGCGGTCCGCCCACGTTGACCGCGCCGACGTCGCCGTGGCGCACCAGGGGCTGCTGGGCGAACGTCCAGGTGCGGCCGTCGGCGGACCAGCCCCAGCCGATGTCGCGGTGGTTGGTCGTGTTGTTCAGCATGAACACCATGACGTAGCGGGCGCCGCGCGAGGGCAGGTCGTGCCGGAAGACCCGCGCGTACGAGGTCTCCGTGGTGCCGGACGGCAGCATCGAGGTGGTCAGCACCACCTTGTCGTAGGTGAAGTTCACCCCGTCCTCGGAGCGGGCGAGCCGGGTGGTGGTGTTCTCCCCGTGGAAGTACAGCCACATCTCCCGCTCCTCCGCGTTCCACATGACGTGCGGTGAGGAGACGTGGCTGACGGAGTAGTGCGGCGCCCACTTGTGGGAGACGATCGGGTTGTCCGGGTACTCCGTGAACGGTCCCTCCAGCGAGTCGCCGTAGGCCAGGCAGATGCCGCCGGGGGCGTCGTGCGGGGCGTAGTACAGGTAGTAGCGGCCCAGCCGGCCGCTCGCGGGCAGCCGGTCGTAGACACCGCGGACGGTCGGGAAGATGATCTCGCCGGTGGGGTTGTAGGCGAGCTGGGACGGCGTCAGCAGGGTGCGGACGTGGGTGTAGTCGGGGAAGCCGCCGGGCGCGGCGGAGGCGGCGGGTACGGCGGTGGCGCCCAGCGCGAGGGCGGCGCCGGTGACGGCCGTGCCCTTCAGGAACAGACGGCGGTCGAGGTGCGGCTCGTGCATGTCGACTCCTGGGGGGAGGGAGGGGTCAGAGGTACAGGGCGGCGGTGACGCACATGCCGCCCAGGGCGACCAGCCACACATAGGGCAGGGTGCGGACCATGACCTGCTGCGGGCCGACACCCGCGTACTGGGCGGCCCACACCGTCTGCGTGCTGGTCGGGTCGGCGACGCCGAAGACCTGGTTGTACGAGGTGGCCATGCCGAGGACGGCGACGGCCGGGTAGATGCCGGTGGCGATGAGGACTCCCGCGATGCCCGCGCCGAGACCGAAGACGTTCAGCGGGCCGCGGTACAGGCAGAGCGGCACCAGCAGGGTGAAGACGAGGACGAACACCACCGGGTTCTGCGGGCTGACCGCCTTCATCAGCGGCTCCAGCGCCTCGACGGCGCCGGGGAGTTTGACGGCGGCGAGCAGGATGCCGATCGCGACGAACAGGGCGAGCGGGGGCGCGGCCACTTCGAAGCCGCCGTACAGGGTGCGCAGCAGCCGCTTGTTCATCTCGCCGGGGCGGGTGGTGGTGACCAGCGCGTAGAGCACGCCCGCCAGCAGGGAGGGGATGATGGCCACTTCCAGGCCGAGGGCCAGCACCAGCGGGACGGCGGGGGCGAGCAGCGCGTACCAGGGCGCGTCGCCGAGGCGTTCGCGGCGCGACGGCGGCCGGGCGCTCACCGACTTGAGGGACCAGGCGTGCTCGGTGCCGCGCCGCCGGTTCTCGATCACCACGTAGGCGACGGCGGCGACCAGCGCGAACGGGAACAGCTTCACCATGAAGCCGCGCACCGTGTCGACCGGCAGGTCCAGCGCGGTGGAGAAGAACTGCCAGACGGGCAGTTCGAAGGGCACCCCGACCGCGATGCCCATCAGCACGGTCCCCGCCGCCGTCACCTTGGGCACGCCGACGGCGACCATGGCGGGAATGCCGATGATGCCGGCCAGCATCGCCGCGGGCGCCGATCCGGTGACCGTGCCGACGAGCGCGGAGACGGCGAGGACGCCGAGGGCGACGACGGTGGGCCGGTCTCCGCCGAACTCCACGATCTTGCGGACGAGGGTGCCGGCGATGCCGGTCTCGTCGAGCAGTCTGCCCAGCCAGGAGCCGAGGATGATGGCGACCATGGTGGCCGCGAGCGCCGGGGCGCCCTCCTGGAGGACCGTGTCCAGGACGCTGTTCTCACCGGTCAGCGGGGCGCCGGACAGGAAGGCGATGACCACGGCCAGCAGGACTAGGGCGAAGGCGGTGGGGAGTTTGCGGGTGAGCATCGCGGCGACGCCGGCCGCCATGACGAGGAGGATGACGACACCCATGGGTCAGTTCTCTCTTCTTGCGTCACGTGCAGGTGAGGGGAGGTTTCCGGTCTCGGCCTCGGCGGCCAGGGCGGCGGTCAGCAGCAGGGGGCTGCGGCCGAGTCCGCAGACGGTGCGGGCGTAGGCGTGCGCGGCCACCTCCTCGGCGCCGGCGACGTGGCCGGGCACCCGCAGCCGGCCCAGGCGCAGGGCGTGGTGGCCGAGGGCGCGCTTCAGGGCGGCGCGGGCGGGGCCGTGGTGGAGGTGGGCGTGCACCGCCTCGTGGGCGAGGGCCGCGGCCCGTACGGAGCCCGCCGGGTACCAGGCGCGCCAGCCGCGGGCGTCGACGACGCGTTCGGCGAGCGCGATGGTGTCGGCGTACAGCTCGACCGTGGGCGGTCTGGAGGTGTAGCGGGCCAGCAGGCCGTGTGCGAGGCCGCCGTCGCTCTCCACCACTCTCGCGGCGCACGGGACGGGCGCGAGGGCGGAACCGAACGCGTCGGCGGTGCGGGCCCAGTCGCGCAGCAGCTCCGGGTCGCGGTGCTCGTGGGTGGGGGTGGCCGCCAGCAGCCGTACCGCCCACCCGATGTCGTCGGTGGCGGCGGGGTCGGCCGTCGCGAGGGTGTCCTGGACGGTCATTCCCGCACCTCCAGGACGGCGACGACGGGTTCGTCGGCGGCGCGGGAGCGCAGCTCGCTCCGGGCGAGGGCGAGCAGCGGCGCCGGGTCGAGGACGCCGGAGAGGTCGGCGATGCGGGAGCCGACCAGCAGCCGCACGGCGGGGGCGCGGACGCCTCCGTCGCCGTAGGAGGTGGCCTCGGTCACCAGCTTGGCCAGCACCTCGGGGGCGCTCGCGACGGTGGTCGCCTCGACCCGGGCGTCGGCCGCGTGGTGGCGTACGACGCCGTCGGCGTCCACGACCCGCACCGGGTGGCGGACGGGGCGGAAGCGGCGGTGCACCTCGGTGCCGTAGACGGTGTGCGCGGGGGTGCCCGCGAGCACGTCCACCTCGGACGGCTCGGTCCTGAGGCTGGTGGCGGCCAGGCGCAGCCGTTCCCCGTCGTCGGCGCGGTGGGCCCGGTCCTGGGTGCGCAGCTCGGTCGCGCCGGTGGCGATGGCGCGTACGACGTTGGTCTGCGGGTCGACGGTGACCTCGACCTCGACGCCGTCGGCGGCGGCGCCCTGTTCGACCACGGCGCGTTCGGCCTCGGCGCGGACGGCGAGGATCTGCTCCTGGGTCGCGCCGGGCACGATCCGCTCGACCTGTTCGCGGACCAGGGCGAGGGCGACGCCGATGGGGCTGATGACCTCGTTGTTCCGGGCGATGCGGCCGGTCATGCCGGTGCGGTCGGCCAGGTGCGGGGTGACGGAGGCCGCGCCGCCGCCTCCCCCGACCAGGACGGCGGTGTCGGTGTCGAGGCGGTACTCGCGGGCCAGGTCGTCCACGACGGCCTTCACCTGGTCGGTCCCGGCGTCCAGGAGCCGGGCGGCGGCGGTGGGGACGTCGGTGCCGAGGGCGGCGGCGAGCGGGGCCAGGGCGGCACGGGCGGTGCCGGGGTCGGCGTGCGCGAAGTCGCCCTCGGGGACCCGGCCGAGCGCGTTGGCGGCGCAGGTCATGGTGAGCGCGAACCGGCCGCCCGCGGCGTCGAGCACCGCGTAGTCGGCGGGGTCGCCGGGCAGCGGGCTGATCGTGGTGAGCGTCGCGTCCCGCAGGTCGGCCGGGTCGGCGAAGCAGGCGTACGGCAGGCCCGCGATGTGCGCGCTGCGTGGTCCGGTGCCGGTGACGCGGCCGCCGGAGACGCGCACCATGGAGCCGCCGCCGACGCCGACCGTGCGCACGTCGAGGGCGTTGAGGTACGAGGTGCGGCCGAGGATGGTGGCGTGGCGGACCGCGACCTTGCCGCGCTTGACGACGCTGATGTCGGTGGAGGTGCCGCCCGTCTCCAGGAACACGCCCTCGCTGACGCGTTCCTGCATCAGCGCCCCGGCCACCCCGGCCGCGGGACCCGACAGCACGGTCAGCAGGGGCCTGCGCCGCATCTCGTCGAGGGACATCACTCCCCCGTCGCAGCGCATCACCATCAGCGGCGCGGAGACGCCCGCCTTGGTGATGGAGGCGTCGACGAGGTCGGCGGTGGCCAGCATGCGGGGCAGGATCGCCGCGTTGACCACGGCGGTGCGGGTGCGCTTGCGCAGTCCGTACAGCGAGGTGATCTCGTGGGCCGCGGTGGTCGGCAGGCCGGTGGCGCGGGCCGCCTCGGCGACCGCCGTCTCGCCCTCGGGCCGGTCGACGCCGAACGGTTCGCTGGCCACCAGCGCCTTCGCGCCGGCCGCGGTGAGCCGTTCGACGGCGGTCTGTACGGCGGTGGCGTCGTCGGGGTCGGGCACGTGCGCGTAGTGCAGCGGCAGCCGTTTGCCGGGCGTGAGTTCGAGCTTGGCGAGCGAGGCCAGGCGGCGGGTGAAGTACGTGCCGCCGCCGGTGCCGATGCCGAGCAGGCCGACGGTGGCGACGTCGCCCTCCAGCAGGGCGTTGGTAGCCTGGGTCGTGCCGTGTGCCAGGAAGGCGACGTCGGCGGGTGCGTGTCCGGTCTGCGTCAGCAGCCGGTCGAGCGCTTCGACGATGCCGTGGGCGACGCCGTCCTCGTGATGGTGGCTCGTGGGGACCTTCACCTGGCCCACGAGCCGGAGCGTCGTGGCGTCGACCGCCACGGCGTCGGTGAAGGTTCCGCCCACGTCGATGCCGACGCGGATGCGGTGGGTGGTCATGTCCGGGCACCTCCTTGTGCTGGGTCGGTCCGCGCGCGGGCGGTCACCGGGCGGGGCAGGTGGAGCTGCCCCGCCCGAACTCCCCCGCGCGCGGGGTCGTTCAGTAGCCCCTGACGTCGGGCCAGTGACGCTGCACACCGCCGCGGTCGAGGACCTTGGCGAACTCGTCGTACCTCTTGTCCTCGGCCTGCACCTGGTGCGGCTCGACGTTCTCGGTGAGGCAGTGGGCGGCGAGGGCTCCGGCGACCTCGCCGATGTTCCACTCCACCGGGTGCAGCCGGTAGCAGCCGTTGGTGATGTGCGTGGTGCCGAGGTTCTTGCCGGCCGGCAGCAGGTTGCGCACCCGGCGCGGCACGAGCGCCCCGAGCGGGATCTCGAAGGGCACCGACCCGATGTCGACGTAGTTGTCGCCGCCGGTGGAGGGGTGCAGGTCGATGCGGTAGTTGCCGACGCCCACGGAGTCCCGGTGGCGGGTGCCGCCGTAGGGGCCGACCAGGTCGATGGCGACGTCGTGCTCGGTGACGGTGGTGACCGCCTTGATCCGGCGGGACTCGCGGACGTACGCCGCCTTGGCGAGTCCGTCGGGGGTGCCGGTCACGTCGGGTCGCGGACGCAGCCCGGGGAATCCGGTGCCGCCGTCGGGGCGGGGCGCCTCGGTCTGCAGCCAGTACAGCACCGACAGGGACAACTGCCGGGCCTCGCGCAGGGCGTCCGCCTCCTGACCGATGTAGGGCTTCAGCCAGTAGTCGTTGAGCGGCCAGTTGACGAGGGTGATGTCGGAGTCGAAGGCGCCGTCGGTGTGGAGCTTGCGGGCGAGGATGCGGCGGAAGCCCCACAGCTCCTTGTCGCCCGCGTCGGCGCTCTGGTCGGCGCTGACGGCCAGCGGGTCGAGGTCGGGGTTGGGTTCGAAGGTGCGCGGCACCGGTTCCAGGGTGCGCGGGTCGGGTGCCTCGAAGCCGAGCAGCGGGCCGGGCCAGAAGCCGGGCCGGTAGGAGCGCCAGAAGTCGTAGTCGGCGGGGCGGTCGACGGTGTGGTCCTCGCCCTCGTGGTGGGAGAGGGCGAAGCAGACGGTGATGCCCTGCTGGTTGTCGGGCTGGGCGTGCTCGGGGGCGTGGGGTTCGTCGAACTCGGCCCTGGACTCGGCCCCGTTGGCGTGCTCGACGCCCGCGAGGTGGAGGAGTTCGCCGGTCTCGGTGGCGTCCAGGACGTAGCGGGCGGGGACGGTGCGGCGGGTGCCGTCGCGCAGGTCCTCCAGGGTGACGGCGCGCACGACATCGTTGTCCGACTCGGCGGCCACGGGGCGGTGCTCGGTGAGGACGGTGAGGCGTCCGGCCGCCAAGTGCGGGGCGAGCAAGCCCTCCAGGACGGCGAGGGCGACCTTCGGCTCGTGGCACAGCTTGCTGACCCGCCCGGCGCCCGGGTTGAGGTCGGTGAGCGCGAGGGCCTCGGCGCGCAGGGGGTACCACTGGCGGTAGTACTGGCGGATGCCCTCGCGCAGTCGCCGGTAGGTGGCGGTGGTGCCGAACTGCTCGACCCACGGGTGTTCGTCGGGCGGGACGGCCTGGCTGGTGAGCTGGCCGCCGATCCAGTCCGTCTCCTCGGTCAGGACGACACTGCGGCCGGCCCGGCAGGCGGCGAGGGCCGCGGCGACGCCGCCGAGGCCGCCGCCGACGACGAGGATGTCGGGTTCCGGTATCACGCTGCTCCTCTGGTGGTGCGGTTCGTACAGGGGGTGGGGTGACGGGAGTTCACGGGCCGGCGGGCGGGCCGGCGGTGGTGCCCGGTCTGAAGGCGCAGGCGACGAGCGTGCCCCTGGCGGGTTCGCCCGCGACGCGGGCGGCGAGCAGCCGCACCGCCTCGGCGCCCAGCGTGGGGCGGGGGATGTCGAAGCCCATGGGGGCCGGTTCGTCGGCGAGGTCGGCGGGCGGGCTGCCGAGCAGTGCCAGCGACACCTGGCCGGGGCAGTCCAGGCCGGCCGCGTCGACGGCCGTGCGCAGCGCCCGCCAGGCGGTTCCGGTGTCGGTCTCCTCGGCGACGAACGCGGTCACACCGTCGGCCAGCCAGGCGCTTACGCGGTCCGCGGTGAGATCGCGGCGCAGGTCGCCGGAGCGGAACACGGCGCCGGGGCCGGCGGGCAGTCCGCTCGCCGACAGACCGTCCAGGAAGCCGCGTTCGCGGTCGCTGGAGGCGGGCGCCTCGTCGTCCTCGCGGACCAGCACGACCCGCCGGTGGCCGAGCCCGGCGAGGGTGGTGACGACCTCGCGGCTCGCGCTGACGTAGTCGGCGCCGACCCAGGCCAGCCCCTCCGCCTCGTCGGGCCGGCCGACGTGCACGACCGGGAAGTCGTCGGCCACCAGCCGGCGCAGTTCGTCCGCGGGGGCGTGGCGGCCCAGGAAGAGACAACCGTCCGCCAGCCGCACCCGGTTGAGCGCGCCGGCCCCGGCAGCGCCCGCTCCCCCGCTGCTGGAGCCGGTGAACAGCACCAGGTCGTAGCCCTGCGCCGCGGCCTCCTGCTCGACGCCGACGAGGAAGGGGTAGTACGAGTGCCGGACGTCGGTCGGGAAGGTCGCGGTGAAGCTGAACACACCGAGCAGGTTGTTGCGGGCGGCGGCGAGGCGGCTGGCGGCGGGGTCGGGGACGTAGCCGAGGCTGCGGGCGGCGTCCAGGACCTTGCCGCGGGTCTCCGCCGAGATCGGCCGGCCGGTCGCGGTGTCGCGTCCAGAGAGCACCAGGGACACCGTCGCCTGCGACACACCCGCGAGCCGGGCGACCTCCGCCTGCCTGGGCCGGCCCCGTCGGCCGGGGGGCGCGGGGGCCCGCCCCGGCTTCGTCCGCCCTGTGGCTTCCTTCGCCACCACTGCTCCCCTCGGTCGCGTTAATGCGCATTACCTAATGCGCATTAACCAGTAATGTGAAGGAGCCCGGGGACGGGGTCAAGGGTTTGGACCGAGGAAAATGCCGGGTGCCGGCGGGAGGGATTCCCGCCGGCACCCGGTGTGCCGGATCAGTGCCGGATCAGTGCCGGATCAGTGCCGGATCGGTCGCGGGATCAGATACCGAAGGGCGCCGCGTACCGGACGGTGCCGGCGGGCAGCGGATGGGCGGCGTCCAGGGGGAGGGCCATGAGGGCCTCGTCCGGGACGTCGATGGTCAGGCCGATGCCGTGGGCCGAGGCCCGGGTGAAGCCGAACCGGGGGTAGTACTCGGGGTGCCCGAGGACGACGACGTGGTGCTCGCCGAGCCGCTCGGCCGCCGCCAGCGCGGCCCGGACGGCGGCCGCACCGGCGCCGCTGCGCTGCGACCCGGGCCGGACGGCGACGGGTGCCAGGCAGAGCGCCGGGTGCGCACCGATGTGGCAGCGGGTCAGCAGGGCGTGGCCCACGGGGCGGTCGGCGTCGTCGACCGCGACCACGGACAGGCCCTCGATCCAGGCCCCGGGGTCGGCGCGCAGCGCGTCGACCAGGGCGGCCTCCTCCGGCGTGGGGAAGGCGGCGCGGACGATGTCGCGGACGGCGGGGATGTCGGCGCCGGTCTCGGCGCGGGTGTGCCAGGTGTGAGGCATGACGGGACGGGGATCCGTTTCTGGTGTCTGCGTTCGTGGAATGCGGGGTCAGGCCGCCGCTCGGGACGCGAGGGAGATCCGGGCGCAGCGAAGGGCGGCGTCGAGCACGGTCATCAACCTCACCTCCCTTTCCTCCCGCTCCGGGGAGCCGATCGAACGCGAACGGGGGCCAGTGTACCCGTGCGAGGGTGGGCGTCGGGCGAGGTCACCGCGTCCTTCGGCGGTCCGGCGACCAATCCGCGGGCCGTCCGGCCCCGGATTACGCGGGGACATGTCCGCCCGTCGCGTTCTTTTGGAGAAACCGTCGTGAAGGAAGCCGTACACATCGGCCGAAATCCATCGTCACAGCCCGACCTGCAACAGCTGATCCGCGAGGTGGCCCTCGGCGATCAGGACTCCTTCGCCGCGGTGTACGACGCGATGGCGGGATCCGTGCTCGGGGTCGCCCGGGCGGTGCTGCGCGACCAGGCGCAGTCCGAGGAGGTCGCGCAGGAGGTGCTGGTCGAGGTGTGGCGCACGGCTCCGCGCTACCGGCCCGAGCGGGGCACGGTGGTGAACTGGATCCTGACCCTGGCCCACCGGCGGGCGGTCGACCGGGTGCGGTCGGTGGAGGCCGCCGCGGCCCGCGACCACCGGGCCGCACTGCTCGACCGTACGCCCGAGTTCGACGAGGTGACGGAACAGGTGGAGGCCCGGCTGGAAAGGGAGCAGGTGCGGCGCTGCCTGCGCACCCTGACCGAGATCCAGCGCCAGTCCGTCACCCTGGCCTACTACCGCGGCCTGACCTACCGGCAGGTGGCCGAGGCGCTCGCGCTGCCGCTCGGCACGGTCAAGACGCGGCTCCGTGACGGCCTCATCCGACTCCGCGACTGCCTGGGGGTGAGTGCGTGATGCGCACCGAGGACCTGCACAGCCTGACGGGCGCCTACGCCCTGCACGCGCTGCCCGACGACGAGCGGACCGCCTTCGAACGGCATCTGGCGCGGTGCGCCCCCTGTGAGCGGGAGACCAGTGAGTTCGCCGCCGCCACGGCCCGGCTGGGGCTGGCCGCGACGCTCGTGCCGGGCCCCGCGATGAGGGACCGGGTACTGCACCGGGTCACGACCGTGCGCCAGGCCCCGCCGGGTGGCGGCACGGTCGGCAAGGCACGCCGCCTCGTACCCCGGGGGCGTGGTCTGGGCCGTTGGGCGCTGGCCGCCTGCCTGGCCGCCGCGGCGGGGCTGGGTGGCACGGCGGTGTGGCAGTACGAGCGGGCGCAGGACGCCGGAGAGCGGGCGGCTCAGGCCGAGCAGCGGGCCGAGACCCTGTCCGGGGTGCTGGCCGCGCCGGACGCCGAGTCGCGTACCGCCCGTCTGTCCGACGGCGCCACCGGGACCGTCGTGGTCTCCGGGGACCAGGACCGGGCCGTGTTCCTGGCCTCGGGCATGGCCGAGCCGCCGCGGGGCAAGGTCTACCAGCTCTGGTTCGACGACCACGGGACGATGCGGTCGGCGGGCCTGATGGATCCCGGCCGGTCCACTCAGGCGGTGCTGATGGAGGGCGCCGTCGACGGTGCGGGCGGCGTCGGCATCACCGTGGAACCGGCGGGCGGGTCGCCGCAGCCGACCTCCGACCCGGTCGCCCTGATGAGCATGCCGGCCTGAACGGGGTGAGGGCCCCCGCACGATCCCTCACCTCGCACGACCGCGTCCGCGCTACGCGGTCAGGCGGGCACCGCACCGATCAGCCCGCCGTCGACGACGAGATCCTGGCCGTTGACGTAGGACGCGTCGCCCGAGGCGAGGAACGCCACCGCCGCGGCCACCTCTTCCGGGCGCCCGAAGCGGCCGGCGACGATCCGGCCGGTGACGGCCTCCGCCTCCGCCGTGGTCAGCGCGTCGGCCGGGTACATCGGGGTGTCGATGTACCCGGGGCTGACGGAGTTGACGCGGATGCCTCGGGGGGCGAGTGCGGCGGCGAGAGTCCGGGCCAGGTTGTGCACGGCCGCCTTGGTCGCCGAGTAGAGGGTCAGGACACTGTTGCCGCGGTACAGGGTCCAGGAGGCGTTGATGACGATCGATCCACCGTCTGCCAGCAGCGGCAGTGCCTTCCGGACGGTGAAGAACACGCCCTTGAAGTTGGTGTCGACGGCATGGTCGAAGTCCGGCTCGGTGATGCCTTCGAACGGCATGAAGGTGCCGGTGCCGGCGTTCGCGAAGAGGCAGTCCAGCCGGCCGTGACGGTCCCGGACGGCCTCCATCAGCCGATCCACCGCGTCGAGGTCGGCGGCGTCGGCCACGATCCCCGAGGAATGGGGGCCGATCCGGTGGACGGCGGAATCCACCCGCGCGCGGCTGCGGCCGGTGACGACGACGTGAGCGCCCTCGGCTACGAGGCGGTGCGCCGTCGCCAGACCCATGCCGCTGGTGCCGCCGGTGACGAGCACGGTCTTCCCCGTGAATCGGTTCATGCTGGTGTTCCCGTCAGTTCGTGCGTGATGTGGTCGCTGAGCCGGGGCAGCCACTCCGGACGGGCGTTGCCGAGGAGGTGGTCGCCGTGCGGGACGGACACGTAGGTGCCGTGCGGCGCCAGGCGGGCCAGGGGCTCGCCGTTCGTCACGCCGGGGATGACGTCCTGGCCGCCGTCCACGACCAGCAGCGGGGCCGCGATGCGGGGTGCCAGGGCGGTGAGGTCGACGGTGTCGGCGAACGCGTGAGCGGCGTCGGCTCCTCCCGCTCGACCGGCCATGATGTCTCGTACGGGCGGAGGAAGTTCCTCCCAGTCGAGGCGGAAGGGACCGCTGACGGTGGCCACGGCGGCCACCCGAGGCTCCAGCGCCGCGGCCCGGGCCGCGAAGTAACCGCCCAGGCTCATCCCGACGAGCCCGACGCGTGCCACGCCGAGGGCATCGATGACCCGGCCCACGACCCGCTCGTAGTCCGGCACGAACGTCGTGGCGGCCGCGAGCGCGCCTTGACCGGGGCCGTCCATCGCGAACACCGCCAGCCCCCTGGCCAGCAGCGCGGACGCGAGATCGAGGAACTCCTCCTTCGCCGAGTCCAGACCGGGGACGACGACCACGGTCCCCGGCGCGTCGGAGGGGCCGCGCAGCCAGCCGGTGAATCCCTCACCGCTCACCCGGCGCGCACCGGGCTCCAGCAGGGTGAGCGCCCTGCTCAAGGCCAGATCCGCCTTGGCGGCGGCACGATGCGCCTCCTCGTACGGTGCCAGCGTGGCGAGGTGGAACCACCGGGCGGCCACCAGCAGGTACTCACCGGCCGAGCGGGTCGATCGCGCGTCGTCCGCGCGCTGGAGGTGGCCGAGCCCGGTGCGCATGCAGGACGGCCCCCATGCGCCGAGGGAGGTGAGGCCCTCGGTGACCCGCCGGTACTCGTGAGGGTCCACGCCCGCCCCGATGGCACGGGTCCACTGGGCGGCGGCGAACTCGGCGCCCCTCATCGTGCTCCTCCGGTCAGCAGGACGGCCTTGCCGCGAATCCGGCGCTCTCTCAGGTCGACGAGGGTTGCGGCGGTCTGGGTCCAGTCGGTGACGCGGCCGATCTCCGGGTGCAGCCGGCCCTGTTCCACGAGGCTCACCAGTGCGGAGAGGTCGCGGTCGTACGGGGCGCCGGCGTAGTGGAAGTGCTGGATCGTCGCGCGCTCGGGCCCGCCGAGGAGCTGGAAGAAGTCGAGGGTCGCGGGGGTGCGGCTCGCCTGGCCGAACCAGATGAGCAGACCGCCCGGGCGCAGCTTCGACAGGGCGAGGGGCAGATCGGGACCACCCGTGGACTCCAGCACAACGTCGAACGGCCCCTGAGCCGCCGCGACCTGGTGCACCACCCGTGCGCCCAGCTCCGCGAGCCGCTCGCCGCGCGCCGGTGTGGCCGTCACCGCCGTCAGCTCCGCCCCGGCCCCGGCGGCGAGCTCGGTGACGTAGTGGCCCACGCCTCCTGAGGCGCCGGTCAGCAGCACCCGTCGGCCGGCCAGGGAACCGGCCGTACGCAGCAGCCGCAGAGCGGTGATGCCGGCCAGGGGCAGGGCCGCCGCCCGCACGCTGTCGAGGCTGTCGGGGAGCACCGCGAGGGAGTGCGTGGGCACAGCGGCGTACTCGGCCCAGCCGCCCTGCGCCGGGTGGCCGACCACGCGGCTGCCGATGCCGGGACCGGAGCCGTCGGCCGCGGCCTGTACGACGAGACCCGCGACGTCCTTGCCGGGCAGCAGCTCCGGCCGGGGGCGTTCGAGGAGGAACGTCTCTCCCCGGTTCGGGGCGAACGCCTCGACTTTGATCAGGGCCTCACCGGGCTCCGGCACGGGCTGGGACACCTCGGCGAAGCCGACCGGGCGCGCCGCTTCTCCCGTCGGAATCAGTCTTTGCATGGAGAGGATGCAACCCCCGCGGTCGCCCCGCGATCCAACAACGAACCAGCGAAGCCGACAACTTTCGGTTGTCACCTATGGTGGGCGCCATGGATCTCGACGTGGCACACGTACGTGCCTTCGTGCGCACCGCCGAGGAACTGCACTTCGGCCGGGCGGCCGGGACGCTCGCCGTCTCCCAGCAGACGCTGTCCAAGAGGATCGCGCGGCTGGAAACCCTGCTGGGCATCGCGCTCTTCCACCGTGGCGGCACCGGAGTACGCCTCACCGACGCCGGACGGCGCTTCCTCGCTCCGGCCCGGCAGACGGTGGCCGCCGCCGACGCCGCGGTCGCGGCCGTGTCCGGGAAGGAACGTCCGCTGCGCGTGGACGTCTGGGGGCACCTGTACGCGCCGATGCGGACGCTGGCCCAGGTCGCCGGACGAGCCGGTGAACTGGCCCTGGGGCACGGGCGCGACCTGCCCTCGGTGACGACGGCGCTGCTGCGCGGTGACATCGACGCGGCCTTGGGGCGAGTCCATCCCCCGCTGCCCACCGGGCTGGCACACCGCCTCGTCCGTCTCGAACCGGTGGACGCCGTGCTGGGTGCGGACCACCCGCTCGCGGCCGAACCGGTCCTGCGGCCGGACCAGTTGTGCGACAGCACACTGTGGGCTCCCGGCACCCTGGACCGGCTCGACTTCCTCCACCGGTTCGCGGACCGGTTCGGCGTCCGGCACACGGCCACGGGGGTCAATCTGGGGCTGGCCCACTTCCTGGCCGAGGTGGCGGCGGAACCGCGCCGCTTCTCACTGGTGCCGGCCGACGTGCCCCTGCCCGATGTCCCGGGGCTGCGCTCCGTCCCCCTGGCCGATCCCACGCCGCTGTACGCCTGGTCGTTGCTGTGGCGCGCCGGAAACGGATCCCCGGGGCTGAACGGCCTGGCCACCGCTTGCGCCGAGGAAGCGGGTCGCAGTCGGTGGCTGGAGTACGACCCGACCCGCGACTGGCTTCCCGAGCCACCCACGAGCGTTCCCGGTCCCGGACGCGATTGATGCGCGGGCGGCGCGGCCGCTACCCCCTCAGCGTGCCCAGGAAACGGACGTGCGGGCGGTCGTCGGGGCCGGTGCGGGTGACCTCGGCGTGGACGCCGTAGACCTCCGCGACCAGGGCGGCGGTGAGGACCTCCGCCGGTTCGCCGTGGGCCACGACACGTCCCTCGGAGAGCACGACGAGGTGGTCGCAGTACATCGCGGCGAGGTTGAGGTCGTGCAGGGCGACGACACTGGTGACGGGCAGGGCGACGACGAGGGCCAGCACGTCCAGCTGGTGCTGGATGTCGAGGTGGTTGGTGGGTTCGTCCAGCAGGAGTTCGCGTGGCTGCTGGGCCAGGGCGCGGGCGATCTGGACGCGTTGGCGTTCGCCGCCGGAGAGGGTGTGCCAGAGCCGGTCGGCCTGCCCGGTGAGACCGGTGCGCGCGAGGGCGTCCGCGACCACCTCCTCGTCGGCCGCCGACGCCGGTGTCCAGGCGCGGCGGTGCGGGATCCGGCCGAGCCGGACGACGTCGCGGACCGACACCTCCACCAGCGTGTCCGCCTGCTGTTCCACGACGGCCACGCGCCGGGCGACGGCGCGGCGGCCCATCCGGTCCAGCGGGCGGCCGTCCAGGGCGACGACGCCGGAGGTGGGGGCGAGCACGCCGGCCAGCAGCCGCAACAGGGTCGACTTACCGGACCCGTTGGGGCCGAGCAGGCCGGTCATGGCGCCGGGCCGCGGGCTGAGGTCGACGCCGTCCAGGATCAGCCGCCCCCCGGCGGCGCGGGAGACCCGCTCGGCGCTCAGCGTCACCGTGCCCTCCGGGTGCGGTACAGGACGAGGACGAAGGCGGGTACGCCGATCAGCGAGGTCACCACGCCCACCGGGACCTCCTTGGGGGCGAGGACGGTTCGGGCCAGGGTGTCGACCCACACCAGGAACACGGCTCCGGCGAGGGCGCAGACCGGCAGGAGGCGGGCGTGCCCGGGACCGGTCAGCGCCCGCACGGCGTGCGGCAGCACAAGTCCGACGAAGCCGATGGCACCGGCCGAGGCGACCAGGGCGGCGGTGAGCAGGGCCGTGGCGCACAGCAGGACCAGCCGGGTGCGGGCCACGTGGACGCCGAGGGTGGCCGCGGCGTCCTGGCCGAAGGCGAAGGCGTCCAGCGTCCTGCCGTGGCCGAGGCACACGGCGAGGACCAGCAGCAGGACCGCGGTACCGGTCCACACGTCCGTCCAGCCGGCCCCGCCGAGCGAGCCGAGCAGCCAGAAGAGCACCCCGCGGGTGGTCTCGGAGTCGGCCGCGGTCATCACCACGAAGGAGGTGAGCGAGGAGAACAGCTGCATCGCCGCCACGCCCGCGAGGACCACCCGGTCCGGGGTGCCGCCGAGGCTGTGGCTGAGCAGCATCACCAGCGCGAAGGAGCACACCGCGCCGAGGAACGCCCCGCCGGGGACGGACAGCGCGCCGCCGCCCACGCCGAGTACGACGACCAGGACGGCGCCGGTCGAGGCACCGGAGGAGACGCCGAGCACGAAGGGGTCGGCGAGCGGGTTGCGCAGCAGGGACTGGAGGACGGCGCCGCACACGGCGAGTCCGGCGCCGCACACCGCGGCGAGCAGGGTCCGGGGCAGCCGCAGGTCCCAGACGATGCCGTCGCGGATGGGGGTGACGTCGGCGGCGGGGCCCGCGCCGAGGTGGGCGACGATCACGGACCACACGTCGGCCACGCCGATGTCCGCCGGTCCGATGGTGACGGCGACGGCCACGGAGGCGCACAGGGCGACGACGCCGGTCAGCGCCCACAGGGGGTAGGCACGGCGGCCGGCCGTGGGTATGCCGGAGGGCGACCGCTCCCCGGGCGCGGCCCGGTCCTCGGACGACGTTCGGTCCTTGGAGGTCGCCCCGTCCTCGGACGCCGCCCGGCTCGCGGACGTCACTTGGTGAGGCCGTACTCGCGCAGCGCGGCCGCCACCTGTTCGACGCCCTCGACGGTGCGGATGGTGGGGTTCATGGCCTGACCGCTGAGCAGGACGTACCGCTTCTCGCGGACGGCGGTCATGTTCCGGGTGACCGGGTCGGACTCCAGGAACTCGATCTTCTTCGCGGCGGTCTCGGCCGTCTGCGACTTGCGGGTGAGGTCGCCGAGGACGAGGACGTCGGGGTCGCGGTCGGCGACGGTCTCCCAGCCGACCTGCGGCCATTCGTCGTGGGTGTCGTCCATGGCGTTCTTCGCCCCGACCTCGCGGGTCATGACGCCGGGGGCGCCGCAGCAGCCGCCCATGTAGGGCGACGTGGAGTTGGCGAACCAGTACATGAGGGTGGCGTCGGAGGCGTCGACGCCGGACGTCGCCTTCTCCACCCGGGACTTCAGGTCGGCGACCAGCTTCTCGCCGCGTTCCTCGACGTCGAACAGCCGGGCCAGGTCGCGGACCTCGCGGTAGACGGTGTCCATGGTGAAGGGCTCGCTGCGGACGCCGTCGCCGTCGCCGCTGTTGTCCTTGCCGACGCAGTCGGACGGGGAGAGGTAGGCCGGCACGCCGAGTTCGCCGAACTGCTCGGGGGTGGCCACTCCCCCGGTGCCGAGGGTGGAGGCGAAGGAGGCGGCGACGAAGTCGGGTTCGGCGTCCAGGACCGTCTCGAAGGACGGCATGTCGTCGGCGAGCCGGGGCACACCCGCGTTCGCCTTCTCCAGCCCCTTCATCACCGGGTCGGTCCACGTGGCGGTGCCCGCCATGCGGTCGGCCAGGCCGAGGGAGAGCAGGATCTCGGTGGTTCCCTGGTTGAGGGAGACCGCTCGCTGCGGGGGTGCGTCGACCTCGACCTCGCGGCCGCAGTCACGGACGGTGCGCGGGTAGCCGGCCGTGTCCGGCGCGGCGGAGTCGCCCCCGGTGTCCGTCCCGGAGCCGCAGCCGGCGGCCAGCAGGGCGCCGGCCAGGAGCGGCACCAGGCCGCGGACGGCGCGGCGGGGGGCGGGGAGGCGTCGGAAGCCGACGGGGCGCGATGCGCGCGAGGAGGCGGGCAAGGGGGATCCTCTGGCGTCGAGGGCTCGTACGCGAAGCCCGTTCGTACGGTGCGTCCCGCGCCGTACGGGGCGCGGGTGCCAGCAGGTCTTCGGACTCGGGATCGACCGGGCGGGACGCCTTCCCGGGCGGCCTGCGCCGCCCAGTGGCCCGTGTCCCGCCCGTCACCCTCACCGCTGCGCGTCAGCTCCGGATTCGCACCGGATTCCCTGACCCACCAGGTGGGTTCGACTGGCTTCCGCAAGCTACCACAGGGTCCTCGCGCCGTCGGGGGGCGGGCGGCTGCCTCACCCGCCCCCGGCGCCGACGCGCCCGACCGCGTCAGCTCTCGGGCATCAGGACGCTGTCGATGATGTAGACGTTGGCGTTGGCGGTCTTGACGTGGCCGCAGACCACGTTGGCGGAGTCGTTGACCTTGTAGGCCCCGTCCGAGCCGGAGGTGGTGAGCTTGGACTTCTGCAGGGTGTCGAAGGAGCCGTTCTCCAGGTCCTTGGGGGCGAGCTTCTGGCCCACGACGTGGTAGGTCAGGATGTCGGTGAGCATCGCCTTGTCGTTGAGGACCTTGTCCAGGTCGGCCTTCGGAATCTTGGCGAAGGCGTCGTTGGTCGGCGCGAAAACCGTGATGTTCTGGGCGTTGTTGAGGGTGTCGACCAGACCGGCCTTCTTCACCGCCGACACCAGCGTGGACAGGGCCGGGTTGTTCGAGGCGGCGGTGGCGACCGGGTCCTTCGCCATGCCGTCGAACGAACCGGCGCCCTCCTTCGGCACGGTGGAGCAGGCCGGACCGAACGGCTCGTCGGCGCCGGACATGCCGCCCGAGGTGTCCTCGGACTGCTCGTCGGTGGCCGCGGGGGCCGAGGACTCGGCCTGCGCGGAGTCCGAGGAGCCGCTGTCTCCGTCGTCGGAACAGGCGGCCAGCGACAGGGGCAGGAGGGCGGCCGCGACGACTGCGACGGCGGAACGACGGATACGGGCGTTCATGGATGTCTCCCTGCAAATCGGCAGCACTGAGGCAGCGCTGATGTAGTGGTGTGGAACGTGGAGCGCGTCGGGGTGGAGCGGTGGTCCGCTCGGTGAGCTGTCCGCCCGTCGGGCGGTTCCTATACGTGTGGAGGCCGAGCCGCCCTGCGTATCGCAGGCAGGGAACGCAGGCGGGCGGTCCGCTGTCGGTGTGGTCCCGGTTCTTTCCTCACACGGGGAATCCGGAGCAGGGCGGCTTCCGGATTGGCCGGTCATTCGATCGAGCGGGGAAGTTTCTCGGGCACCTCTGCGACCACGGGCTGTCCCCCGGAGAACGCCGTCGACGTGACGGGGACTCAGAGCGGGGTGGCGGCCCGCAGGATGAGGAACATGGTGACGGCGGAGTTCGCCGACGACATCGCCGACACGGCCGTTCCGGCGGCCGCGGCCCACGCGGCCAGTCCCACCGAGGTGAACAGGGAGGGCCAGGTGCGGACGGCGGGCGCGGGACCCAGCAGGGCCGCCACCCGGCGCGGCACGGGTCCGGGCGCCGCGAGGCCGGCCAGGGTCGCGACCGGGGTGCCCCGGGAGACGAGGGCGGCCTTGCCGATCGCGGTCGCCACGGCGCGACGGTCGCCGACCACCTTCGCGGCCGCCTCGTCGGCCCAGCGTTCGGCCGTGTAGGAGACGGCGGTGCGCAGGGGGCGCAGGAACGGGTTGGCTAGCGCGGCGAGCCGGACGGCCAGCAGGAAGCGGTGGTGGCGGGCGGCGAGGTGGGCCCGCTCGTGGGCGAACAGCGCGCGCCGCTCGGCCGGTTCGAGGCAGTCGAGCAGCGCGGTGGTGACCACCACCCGGCCCCGGCCTCCGCCGGGCAGCGCGTACGCGTAGGGCACGTCGTCCGGCAGTACGGCCACGGCGGTACCCCGCAGTCCGGCGAGGGCGCGGTGGGCCCGGCGGCGCACCCGGCCGTGCCGCCACAGCGCCCGGACCGAGACCAGGAGCACGGCGCACAGTGCGGGAATCGCCGCCTTGCCGACGACCTCGTCGTAGGGCACCGCCGCCCGCACCTCGGGGTCCGACCAGCCGTCCGGCAGCGGGTTGCCGGGCAGTTGCGCGGTGCCGACCACCATCACCAGCGCCAGGCACACGGTGCTGCACAGCGCCATCACGGCGGCGACGGCGGTGAGCAGCCTGGTCGCGGTGCGCGGGTGCAGACGCTGCTCGGCCAGCCGGGCGACGGGCCATGCCGTCAGAGGCAGGACCAGTGGCAGGAAGACGAAGACCCCCATGGCGGTGTCAGCCGTCCTCCGCGCCGTGCGCGTGCCCGAGCAGGTCGCGCAGCAGCCGCTCGTCGTCCGGGTCCAGGCCGGTGACGAAGCTGGCCAGCACCGCCTCCCGGTCGCTCTCGGCGTCCAGGACCTTGCGCATCCTGCGCGCGGCCAGACCGGCCTGGTCCGCGGGTGTCCAGGCGAAGGACCGGCCCGCCCGCTCGCGGCTGACGGCGCCCTTCTCCAGCAGCCGGGTCAGGATCGTGATCACCGTGGTGTAGGCCAGGTCGCCGCCCAGGCGCTCCTGCACCCAGCCGGCGGTCGCGGGCCCCTCCGCCTCGCGCAGCGCCGTCAGCACCAGGGCCTCCAGCTCGCCCTGGCCCCGCCGCCGCGATCGCCGGTGATCCGTCACGGGCCGCCTCCTTCCGATGTCGTCGCTCTCTGCGACGGCCATCGTATAGAAACCTGATTTCTACAGTTCTGTAGATGAAACGGTGGACACGCAGTCGGCACGACGAAGGAGTGTCCGAGGACGCGTCGACCGAGACCGCCATGGTCTTCGGCGAGCCGTACCGGCACGGCGCCAAGGGGGCACCTCCCGCTCGAGCGAAGCCGAGAGTGGGGACGGAAGATCCGTGCGGTCGGGCAGGGTTGCGCCTCCGGTCTCGCCGGCATCGCCGCGGACTCCGGCGTCGACATCCGACCCGTTCCCGGCCCGGTCACCGGTCCGTGGCGCAGCAGCCGTCCGCCGCACCGGGGGCCGGCGCGGTGTCGAGGCGGCAGAAGCAGGACGCCTCGACCGGTACGTCCGCGAGGGCGGCGGCGAGCCTCAGCTGCCGCTCCACGATCCGCGCCTCCCCCGCCCGGTCCAGCCGCACCAGGCACTCGTGGAGGCCGTGCAGCGCCCAGACGTTGCCCGGGTGCTGGAGGGCGCGGGGCAGGGTGTCGTCGAGGCCCAGGTCGGCCCGGTAGACCGCCTCGGCCTCGGCGACCCGGCCCTGTTCCAGGAGCAGGGCGCCGTACGCGTGCCGGGTGGGCTGCATCCAGCCCCACGGCTCGTCGTAGGGGAGGTTGTCGTCCAGGCCGATCGAGCGTTCCAGGGCGGCGAAGGCGGCGGCGTGGTGGCCCTTGCGGTACTCCAGTTCGCCGTCGAGCATGGCGGAGGCGATGGCGAGGATGTCGGCGCAGGTGTTGTTGAACAGCATGCGGGAGTCCGGCACCCGGGCGACCGCGTCGCGGAACAGGACGCGTTCGGCCTCCGCCTCGGCGACGCGGCCGGTGGCCGAGAGGGCGACGCCGCGGGCGTAGTGCAGCATCGCGGTGGTCACGCAGTACAGGCCCGGATCGGCCGGCACCGGCAGGGCGAGGATGTCGGCCCAGCGGCCGAAGCGGATCAGGACGTGCACCCGCATGGCCAGGAAGCCCTCCAGCCAGTCGGCCATGGGCGGGCTCTGCACGCGCAGCAGTGCCTCGGGAACGGACGCCTCCAGTCGGGCGGCGGTGTCGAGGGCGATGTCGTACCGGCCCAGGAACATCGCGCCGTAGATCCTGAAGTGGTAGTTGTGCGTCCGGTAGAGGGTGTAGAAGTTCATCTCCCCGGCCCGCGCGCGGTACTTCTCGTCGGCCGCGATGGCTGCGCTGTTGTCCGACACGACGCGCCGGTAGTCGCCGCACAGCACTTCGAGGTGGGACGGCATGTGCAGCAGGTGTCCCGCGTCGGGGACCAGGTCGCGCAGCCGGTCGGCGACGGAGAGGGCCGCCTCGGGGGTCGGTGACATCTCCATCAGGTGGATGTAGAGGTGCACGACACCGGGGTGTTCGAGTCCCCCTTCGGCGGCCAGGGCCCGGTCGAGGACCTCCTTCGCGGCGAGGGTGCGGGCCCCCTCGGCGGGCAGCCCCGTGCGCAGGTCCCACAGCTGCCACGGTGTCAGGTTCATCAGGGCGTCGGCGTAGAGGGTGGCCACGTCGAGGTCGTCCGGGGCGAGGTCGTGGACGGCGCGCATGCTGTCGGCGTACGGCGGGTTCCAGACCGAGCAGTCCTCGACGGCGCGCGCCTGCGGGTAGCGGGCACGCAGGGCGCCGATGAGGGCGCGTTCGACGGGGGTGGCCCGGCCCGCCTTGGCGTGGGCGAGTTCGACGGCGGCGTGGGTGCGGTCGACGGTCCGGGTCAGTTCCTCGGCGTCGAAGGCCTCCCAGGGCTTGTTGTAGTTGGGGCCGAGGGCGTAGGCGATGCCCCAGTGGGCCATGGCGCAGTCCGGGTCGGCCGCCACCGCCCTCTCGAAGCACGCGACGGCCTCCTCGTGGTGGAAGGCGTACGTCCACACCAGCCCGCGGTCGAACCACCGCTGGGCCTCGGGCGACGAGGTGGTCACGGGTCGGCCGTGGACACCGAGGTCGTAGTAGTCCATGTACGGACGTATACCGCACTCCGGGACGGCCGCGGAGCACTGCGCGGAAGGCCGCGGCGCACGGTGTCCCCGCCGGACGCGGCGCGCGCCGCGTCCGGCGGGGGTGGGGGGACCGGCGGGGGGCGTGATCAGCCGAAGTCCACGTCACTGCAGAGGAAGTACGTCTGGTCCATGTGCGACGCCTGCCAGATGGTGTAGACGACGTGCCGGCCGCTCAGGCCCGACGTACTCACCGGGATCTCGTAGTTCTGACCGGGTGCGTAGCTGCCCGTACGCGCCACCTGCTGGAGGTCGCCCCAGGTCAGGGCCTGCGTGGCGGGGTCGAAGCCCTGCCGGGTGACGTAGACCAGGAAGTAGTCGGCGCCGTGGCCGGCCTGGTCGTGCAGCTTGACGGTGAAGTCGTCGGCGACGTCCGTGGTCCGCCACGCGCCCACGGTGTCCAGGGAGTCGTAGCGTCCGCTCTCGGTCCGGCCCCCGCTGCACAGCTGACCGTCGGGGACGACGGCCCTGAAGTCACCGGCGGAGCCGTTGCGGTAGAGACCGTTCCAGTTCCACATGGCGTTGGGGTCGTCCTGCCATGCCTGCCAGCACATGGGGTCTTCCTGCGCCATGGCGGGGTTCTGGAAGTCGTCGCCCCAGCGGTCCCAGCAGCCGTAGTTGCGGGATGCGGGGTCGACGACCGAGCCGTGGGCGAAGGCGGTGCCGCTCCACGGGATCAGAGTGAGGAGGACCGCGGTCAGGGCGCCGAGGGCGAGGGTCGTCGTGCGGCGGGCCCGTTTCACCGGACTCACCGGCTTCACTGGATTGCCGTGATCATGACAAGTCATGCTGCCTGCTTCCGTGGGGGGACAGTGGAGACGGGGCGCACCAGTGGGAGCGCTCCCAAAGCCTCGCGGAGTCCAGGCTGCGCCCGCATGAATCCCTTGGCAACATCCGAAACGAGCCAGTTCGCTCGACGGGCGGGCGGGAGAAGTCCCGCCCGCCCGTCGTCACACCGGTGCCGAAGTCCGCGTCAGAGCGTGCGCCGCCTGGAACGGATCAGCAGCACGCAGCCGCCCGCGAAGAGGACGCCGCCGACCGCGGCGGGCCACAGTCCGAGGCCGGAGCCGGTCTCGGCGAGTCCGCCCTGCGCCTGCGCCTGCGCCTGCGGTGCGGCGCCGCCGCCGTCGCCCTGGGTGGCCTCGGGGGCCGGCACGGCGCTGCCCGCGTCGCCCGGGGCGTCCGCCGGTGTCGTGGCGGCCTTGGGCGCGGCGCTCGGGGAAGCGTCGGCGTCCTGGCCGGCGGCCGGGGGCGCGGACTGCTCCGCGTCGTTCTGTCCCTCGTTCCGCCCGTCGTCCTGGCCGCCGTTCTGCCCCTGGTTCGGCTCCTCCTTCTGCCCGTCGTCCCGGCCGTCGTCCTGCCCGGGGGCCGGATCGTCGTTCCCGTTGCCGTTCTGCTCGTCGCGGCCGTCCTGGCCGTCCTGACCGCCGTCCTGGCCGGATTCGGCGGGTGCCGAGGCCGTGGCGGTCTGCTCGGCCGGCGGCGCGGTGGGCTGCTCGCCGCCGTCGCCGCCGCCGGGCTGCTCCTCGCCCTTGCCGTCGTCCGGCGCCTCGGAGGCTCCCGGGTCCTCACCCTGGCCCGGGTCCTCGCCCTGGCCCGGGTCGGAGCCCGGCGGAGGCGTGTCCGCGCCGCACTCGCGGCCGGAGTTGATGCAGTCCGTCATCTCCCGCATCAGGCCCTCGTCGAAGACGTTGATGAAGTCGCTGTGGTCGGTGACGGGCTTGTGCAGCTGCTCGGGGAAGGAGTCCACGGCGAACAACGGGACCGTCCGGCCGCCGTCCTGGAGGCTGGGCGCGTCCACGTCGTACACGACCCGCTGGACCAGCCGCGGGACCGCCTTGAAGCCCTCCGGGCAGCCGCCGTCGGCGGTGGCGAAGGCCATGTGGGTGCGGTGGTTGGCGCTGTCGATGTTGCGGCCGTCCCAGCAGCTCTGGAAGGTGAAGGTGCGCACCACGTCGCTGCCGGAGGGGCAGAGCGGGTACTTATCCTTCAGCTGCCGGTCCTCGAAGCCGGTGCAGCTCCAGGAGGCGTTCGCGTTGGCGTTGCCGTTGACGAACGCCTTCGCGTCACCGGTGATGATGCGCAGCAGGCGCGGCATCTGCGTGACCTTGCCGCGCTCGTTGCCCTCGAAGGTGAGCGTGACCTCGGCCGGTGTGACGATCTCGCCCGCGTTGCCCTCGATGCCGCCGCCGGGTGACTGGGCGTCCTGCTCGGCGGTGCCGTTCTGGAGGCGGATCACGGGCCAGTAGTACGAGGACTTGTCGCCCTGGTCCGCGCAGCTGGTCTCGGCGGCGGCCAGGTCCTCGTCGCTGGAGAAGGCGTTGCTGTCCTGGTTGCCGACGTAGTCGTGGAAGTGGTGGGCGCCGTTTCCGACGCCGGGGGCGGCGATGAGGTTGTCCGAGTTGAACAGGCCCTCGGCGTTGACACCGCAGCTGGTGCTGAAGGAGCCGTTCGAGGCGCTCTTCTGGCGGGGTGCCTTCACCACGTTGGGCTGGACGGACTTGATGTCGGCGTAGTCGGCCGCCACCGGGCCGTTGCCCGCCTGGCCGCCGTTCCCGGCCGCGCCGCCGTCGTCCCCGCCCTGCTGCTGGTCCTGTCCCTGGTCCTGTCCCTGGTCCTGCTGCTCCGGGCTGCCGCTCTGCGCCGGCTCCGTCGCGACCTCGGTGCGGCGCAGCGTGCACTCCGCGAGCGTGTCCAGTCCCTCGGGGCGGTCCCCGGCCTTGGCGACGGCGGCGGCGATGCGCTCGATGGTCGCCGCCCGGTCCTCCTTCAGAGGGTCCAGGATGGCGGCCTCGTCGAGGGAGCCGTCGTCCGCGGTGCGGGCGGCTTCCTGGAGTTGGCGGTACGCGGTGGCGATCTGCTCGTCGAGCTGGGCCAGTTCGGTGTCGACCTCCTGCCTGGCGGGTTCCGGCACGGTGGTCAGCCGCTCGGTCAGGTCGGGGCAGTCGACGGTCGCCGCGACGCCGGAACTGCCCAGGGGAACGGCGTTGTTGCCGGATTCGGTCGCGGAGGCGAAGACGTTCACGGCCACCAGGCCGCCGCCCCCCAGTATCAGCGCGACCGCTCCGAAGGTCGCGCGCCGCGCCCCGGTCGGGCGTCTGCGCCTGTTGTGTCCCAAGGCGTGCTCCTGTGTCGTGACGGACTCGGGCATGGAATGCCCCCGGCTCCATACGGAGGAGCGGGCCGGAGCGTTCAGCCGTCCCCGGGATTCTCAGGAATCCCTCACCTCGCGGGCGCGCCGCGGCGGGGCCCGACCTCGTCCGTCACCGATCTGGCCGCCCTGTCCTGTCGACGTGCGCCGAGTGGTCCGATCGAGGGGCTTGGGCGTCGGACGGCAGCGGCAGGAGGATGGAAGGGGCAGGGACAGCGAGGCACGAACGGAACGCCACCACGAGTGATCCCAGGAGCCGCTGATGTCCGAGAAGCCGAGTGAGACACATCCGCCGGTGGTCGACCGCGCGACCTTCGAGCAGCGGCTGGAGGAGTTGCGGTCCAGGGAGAAGGCCCATACCCGCGAAGGGGACGCGATCGCCGCCGCGCGCCGCAGGCTCCCGATGGTCGAGGTGGCCGCGGACAGCCGCCTGCTGGGACCCGACGGCCCCGTGACGCTCCTGGACGCGTTCGAGGGGCGACGCCAGATGATCGCCTACTACTTCATGTGGTGGCCCGGGCGGCCCGCTGCCGAGCAGTGCGAAGGCTGCACCTGGGTGATGAGCCACGTGGGTGAGCTGGCCTATCTCCACTCCCGCGACATCACCTTCGCCGTGTTCTCCCAGGGGCGGAACGTCAGTTACGGCTTCGCGGACGCGGAGACCTCCTACGAGGAGAGCCTCCGCTATCGCGCCTTCATGGGCTGGACGATGCCGTGGTACTCCGCGCAGCCCTCGCTCGAGACGCTCCTGGTCGGCCGGGAGCCGGGCCTGTTCCACCTGGTGTGCTACCTGCGCGACGGCGACCGTGTCTTCGAGACGTACTGGACCAGACGCCGTGGGGCGGAGGCGGTGGACTACAGCTACGCACTCATGGACCTCACGGCGTTCGGGCGTCAGGAGGCGTGGGAGGACTCACCGGCGGGCCGGCCGCGCCTCGGACAGGCCACGCGGACTCTCAGCGGGGCCCCGGACTGGCGGCCGCTCCGGGACGGGCAGGGCGGACGCCCCACGGCACACTGGCCACGCGTCGACGCCGGCCGCTCCGACGACCTGGGGGCCACCGGCACCGGCCCGCCTACCGAGCCCGAGCGCTGAGCCGCAGTGCTGGGCGGGACGAGCCGGAGCGGGCCGAGGGGACGGCGCGATCTGGGCGCCGTTCGCCCGCAGGGGTCCTTGTCGGCGGCTCGGTCCCGGTGGAACGATGCGGACGGCACCGCCTCAGCGCAGCGAAGGGACCCGTCGTGACCGACGACCAGCACCGGCCGCACCCCGCCGCCGCCTTCGACGCGCTGGGCGCCGAGTACGAGAAGGCATTCGCCGGGTCGAGGACGCACCGGCGCTCGCTGGAGTGGCTGCTCGGGCGGCTCGCGCCGGGCAGCCGGGTGCTGGACGTGGGCAGCGGCACCGGCCGCCCCACCGCCGAGACCCTCGCGGCCGCCGGCCACGACGTACTGGGCGTCGACGTCTCGCCGGTCATGGTCGAGCTGGCGGCCCGGCAGGTCCCGGAGGCCACGTTCCGGTGCGCCGACATCCACGACGTACCGCTAGAGGACGCTTCGTTCGACGCCGTCTGCATGTACTTCTCGCTGCTCCAGCTGGACCGGCGGGAGCAGGCGGCGCTCATCGGGCGTCTGGCGCGGGTGCTGAAGCCGGGGGGTTACCTGGTGCTGGCGACCGTGCCGCTGGACGTGGAGGGCGTCGACGCCGTCTTCATGGGACAGCCGGTGCGGGTGACCAGCTTCACCGCGCAGGCCCTCGCCACCGTGGCCGAGGAGGCCGGTCTGGAGGTGGTGACGGAGGAGGCGACGCTGTTCACCCCCGCCCACCCGGACGCCCGGCCCGAACCGCACCTCTTCCTGCACTGCCGCCGCCCGGCCGCCACCGCGCCGGACGCCTGACCCACCGGTCCCGCGGCAGGCGGCCGGCTCCGGCACCGCCCCGGATGGGGTAACCCCGCACGCGCGCACCGGGCCCCGCGGCCAGAGTGGGCAGCATGACAGAGCCTGGCGAGCGACGGCGCCGCACGACCTCCACCGCCACCCGGGAACGTCCCGTGCGCGATGCCCGGGACGCGGCCCGGCGCGCCGCGGACGCCCTCTCCGAGCTGATCCGGCACCACCTGGAGGGCGTCTCCGCGGTGTGCCGCAGCGAGGACGACGGCTGGATCGTCAACGTGGACGCGCTCGAAGTCGCCCGCATTCCGGACACCACCAGTCTGCTCGCCACCTACGAGGTCGAACTGGACTCCGCGGGCGGCCTCGTGCAGTACCGCAGGATCGCGCGCTACCGGCGCGGCGCCCAGGACCAGTGAGCCGACGGTGAGGCGCGTACCCGGAAGGACCACCGCATGATCACGTACGACGACGAGGTCATCTGCGCGCCCCGCGCCGGAACCCTCTACGACGTCCTCGAACTCATCCTCGACCGCGGCATGGTGATCGACGTCTTCGTGCGCGTCTCCCTGGTCGGCATCGAGATCCTCAAGGTGGACGCGCGCATCGTGGTCGCGAGCGTCGACACCTACCTGCGGTTCGCCGAGGCCTGCAACCGGCTGGACCTGGAGCACGACGCGCGCTCCAAGACCGTGCCCGAGTTGTTCGGCGGCCCCGTCGCCAAGTCCGTCGGCAGGGCGGGCGCGAAGCGGACGGCGCGCTCGCTGACCGACAAGGTGCGCGACGCCCTCGCGCCGGACGAGGACACGGACGAGGAGACGGACGAGGAGGAAGCACTCCCCCGCGGGCGGTCCTCCTCGGCACGCCGCCGTACCGAGGAGGACCGCCCGCGCGACCGACCCCGCCGCCGCACCCGTAGGGAGGACGCATGACCGCGCCCGTCACCACCACCGCCACCGGCTCCGAGCTGAAGTCGCTCTACGTCTACGGCATCACGCCCGCCGGGATCCGCGCCCCCCGCTCCCCCGGCGTCGACGGCGCCCCGGTGCGGCTGTTGACCGACTCCGGCCTGTGCGCCGCGGTGTCGGACGCGCCGGCGCGGCTCCTGCCCCGGCGCCGCGACCTGCATGCCCACCAGGCCGTCCTGGACGAACTGGCGGCGCAGGGGCCGCTGCTGCCCATGCGGTTCGCGGTGCTCAGCCCCCGGACCGACGCCCTGCTCGACCAACTGCGCGCAGACTCGGCCCACTTGACGCGGCAGCTCGAAGAGGTGCGGGGATGCGTCGAACTCAACGTCAAGGGCACGGTGGTGCCAGGCCACTTCGCCGATCTGGTACGCCGCGACGAGAGCCTGCGGTCCATGGCGCTGCGGACCCGGCGCCGTCCCGACTACGAGGCCAACGTCCGGCTGGGAGAGGCGCTCGCGCTCGGCGTACGCCGGGAGGCACGGCGCGCCGCGCGGGAGGTCCTGGACCGTCTGACGCCGCTGGCGGTGCGCACGGCCGGGGGCACGACCGACGGCGATCAGGTGCTCAGCGCGTCGTTCCTGCTGCGCGCGGGCGAGGAGCGCCGGTTCCGGGAGGCGGTGGACGCGGTGGCCCGTGCCTGCGGGGACCGGCTGGCGCTCAGCGTGACCGGCCCCCTGCCCTGCTACAGCTTCGTCGAACCGCGTCCCGCGACGGCGGGGCGGTGACGGGGTGGGCATCGTGAGCGGGCTCCTCCTGCTGCCCCTCGCGCCGGTGCGCGGCACGGCGTGGATCGCCGACCACCTGCTCCAGGAGGCCCGGCGCCAGGTCCACGACCCGCGCGCCGTGCAGGCGAGGCTGGCCTCGCTGAACCGGGCCCTGGACGAAGGCGCCATCGACGAGGCCGTCTTCGAACGGGAGGAGGAGCGGCTGCTCGCCCGCCTCGAACGCCGGGCCCGTCAGGGCGGCCCTACGACCACCATGGACCGAGCGCAGAGAAGGCACGCATGAGCGACAGCAAGACGGCCCTGGCGGCAGCCATGGCAGGCGGATACCTCCTGGGGCGCACGAAGAAGGCCAAGCTCGCCTTCGCGGTCGGCTCCTACCTCGCGGGGCGGCGCATCGGCCTGTCGCCGGGCGACCTGCTCTCCCAGGGACTGGGCGGGCTCCAGCAGGCGCCGCAGATCCGCGAACTCACCGAGCAGCTGCGCGGGGAACTGCTGACCGCCGGGCGCGCGGCCGCCACCGCCGCGGCGAACCGACGGCTCATCGGTCTCGCGGACTCCCTCCGCGACCGTACCGACGCGCTCACCGGCGAGGGCCGGAGGGACGACAGGGACGACGAGGGCCCGGACGAGGACACGGAGGACGAGGACGCCTACTTCGACGAGGAGGACGAGGAGGAGGACCACGAGCCCGAGCCCGAGCCCGAGCCGCGTCGGCGCACGGTGAAGAAGGCTCCGCCGCGCAAGGCCGCGCCTCCGGCGAAGAAGACGGCCAAGAAGACCGCGAAGAAGAGCGCGAAGAGCCCGGCGAAGAAGGCCGCGCCAGCGAAGAAGGCGGCGAAGACCGCGCCCGCGAAGAAGGCGGCTCCCGCGAAGAAGACCGCCGGTTCACGCAGGCGGGGAGGGGGACGCGGATGACCCCCGACCGGCAGGACCAGGACACGCCGTCCCCTCTCGGGGGCCTCAAGGACGCCCTCGGCGGGTACCTCTCCGCCCGGGGGCACAGCCTCGTAGGCAAGGCGGGGGAACGGATCGGCGGCCTCACCGATCGCCTCACCGCCTCCGCAAACGGCAACGGCAACGGCGGCGGCGGTAACGGCGGCTCCCAGCGCGGGGGCGGTGGCAAGAGCGGCGCCGGCAGTATCAAGGCGACGCACATCATGGAGGTCGTCGACATCGGCGTCCCCCTGCGCGTCGTCTACGACCAGTGGACCCAGCTCCAGGAGTTCAGCGACTTCACCAAGGGCGTCCGCAGCGTCAGCGCCGAGGACGAGGTGACCAGCAACTGGAACCTCAAGGTCGGCCCGTCCAGCCGCAGCTGGAAGGCGACCGTCCAGGAGCAGGTCCCCGACGAGCGGATCGTGTGGACCTCCGAGGGCGCCAAGGGCAGCACGCGCGGCGTGGTCAGCTTCCACGAGCTGGCGCCCCGGCTGACCCGGGTGGTCGTGGTCTGCGAGTACTACCCGTCGGGCTTCTTCGAGAAGACCGGCAACCTCTGGCGCGCCCAGGGACGCCGGCTGCGGCTGGACCTGAAGCACTTCGCGCGGCACGTGACGCTGGTGGACGAGGAGGAGGTCGAGGGCTGGCGCGGCGAGATCCGTGACGGCGAGGTCGTCCGGACCCACGAGGAGGCCCTGGAGGAGGAGAACGGCGACGAGGAGGACGAGTACGCGGACGACGAGGAGGACGAAGACGAGGACGGTGACTACGAGGACGAGGACGGTGAGTACGAAGACGATGAGGACGACGGGGACGAGTACGAGGACGAGTACGAGGACGACGGCCGTGCCCGCCGACGCCGCTGACGGGGCGGGGAGCGTCCGGTGACCGACATCGACCACCGGTACGCGGACTCCGACCCCCTGGCCTGTCCGCCCGCCACCGGCAGCCTCGCCGACCTCCTCGAACGGGTCCTCGACAAGGGCATCGTCATCGCCGGCGACATCAAGATCGACCTCCTCGACATCGAACTCCTCACCATCCGGCTGCGGCTGTTCATCGCCTCGGTGGACACCGCGAAGAAGGCGGGCATCGACTGGTGGGAGACCGACCCGGCCCTGTCGTCCCGGGCCGCGCGGGACGCTCTCGCCGAGGAGAACGCGCGTCTGCGGGCCCGGCTCGACGCCTTGGACGACGCCCTGGAGCACGACGAGGAGGACGGCGTGACGGCCGCGGTCGAGGAGACGTCGGGAGCCGTTCGGTGAGCGCGGACGAGGGAGTGGAGCCCGGCATCGTCTGCGCCTTCGCCGTCACCGGTACTCCGCCGGACCCCGCCGCGCTCGCCTCGGCGACCGGTCACGAGGAGGGCGGTCCGCTGCGCGCGCTCGACGCGGGCGGCGGTCTGTGCCTGGTCGTCCAGGACGTCCCCGCGGCCCTGTTCGACCAGGAGGCCCTGGCGGAACGCCTCAACCGGCCCACCGACCTGGAACGCTGCGCCCGCGCCCACCACCGGGCCGTCGAGGCCGCGGCGGGGCGGGGTGCGGTCGTACCCCTGCCGATGGCGACGCTGTACCGCGGCGACCGGTCGGCGGTACGGGCCGTCTCCGACCGGCGGCCGGTGCTGGAGGCGCTGCTCGACCGTCTCCGGAACCGCACCGAGTGGGCGGTGAAGGTGCACGCCGCCGAGGGAACGCCGGACGACCTCCCCCCGGCCCCAGCCGGCCCCGGCACCGGCTCCGGTGGCCGTGCCTACCTGAGCCGGGCCAGCGCTCGGCGGCGCGACCGGCAGCAGGCGCACGGCAGGGCGCGGGCCGAGGCGGAGGCCGTCGACGCGGAGCTGCGGCGGTACGCCGTCGCCGCGACCCGGCACCGGCCGCAGAGCGAGCGGCTGACGGGCCGCCGCACCCCGCAGCTCCTCAACGCCGCCTACCTGGTGGAGGACGCCGACCGCGCCGCCTTCACCCGCGCCCTGGCCGGGCTCACCGCCGAGGGGCGGCATCCTGCCGTACGGGCCGACGCGTCGGGACCGTGGATCCCGTACTCCTTCGCGCGCTGGGACGAGGCACCGGACGCACGCCCCGGCCGGGAGGTCCCCGCATGACGGTCGCGGACACCCGTACGCCGGGCCCGGCGCCCGTACCCTGGGGCGGCCCGGAGCAGTACGCGCCGGTCGGGGTGCCCCTCGTCGACCTGCTGGACCGGGTCCTTGCGACCGGGGTCGTGGTCAGCGGCGACCTGGTCCTGGCCATCGCGGACGTGCCGCTGGTGCGGATCTCCCTGCACGCGCTGCTGGCGTCGGTGAGCGAGCGGGTGCCCGCTCCGTGGCCGGACAGCGGTCCGCTGTGACCGGGCGCCGGGAGCACTCCCTCGACCTCGACCCCGAGCGGGTCACGAACGACCTGGCCGCCCTGGTGCTCACGGTCGTCGAGCTGCTGCGCCAGCTCATGGAGCGCCAGGCCGTGCGCCGCTTCGACGAGGGCACCCTCAGCGCGGCGCAGGAGGACCGGCTCGGCACGGCGCTCATGCTGCTCGACGAGCGGATGGACGACCTGTGCGCCCAGCACGGCCTGAGCCGTGCCGACCTGAACCTCGACCTGGGTCCGCTGGGTCCCCTCCTCGCCGATCCCGATCCCTAGGCCCCGGGAACGCACGGGCACCCCGCACGAGCGATCGCTATGATGGCGAAGAATCGCTCAAACGAACATTCACGGGTGGGGAGACCTGATGCGGGAGCCGGTCGATCTCAGGCGCCAGCGGATCCTGGCGGCGGTGCAGGCGCGCGGTACCGCGCGGGTGCGGGACCTCGCCGACGAGTTGCAGGTCTCGGTGGTCACCGTGCGCCGGGACGTGGAGGAGCTGACGCGTGAGGGCCGGCTGGCGCGCGGGCACGGGGTCGTCCGGTCCACGCTGCCGGACCGGGAGGCGCCCGCGGAGACGGGCGGGGCGGCCGGGGACCGGGTGGCGGTGGTGGTTCCGGTGCGGCACTCGTACCTCACCGAGACCCTGCACGGCGCGCGCACGGTCCTGGAGGAGTCGGGGCTGCGCATCGCCCTGCACCTCGCGCCGCAGGCCTCCGGTGCCGAACGGCCCCTGGTGGAGCGGGCGCTGGCGGACGGCGCACAGGGGCTGCTGATCGCCCCCCGCTGGCGCGGCCGGGCCGAGGAGGCGGCCGACCACGAGTGGCTCGCCGGTACCGGGGTGCCGACGGTGCTGATGGAGCGCCGCCCGTGGCGGGGCAGCGCGCTGCACGCCCTCGACTCGGTGTGCTCGGATCACTGGTACGGCGCGCACCTGGCGGTGGAGCACCTGGTGGGCCTCGGTCACCGGCGCATCGTGTTCGCCACGCGGCACGACAGTCCGACGGCCCGTTCGCTGCGCGCCGCGTTCACCGAGATCGCGGGGGCCCATCCCCTGGTGGAGCAGTGGGCCTGGACCCTCGTCTCGCCGGAGGCCGGGGTGGACGGGCCGTACACGGCGGACGAGACGGCCGAGCCGCCCGCGCTGACGCGCAAGCTGGGGGCGACCGCCATGGTGCTGCACGGCGACGTGGACGCGCTGATGATCGTCCAGCGGCTGGCGGAGGAGGGGGTGCGGGTGCCGGAGGACTGCTCGGTCGTGGCGTACGACGACGTGGTGGCCGGGCTCGGCTCGCCGCCGCTGACGGCCGTGGCGCCGCCGAAGGCCGAGGTCGGGCGCATGGCGGCGGAGCTGCTGCTCCAGCGACTGTCCGAAGCACCCGGGACCCGGCCGGGCCGGCGCGTCGAGCTGCTGCCGCGGCTGATGGTGCGCGGCTCGACCGAGAGTCTGTCCGGGCAGCTGACCGAGCTGTCGGCCGGACACCCGACCGGGCAGCCGACCGGACAGCCGACCAAGTGAGCGTTTGAGCGTTTAATTTTCTTCTGATCGATCTCTTGACCGTTTGAGTCGGGGCGTTCAGGATTCCCGTGTCCCGAACAGTCGTGGCCGCACCCCCGCGGACACGCAGGAGCCGCGGGAGGCGCCATGCCCGGACGACAGAGCCGTCGGTCCGTGCTCGCCGCGATGGCCGCCGTACCCCTGACAGGAGCCGTGAGCGCCTGCAGCGGGGGGAACGGGGCATCGTCGGCCCGCACCGGAACCACCACGCGCGTCACCTTCTGGTCCGCCCTGCGCGGCAGCCAGGAGGTGGTCGACGCCTTCAACCGCACACACCGCACCATCCAGGTCGACTTCCAGCAGATCCCCTCCGGCGGGCAGGGCGGTTACGCCAAGCTCAGCAACGCCGCCCGGGCGGGCAACGCGCCCGACATCGCCACCATCGAGTATCCGCAGGTCCCGGGGTACGCCATCGACGGAGTCGCACGCGACATCACCGACCTGGTGAGCGAGCGCCTGCGCCGCAAGCTGCTGCCGCAGGCGCTCGGACTGACCACGTTCGAGGACCGCGTGTTCGCCGTGCCGCTGGACGTCGAACCCATGGTCATGCACTACCGCGCCGACCTGTTCGACCGCTACGGCCTCGACGTCGCGCGCACCTGGGACGAGTTCGCCGAGCAGGCCGCGACCGTGCGCCGCAAGGCACCGGACCGGCGGCTGGTGCTCTTCCCCACCGACGGGATGACGCAGTTCGCCTGCTACGCCTGGCAGGCGGGCGCCCAGTGGTTCGACACCTCCCGGGGCGCCTGGAACGTGTCCCTCGCCGACGCGCCGTCCCGGCGGGTCGCGGACTACTGGCAGCGGCTCATCGACCGCGACCACGTCTTCATGAACGCGGTCGAGAGCCGGCAGTCCGACGCGCAGATCGGCAACGGGCTGGTCCTCACCCGGCTCAGCGGCGCGTGGGACGCCGGCGCGCAGATGAACGCCCGGCCCGGGCAGAAGGGCCAGTGGCGGATCGCGCCGCTGCCGCAGTGGGACACCGGCAGTCCGTCCGCCGGCACGCACGGCGGATCGACCTTCGCGGTCACCAAGGACAGCCGGCACCCCGAGGCCGCCATGGAGTTCATCGAGTGGCAGGTCTCCCACCCCGACGCGCTGCGCGCCCGCCTCTCCAGCGGCACCAGCAGCCAGTACCCGGCCGCACCCGGCCTGGTGCCGGTGGGGCGGGACGCCTTCGACCGCTCGTACTACGGGGGGCAGGACATCTACACCCTGTTCGAGCAGGAGGCCGAGAAGATCGGCGAGCAGTGGCTGTGGGGGCCGAGGATGAGCGCGACCCAGAAGGTCATGCAGGACTCGTTCGCCCGCGTCGGCGGCGGCCAGGGCAGCCTCGTCGAATCGCTGCGCACCGCGCAGGAGGGCACCATGCCCGACCTGAAGGCCCTCGGCCTGTCCACCACCCAGCGCAGCACCTGAGCCGACGAAAGGCAGGTGACACCCATGACCACGACGACCCACTCACGGGTGCCGGCCGGCGCGACCCGCGCCGCCGCCCCGGAGCCCTCCGCCTCCGGCATCCGCGCCCGCAGAGCCGCCAAGCGGCGCCAACTGGCCGCCTGCGGCGTCCTGATGACGCCGTTCTTCGCCCTGCTGGTCACCGTCTTCCTGATCCCCGTCGGCACCGCCGTCTACCTCAGCTTCTACAGCGACGACCAGCCCGGGCTCGGCTTCGGCCCCGAGCGAACGGTCTTCGTCGGACTGCGCTCCTACGCCGCCGTGCTCACCGACCCCACCTTCCTCGGCGGGCTCGGCACGGTCGCCCTGTACTGCCTGATCTACATCCCGCTGATGGTGGCCGGCGCGCTCGTCCTCGCCCTGCTGCTGGACTCCGGCGTGGTCCGGCTGCGCGCCTTCGCCCAGCTCGGCCTGTTCCTGCCGCACGCGGTGCCCGGCATCATCGCCGCGCTGATCTGGCTGTACCTGTACACGCCCGGCATCAGTCCGGTCATCGAGCTGTTCGCGAAGGGCGACATCACGATCGACTTCCTGGGCGTGCACACGGTGATCCCGTCCATCGTGAACATCGCGCTGTGGAGCAACCTCGGCTACAACATGGTGGTCTTCTACGCCGCGCTCCAGGCCGTGCCGCGCGAGGTGATCGAGGCGTCCGTCGTGGACGGCGCGGGGCCGGTGCGCACCGCGCTCCAGGTCAAGACGCCGCTGGTGCGGGCGTCCATCGTGATGGTGGCGATCTTCACCCTGATCTGGGCGCTCCAGCTGTTCACCGAGCCGATGCTGCTCAGCCAGTCCTCCCCGATGATCAACTCCCGGTTCTCGCCCAGCATGTACATCTACGACGCGGCCTTCACCCGCAACAACTACAGTCTCGCGGCGGCCGCCTCGGTCGTCCTGCTGGTGTGCACCATCGCCCTGTCCTACGGCGTCACCCGCTTCACCAGCCGCGCCGACGCCGAGGAGGCCCGATGAGCGCCACCGACAGTTCGCTGCTCCGCCCGAGACTGCTGGGCCGCCTCACGGTCAACGCGGTCGTCGCCGTCTCCGTCCTCTACACGCTGCTGCCCGTGCTGTGGCTGGTGCTCGCCGCCGGCAAGACGCGGGACGCCCTGTTCAGCAGCGACCTGCTCTCCCTGAGCGACTTCTCGTTCCTCCAGAACCTCGGCGACCTGTTCGCCATGGACGGCGGGCTGTACGGCCGCTGGTACGTCAACAGCCTGCTGTACGCCGTCCTCGGGGCGGCCCTGGGCGCGCTGGTGAGCGTGGCCTGCGGCTACGCCTTCGACAAGTACCGCTTCCGGCACAAGGAGAAGCTGTTCGGGCTGGTGCTGGCGGCGGTCATGGTGCCGCAGACGGTCCTCGCGCTGCCGCTGTACCTGATGGCGTCCGAGGCCGGTCTGGTGAACACCTTCTGGGCGGTGTTCATCCCGGTACTGTTCAACCCGTTCGGCGTCTACCTGGGCCGGATCTTCGCGCGGGGCTACGTGCCCGACGAGGTGCTGGAGGCGGCGCGCGTGGACGGGGCGGGCGAGCTGACCACGTACGTCCGGGTGGCACTGCGGATGCTGGGGCCGGGCCTGATCACCGTCTTCCTCTTCCAGCTGACCGCGATCTGGAACAATTTCTTCCTGCCCATGGTGATGCTGTCCGACCAGGACCTGTATCCCGTCAGTCTCGGCCTGTACCAGTGGAACAGTTCGGCGTCCGTGTCGCCGGAGTACTACCCCGTGGTGATCATGGGTTCACTGCTCGCCGTACTGCCGCTCATCCTCGCCTTCGTGCTGCTCCAGCGATTCTGGCGCAGCGGCCTGACCGCCGGAGCCGTCAAGTGACCCCGTACGCCCCCGGACCCGGCTTCCGGCCCCGTGCCGCCGTGGCCATGTCCCCGGACGCCGCCTCGGCCGTCCTCGACCCCCAGTCGCTCGGCGCGTTCCGCCGGGTCTGCGAACTCGCGCCGTTCCCGGTGCTGGACGACCTGTCCACCCCGCGGGCCCGGTCGGTGCTGGCCGACGTGGACCTGCTGATCACCGGCTGGGGCTGTCCGCCGCTGGACGCGGACGTGCTGCGGGCGGCTCCGGCGCTGCGGGCCGTGGTGCACACGGCGGGCAGTGTCCGCGGGCATGTCACCGACGCCTGCTGGGAGCGGGGCGTCGAGGTCTCCTCGGCCGCCGCGGCCAACGCGCTGCCGGTCGCGGAGTACACCCTGGGCATGATCCTGCTCAGCGGCAAGCGGGTGCTGGAACGGGCCCGCGACTACCGGGCCACCCGGACCCGGGGCAACTGGCTGCGCACCTCGCGCGGCGTCGGCAACTACCGGCGCACGGTCGGCATCCTGTCGGCCTCGCTGATCGGCCGCCGGGTCGTGGAACTGCTGCGGCCGCACGACATCGGCGTACTGCTGCACGACCCGTACGTGAGCGACGCGGAGGCCGCCGAACTCGGCGTGGAACGCGTCGAGTTGCCGGAACTGTTCGCGCGCTGCGACACCGTCAGCGTGCACACCCCGCTGCTGCCCACCACCCGTGGGCTGGTCGGCCGCGCGCTGATCGAGTCGATGCCGGCCGACGCGGTGCTGATCAACACCTCCCGCGGGGCGGTCGTCGACCAGGAGGCGCTCACCGACGCCGTCGTGGCCGGCCGGATCCGGGCCGTGCTGGACGTCACCGACCCCGAGGCGCTGCCGCCGGACCATCCGCTGTGGGACTGCGAGCACGCCCTGATCACCCCGCACCTCGCCGGCTCCGAGGGCAACGAGTGGCGCCGCCTGGCCGACCTCGCGCTCGCCGAGACGACCCGCTGGGCGTCCGGAGCCGGCTTCCTCCACCCCGTACGACGCGAAAGGCTGGCGTTCCTGGCATGAGCATCCCGTTCGAACTGCCCACCGAGGACCGTGCGTCGAGCCCGTACACCGGCTGGACCCGGGCTCACTGGGAGGCCGTCGCCGACGGGCTGCTGTGGGCCGCGTGGCGCTGGAGCACCCCGGGCAACGCCCTGCTCGACCTGCCGGGACGCCCGTCGCGTTCCGGTGTGCGCTCCGACGGCCTGGAAGGCTTCGCGCGCACGTTCCTCGCGGCCGCCTTCCGGGTCGCGGGCGCCGACGGCGCGGACCCGCACGACTGGCTGGGCCGCTACGCGCGCGGCCTCGCCTCGGGCACCCTCACCCCGGGCCGCGACGACACCGAGTCCTGGCCGTTGATCCTCGACCACGACGTGCAGGGCCAGCCGATGGTCGAGTCGGCGTCGGTGGCGCTCGGGCTGCGGCTGACCGCGCCGTGGCTGTGGAAGAACCTCGACTCCGGGGTCCAGGACCGGGTCGAGGAGTGGCTGCGCGGCGCGCTGCGGCACGTGCCGGCGCCGAACAACTGGTACCTGTTCCCGTACACGGTCGCCGGGTTCCTGGAGTCGGTCGGCCGCGGCGACGCGGAGACGGCCGCGGCACGGGAGCGGGCGCTGGAGCTGATGGAGGGCTGGTACCGGGGCGGGGGCTGGTACGCCGACGGCGACGGTCGCGCCTTCGACCACTACAACGGCTGGGCGCTGCACCTGTACCCGGTGCTCGACGCCCACCTCGGCGGCGACGCCGACGCCCTCGGCCGGTACGGGGAGCGGCTGCGGGCCCACCTGGAAGGGTTCGCCCTGATGTTCGGCGCCGACGGCGCGCCGCTGCACTACGGCCGCTCGCTGACCTACCGCTTCGCGGCGTCGTCCGCCGTGGGCCTGGGCGCGCTGACCGGGCACACCCCGCTGTCGCCGGGTGCCTCGCGGCGGCTGGTGAGCGGCAGCCTGCGGTACTTCATGGACCGCGGGGCGCTGAGCGACGAGGGGCTGCTGAGCCTGGGGTGGTTCGGCCCGCACGAGGCGACGCTCCAGCCGTACTCGGGACCGGCCTCCCCGTACTGGGCGTCGAAGGCGTTCGTGTCGCTCCTCGCCCCGGCCGGCCACCCGCTGTGGACGGCGCCCGAGGAGCCGGCGCCGGTGGAGGAGGCGGACCGCGTGCTCGCCCTCGCCGCGCCCGGGCTGCTGGTGCAGTCGACGCGCGAGGACGGGATCGTCCGGCTGCACAACCACGGCAGCGACCATGTGCGGCCGCACGAGGGCGAGTCGGCGGACCAGGACGACCCGCACTACGGCCGGCAGGCCTACTCGACCCGGACCGGTCCCACGGCCGGGGAGAACGCCGCGGACAACCACCTGTCGGTCGAGGTGGGCGGCCGGGGCAGCGTCCGGCGCCGCATCCACCCGCTCGGCGCCGGGCAGGGCGACGGCTGGGGCTGGGCGGCGTCCTGGCACCGGCCCGTCTTCACCGGCGGCGCCCCGATGGTGCCGGGGCTGCGGGTGGAGAGCGTGACGGTGGCCCGGGGTCCGTACGAACTGCGGGTGCACCGGGTCGTCGGGGCGCCGCGGGGGGCCCGGGTCACGCACACCGGGTGGGCCACCGGCCCCGAGGAGCCCCTGGTCTCCGCGCTGCACGGACTGCACGGCTGGCTGCCCGGGACCGAGACGGTGCGTGCCCCGCAGGGCACGGCGTACGTGCCGTGGGCAGAGCTGCCCCGGCTGTCCGGCGAGACCGGCGGGACCACCCTGCACGTCTGCCTGGCGGCACTCACCGGTGAGCCCGTGAACGTGGCGGTCGCCGAGGCCGTCACGGAGGTCGTGCCGGGTGGGAGCCACGTCGACGTGGTCTGGGCGGACGACGGCGGCCGCACCCGGGTCTCGTTCGGTCCGGTGGCGGTGACGCACTCCGCGGGCTAGGTCGTGTCCGCAAAGTCCGGCCGTCCGCCCGGAGGGCGGGCCCTGCGGCGCCCGGTGCGTGCTCTCGGTGTGCCGGGCGCAGCCCCTCGTACTGGGCGTACTCGGGGCTTCGCCCGGTGCAGCGAGAGTGCGTGCCGGGCGTCGCGGGGCAGGCCGGACTTTGCGGACACGGCCTAGGTGTATTGATCACGAGCGTTGTTGACACTGGTGGGTCTTGAACATGGCGAAGACCTCCGATGTGGTGGAGCTGTCTAGGAACGCACCGCACGGAGGTCTTCGTGTCCCACCGTAATGCCC
>NZ_QHJH01000209.1 GCF_003947455.1 Streptomyces sp. WAC 04229 | reverse complement strand
CCCTGGGACCTGTCCCCCGCGTCTCCCCTATGACGCCGCGGCCGCCCGAAACGTTCGCCCGTCCGGCCGGCCGGCGGCGCGAGGCGTACGTCACATCGTCGTGTGGGGTGGGACGGGATGGGCAGGGGCGGACCGAGCCACCGCGTCCCAGGGAGCGGGCACCCGGGGCAAAGGATTGGACAGGCGGGCCGGGCTTCGCCCCATGATGGAAAAGTCTCGGCCGAGCACAGCGCGCGTGAAGACACGCGTACGAACGGAGAAGGAGTCACCGTGAGGATCGGAATCGTCGGAGCCACCGGCCAGGTGGGCACGGTCATGCGCAGGATCCTCACGGAGCGCGACTTCCCGGTCACCGAGCTGCGCCTGTTCGCCTCCGCGCGCAGCGCCGGCAAGGAGCTGGACGGCGTGACGGTCGAGGACGCGACCACCGCCGACTACTCCGGCCTGGACATCGTGCTCTTCTCCGCGGGCGGCGCCACCTCCAAGGCGCTGGCCGAGAAGGTCGCCTCGCAGGGCCCCGTCGTGATCGACAACTCCTCCGCCTGGCGACGCGACCCCGAGGTCCCGCTGGTGGTCTCCGAGGTGAACCCGCACGCGATCGCGGACCGCCCCAAGGGCATCATCGCCAACCCGAACTGCACCACGATGGCCGCGATGCCGGTGCTGCGTCCGCTGCACGCGGAGGCGGGCCTCGAAGCCCTCGTCGTCGCCACCTACCAGGCGGTCTCCGGCTCCGGCCTGGCCGGTGTGGACGAGCTGTTCGAGCAGGTCCAGAAGGTCGGCGCGGACGCCCCCAAGCTCACGCACGACGGCTCCGCGGTGGAGTTCCCGAAGCCCGACAAGTACGTGGCGCCGATCGCGTACAACGTGCTGCCGCTGGCCGGCTCCATCGTCGACGACGGCCTGCACGAGACGGACGAGGAGCAGAAGCTCCGCAACGAGTCCCGCAAGATCCTGGAGATCCCGGAGCTGAAGGTCTCCGGCACCTGCGTGCGGGTGCCCGTCTTCAGCGGCCACTCCCTGCAGATCAACGCCCGTTTCGCCCGCCCGCTCAGCGTGGCCCGCGCCAAGGAGCTGCTGGCCGGCGCCCCCGGCGTCGCCCTCAGCGAGGTGCCGACCCCGCTGCAGGCGGCGGGGCAGGACCCGTCGTACGTGGGCCGCATCCGTCAGGACGAGACCGTGGAGAACGGCCTCGCCCTGTTCGTCTCCAACGACAACCTGCGCAAGGGCGCGGCCCTGAACGCGGTGCAGATCGCGGAGCTGGTGGCGGCGGAGCTGAAGGGCTAGGGGCCCGAGACCGGGGCTGGGGCTAGCCCCGCCTCACCTCGTAGAGGAAGCAGCCGTACTCGACGGCCCGGACGTGGACGAACGCCACGGCCGGGTCGTCGAACGCTTCCCGGAGGGCGGGGGCGAACTCGTCGGCCCCGCCGGCCAGCCGCCCGCCCAGGATGTGCCCCTCGGCCGAGTAGCGGCGCACCGTGCGGTGGGCGTTGGTGAAGGCCAGGCCGTCCCCGTCGGGCCCCGCGCACTCCTCGGCGTGGACGAAGACCGGCCCCTGCTCGTCGTACGCGCCCGGGTCGGCGCCGGTGCGAGCCGCCCAGCGGCGCAGCGGGGCGTAGGAGACGAGGGCGATCCTCTCCCCCGGCACGCTGCGGCGCAGGCAGCAGCGCAGGGGGGCACCGCCCTCGGTGTCGGTGAGCGGGGCGGGGGCGCGGCCGGCGTCGTCGGTGGCGCGCAGTTCCTTCAGGGTGGCAGGGGGGACCGGGTGTGCGGTGTAGTGCTCCATGGCTCCCAGGTTCGCGCCCGCCCGGCCCCGCCCACCGGCGGGAAATGGACATCGCGTTCCGTGCGGGCCGCGTGGAAGGATGGCGCAACCGACACATAACGAGGAGATGACCGCGTGCCTGGCACAAACCTGACTCGCGAAGAGGCGCGGCAGCGGGCGACGCTGCTGAGCGTTGACTCGTACGAGATCGATCTCGACCTCACCGGCGCGCAGGAGGGCGGCACCTACCGGTCCGTGACCACGGTGCGCTTCGACGTCGCGGAGGGCGGCGGCGAGTCCTTCATCGACCTGGTCGCGCCGACGGTCCACGAGGTGACGCTGAACGGCGACGCCCTCGACGCCGACGAGGTGTTCCAGGACTCCCGCATCGCCCTGCCGGGCCTGCTGCCGGGGCGCAACATCCTGCGCGTGGCCGCCGACTGCGCGTACACCAACACCGGCGAGGGCCTGCACCGCTTCGTCGACCCGGTGGACGACCAGGCGTACCTGTACACCCAGTTCGAGGTGCCGGACGCGCGCCGGGTCTTCGCGAGCTTCGAGCAGCCCGACCTCAAGGCGACGTTCCAGTTCACCGTGAAGGCGCCCGAGGGCTGGACGGTCATCTCCAACTCGCCGACGCCCGAGCCGAAGGACAGCGTCTGGGTCTTCGAGCCGACCCCGCGCATCTCGTCGTACATCACGGCCCTGATCGTCGGCCCGTACCACTCGGTGCACAGCGTGTACGAGAAGGACGGCCAGTCGGTGCCGCTCGGCATCTACTGCCGTCCCTCGCTGGCCGAGCACCTCGACTCGGACGCCATCTTCGAGGTGACCCGGCAGGGCTTCGAGTGGTTCCAGGAGAAGTTCGACTACCCGTACCCCTTCAAGAAGTACGACCAGCTCTTCGTGCCGGAGTTCAACGCGGGCGCGATGGAGAACGCGGGCGCGGTGACCATCCGGGACCAGTACGTGTTCCGTTCGAAGGTGACGGACGCCGCGTACGAGGTGCGGGCGGCGACGATCCTGCACGAGCTGGCGCACATGTGGTTCGGCGACCTGGTCACCATGGAGTGGTGGAACGACCTGTGGCTGAACGAGTCGTTCGCCACCTACGCCGAGGCCGCCTGCCAGGCCGACGCGCCCGGCTCCAAGTGGCCGCACTCGTGGACGACGTTCGCCAACCAGATGAAGACCTGGGCGTACCGGCAGGACCAGCTGCCGTCCACGCACCCGATCATGGCGGACATCAGCGACCTGGACGACGTGCTCGTCAACTTCGACGGCATCACGTACGCCAAGGGCGCGAGCGTGCTCAAGCAGCTCGTCGCGTACGTCGGTGAGGACGCGTTCTTCCGGGGCGTGCAGGCGTACTTCAAGCGGCACGCGTTCGGCAACACGCGCCTGTCCGACCTGCTGGGCGCGCTGGAGGAGCCCTCCGGACGCGACCTGAAGACCTGGTCGAAGGCGTGGCTGGAGACGGCCGGCATCAACGTGCTGCGCCCGGAGATCGAGACGGACGGCGAGGGCGTGATCACCTCCTTCGCGATCCGGCAGGAGGCTCCGGCCCTGCCCGCCGGTGCCAAGGGCGAGCCCACGCTGCGCCCGCACCGCATCGCGGTCGGCGCCTACGACCTCGACGCCGACGGCAAGCTGGTGCGCGGCGAGCGCGTGGAGCTGGACGTGGACGGCGAGCTGACGGACGTACCGCAGCTGGTGGGCAAGGCCCGCCCGGCGGTGCTGCTCCTGAACGACGACGACCTGTCGTACGCGAAGGTCCGCCTGGACGAGCAGTCCCTGGCCGTCGTCACCGAGCACCTGGGCGACTTCACCGAGTCGCTGCCGCGCGCGCTGTGCTGGGCGTCGGCCTGGGACATGACCCGGGACGCGGAGCTGGCCACCCGGGACTACCTCTCCCTGGTCCTGTCCGGCATCGGCAAGGAGTCCGACATCGGTGTCGTGCAGTCGCTGCACCGCCAGGTGAAGCTGGCCATCGACCAGTACGCCGCCCCGACCGCCCGCGAGGCGCTGCTCACCCGCTGGACCGAGGCCACGCTGGCCCACCTGCGGGCCGCCGAGGCGGGCAGCGACCACCAGCTGGCGTGGGCGCGCGCGTTCGCGGCGACGGCGCGGACGCCGGAGCAGCTCGATCTGCTGGACGCGCTCCTCGACGGCACGCAGACGATCGAGGGCCTGGCCGTCGACACGGAGCTGCGCTGGGCGTTCGTTCAGCGGCTGGCGGCCGTGGGCCGGTTCGGCGGCTCGGAGATCGCCTCGGAGTACGAGCGGGACAAGACGGCCGCCGGTGAGCGGCACGCCGCGACCGCGCGTGCCGCCCGGCCCACCGAGCAGGCCAAGGCGGAGGCCTGGGAGTCGGTCGTGGAGTCCGACAAGCTGCCGAACGCCGTCCAGGAGGCGGTGATCGCCGGCTTCGTCCAGACCGACCAGCGCGAGCTGCTGGCGTCGTACACGGAGCGGTACTTCGAGGCGCTGAAGGGCGTCTGGGAGTCCCGGTCGCACGAGATGGCCCAGCAGATCGCGGTCGGCCTGTACCCGGCGGTGCAGGTGTCGCAGGAGACCCTGGACCGCACGGACGCGTGGCTGGCCTCCGCCCAGCCGAACGCGGCCCTGCGCCGCCTGGTCTCGGAGTCCCGCTCGGGCATCGAACGCGCCCTGCTGGCCCAGGCGGCCGACGCGGCGGCGGCCACGGAGTAGGTCTTCACGCCGCAGGGGCGTCCGGTCCGCGCGTCGGGCCGGGCGCCCCTGCCGTGTGCCCGGGTGGGCCGGCCGACGTGCGGCCCACCCGTCGCCGGGCCCGCCCGAGCCTTCGCGTTCGCCCACCACGCCCGGTGGCGCGCGAGCCGCGCCGCGGGGCCCCCGGCGCGGCTGGGCTCAGGGGCGGGAGGCCGCCGCCCCGTGGAGAGCCCTGAGTACCGTCGCGACGGCGGGAGCCTCCGACGCTCCCCTGCGCACGGCCGCGACGACGTGGCGGACGGGGCGGTCGGTGCGCAGTTCGCGCATCGTCACGCCGTCGCGCGGCACGGCCGCCATGCGGGGCACCAGGGCCACGCCCATGCCCGCCTCGACCATCGCGAGGATCGCCGTCCAGCCGGCCGCCGTGTGGGCCTGGTGCGGGCGGAAGCCGGCCGTCTCGCAGGCCGCGTGGGTGATGGCGGACCAGGGTCCGCTGCCGCCGAAGATCCACGGCTCGGCGGCGAGGTCGGACAGGCGCAGGCCCTCCGCGCGGGCCAGCGGGTGGTCGGCGGGCAGGGCCACGTCCAGCGGGTCGGCGAGCAACGGGACGCGGGTGAAGCGCGGGTCGGCGGCGCTCGGCGCCTGGGCCGCCAGCGACAGGGCGAGGTCCACCTCGCCGGCCCCCAGCAGCTCGTACGCCTCCTGTGCCTCGGCCTCCCGCACCCGCACCGTCACGGCGGGGTGGCTCGCCCGCAGCGTGGTGACGGCCGGTACGACGAGGGCCGGCACGGCGGTGGAGAAGGCGCCGACCCGTACCTCGCCGGCCTCTCCCCGGACGTACGCCGACAACTCGGCCTCCGCCCGTTCCAGTTGCTCGAAGACCGCCTCCGTGTGCCGCAGTACGAGGCGGGCCGCGTCCGTCAGCCGGACCCGGCGCCCCTGGGCCCTGAGCAGTTCCACGCCGAGCTGCCGGGCGAGGTTCGTCAGCTGCTGGGACACGGCGGACGGCGTCATGTTCAGCGCCTCGGCCGTCGCGGTCACCGTGCCCCGTTCCCGCAGCGTCCGCAGGATCTGCAGCTTGCGGATGTCCCAGTCGGCCATGGCGGCAACCTATCCGCGGCCGGCCCCGGTCAGCGACGCGCCCCCGCGCCGAGGACGACGCCGCCGAGGATCAGCGCCATGCAGCCCGCCTGCGCCCAGCCGGTCGGTTCGGCCAGCAGCGCCCAGGACAGCAGGGCGACGCACACCGGCTGGAGGTAGTAGACGACGCCGGCACGGGACGGGCCGATCAGGGAGATCGCCTTGTTCCAGGCGAAGAAGGCCACCGCCGAGGAGGCGACACCGACGTAGAGGAGGGCGAGGACGGTGCCCGGCTCCGGGCTGAAGCCGCCCTGCGCGGCGAGGCTGACGCCCTGCGCGGGAAGCAGCATGAGGGTGCCGAGGAGGAACGTGGTGAACAGGAACCCGACCCCGTCCAGACCGGCGGGCCTGCGGCGCAGCAGCGCGCTGTACGACCCGAAGCAGCAGGCCGCGGCGATCATCCACAGGTCGCCCGCCGAGAAGCCCGCCCCGCCTCCGACCAGCAGCAGCACCCCCGCGCAGGCGACGAGCAGCCCCGCCCCCCGGCGGGCGCCGAGCCGTACGCCGCCCGCCCGTTCGTAGACCGCCATCAGCACCGGGGACGCCGCCATGATCATGCCCATGTTGGCGGCGGGCGTGGTGATACCGGCCTGGTTGACGAGGGTGTTGTAGACGGCCACGCCGAGCAGGGAGGCGAGGAGTACGAAGCCGAGGTGGCGCCGGACGAGCGCGCGCTGCCGCCATGCCCGCCGGGCGCCGAAGGGGGCCACGACCGCGAGCGCCAGCACCCAGCGCCAGAACGCGTGCTGCACGGGCGGGACGCTGTCCCCGAGGGCACGGGAGGCGACGAAGCTGCCGGACCAGACGACGGTGGCGAGCACCGCGAGCCCGATCCCGAGCGCGACGGGGCGGACGGGCGCGGCGGACGCGGCGAGGGCGTCGGCAGCGGTGGGCGCGGAGGTGGGCGCGGGGGTGACGGTCCGGCGGTCGGCTACGGCCACGGAGGTCCTTTCACTGTCGGCGGTCGTGGTGGAGCTACCGTCGCAGGCCCTGACCCGTCAGGTCCATCGAATCTTTTCGACCATTCCTTGAAGGAGAACTGAACGGTACGGCCTCCGTACCCGTCCTCGCGCGTGGCGCCCGCTGCCCCGCGACCGTCGCCGCGAACGCCAGCGCCATGCCGGCCAGTTGCACCGGCGTCAGCGTCTCGCCCAGCGCCGCCCAGCCGACGACCGCGGCGGTGAGCGGCGAGAGCGGGCCGAGGAAGGTGACCTGGGTGGCGGAGAGCCGGCCGATGCCGCGGAACCAGAGCCAGTACGCCACCGCTGTGTTGGCCAGCGCCAGGTGGAGGTAGCCGCCGACCGCCGCGCCGTCCAGGGCGGGCGGAGCGCCCTCGGCCAGGAGGGCGACCGGCGCGATGAGCAGCCCGCCCGCGGTCAGCTGCCAGGCGGTGAGCGCGAGCGGGCCGACGCCTTCGGGGCGGCCCCAGCGCTTGGTGAGCACGGTGCCGGTGGACATGGACCCGGCGGAGGCCAGGGCGGCCAGCGCGCCGAGCGCGTCCAGCCCGCCGGCCGCCTTCAGCACGACCAGGCTGACACCGAACGCGGCGACGACGCCGGTGAGCACCGCACGGGTGGTGGGCCGCTGCCCGAGCAGCAGGGCCGAGAGGCCGACGACGAAGAGCGGGCCGACCGACCCGACGACGGCCGCCATGCCGCCCGGCAGCCGGTAGGCGGAGAGGAACAGCAGCGGGAAGAAGGCGCCGATGTTCAGCGCGCCCAGCACCGCCGCCTTCCACCACCAGGCGCCGCGCGGCAGCACCCGGGTGAGCGCGAGCAGCAGCAGACCGGCGGGCAGGGCGCGCGCCAGACCGGTGAACAGGGGCCGGTCCGGCGGGAGGAACTCGGTGGTCACGGCGTAGGTGGTGCCCCAGGAAACGGGGGCGAGGGCGGTGAGCGCTATGAGGGTGGTGCGACCGGCGGACAGCATGGAGGTAGCTTACTTCTAAGCAAGTTTCCGTCAAGCTACTTTCTTGCGGTCGAGCGGAATCCTCCCGATACTCGTGCCATGACCGAACACCCCGGGACACCCCCCGAGCCCTCCCGCGAGCCGCGCAAGGACCCCGTCGACGCGATCGTCGACCAGTGGGCACTGGTCCGTCCCGACCTGGACACGGCCGCCATGGAGGTGTTCGGCCGCGTCTTCCGGCTGGCCCGCGCGATGGGCGACCGGATGGAGAAGGCGTACGCCCGTTTCGGGATCTCCCGCGGGGAGTTCGACGCCCTGGCCACCCTGCGCCGCTCCGGCGAGCCCTACACCCTCTCGCCCCGGCAGCTCTCGGCCACACTGATGCTCACCACCGGCGGCATGACCGGCCGCCTGGACAAGCTCGAACGCGCGGGGCTGCTGCGCCGCTCCCCCGACCCGCACGACCGCCGGGGACTCCAGGTCACGCTCACCGACCGGGGCCTGGAGCTGATCGACGAGGCGGTCGGCGCGGGTCTCGCCGCCCAGACCGAGGCCCTGTCCGCCCTGGACGCGCGACAGGCCGCCGAGGTGGCCGGCCTGCTGCGGGTCCTGCTCGCCGGCACCGAGGAGTAGACCGGGGACCGGGCGGAACCCCTCAGCCCACGTGCGCGGCGACGGCCGACCCGGTCTCCGCCGCGCCGGCGTCGTCCGCCGCCCAGGCCACGTAGCCGTCGGGACGCACCAGCACCGTCGTACGGCGCCCGCTCGCCCAGCACTCCACGGACAGCCGCTCCTTGCGGCCCTCCCCGTCCAGGCCCGCCTCCGCACCCCGGGCCGACGCCGGGGTGATCAGCACGAACCGTCCGCCGCGCAGCGCCTCGTAGAGCCGGCCCCCGCCCGCGAGGGGGAGGTCCGCGACGCGGGTGCCGGTCAGCCGGTGGGCGCCGCGAGGGGCGGGGTAGCGGTAGCCGATGCCCGTGATCCGGCCGGTGATGCGGCGACGGGCCGGGCCCACATGACCGAGGAGGGTGGTCACCGCGGCCCGGAAGGCCAGTGTCCAGGGGCGCCTGGCCATGGCGAGGCGCACGATGCCGCCACTGCTGCGCAGCACGGACCTGCCGACGGGGTGCCGCTCGCTCTGGTAGGTGTCCAGCAGCTCGGGCCGGGCGTTCCCGTGCAGCACGGCCGCCAGCTTCCAGCTCAGGTTCGCCGCGTCCTGCAGACCGGTGTTCAGGCCCTGCCCACCGGCCGGCGTGTGCACGTGCGCCGCGTCGCCCGCGAGGAACACGCGGCCCACCCGGTATGCGGGCGCCTGGCGTTCGTCGCTGTGGAAGCGGGACATCCAGCGGGCGTCGTGCATCCCGAAGTCCCGGCCGAGGGCGAGGCGGGTGATCTCCTTGACCTCGTCGAACCCGACCGGCTCGGTGTCGGGGACGTCGCGGCCCCGCTGCCAGCCGATCACGCGGTGGTACCCGTCACCCAGCGGTGCCAGGAAGGCCAGGGCGTCTCCGTTGGCGTTGACGGTCAGCAGCGTCTCCGGCTCCTCGGCGAGCCGTACGTCGGCGAGAACGGCGGATCGGATGACCGAACGCCCCGGGAACGGCAGGCCGATCGCCTCCCGCACGGTACTGCGCATCCCGTCGGCGCCGACGACGTACGAGGCCCGCAGCGTCCCGGGCTCGCCGTCCGGACCGCGGACCTCGACGGTCACGGTGTCCCCGGCCGGGTCCTGGTGCAGACCGGTCACCCCGGTCTCGTACCGGAACTCCACCCCCGCCTCCACCGCCCGCCGCTCCAGCACCTTCTCGACCTCGTACTGCGGGAGGACGAGGAGGTGCTGGAAGCGGGAGGGGAGGGTGGCGAGGTCGATGGAGAGGCGGCCGAAGACGCGGAGGTCGGCCAAGGGCCGGCCCATCGCCTCCAGTTCGTCCGCCAGGGCGCGGGCGTCGAACTGCTCCAGCGTGCGGGCGTGCAGGACGAAGGCGCGGGAGAGGTTGCTGATCCGGTGCGGGCGCTTCTCGACGAGGGTGACGGGGATGCCGGCGGCGGCGAGGTCACCGGCGAGGAGCAGGCCGGTGGGGCCCGATCCGACGACGATCACGGGGGTGCGGGGTGTCGCGTGCGGGGTGCCGTTCATGTGGGCCTCCTAGGCAATGCCAACGTTCGTTTGCCAACGGTTGTTTGCCAACGCTCGTTGTCACGGTAGAGCGGCTTGCGGATCGGCGTCAACACTTGTTGGCCCACGCTTGTTGGCCTACGCTCGTGGACATGTCCGACGAGAACGACGACCACGGATCGCCCGCCCGCCGCTCCGACTCCACTCGCGCCGCGATCCTGGACGCGGCCCGCGAGCGCTTCGCCGCCGACGGCTACGAGCGGGCCACCATCCGCGCCATCGCCCGGGACGCGCGCATCGATCCGTCGATGGTGATGCGGTACTACGGCAACAAGGAGGGCCTGTTCGCGGCCGCCGTGGCCATCGATCTCGCGCTGCCCGACCTGTCCGCGCTGCCGCGCGAGGAGGTCGGACGGGCCCTGATGACGCACTTCCTCTCCCGGTGGGAGGAGAACGAGGTGCTCACGGCGCTGCTCCGGGCCGGGACCACCAACCAGGCCGGGGCCGAACGCATGCAGGGCATCTTCCGCGACCAGGTGCTGCCGGTCGCCCTACGGGTGTGCCCGGACCCCGAGCAGGCGCCCGCGCGGGCCGCGCTCGTCGCGACGCAGGTGCTCGGTCTGGCACTCACGCGCTACATCCTGCGGTTCCCGCCGGCCGTGGCGCTGCACCGCGAGGAGGTCCTGGCGTGGCTGGCGCCCACACTCCAGCGCTATCTGACCGCTCCCAGTCCCTGAGAGCCGAGTCCCCGCGACACGCGACCCCGGCTCGTGAGAACGCCCGAGGGCGCCGCCCCGTCACATGTGTGCGGGGCGGCGCCCTCGGTGAAGCCGTTGCGGAGAGGTCAGGCCTTCGCGGCGACCTTGGCCTTGGTCTTGGCCTTGCCCTTGGTGCCGGGGGTGATCACCCGGTGCTCCGGCTTGGACCTGTCCAGGGCCATGACCAGACCGGCGATGACCGCGAACAGCGCGAGCGGGGCCAGGACGTAGTAGCCCAGCGTCTCGATGACGCTCAGGCCGGTGCCGGGGTCGTCGCCGTCGTCGCGGGTCAGCGCGAGCGCGGGGGACGACATGAGCAGCATCATCAGCGTCGTACCGGCTGCCAGGGCGCCGGCGCGCAGGGCGTTCTTCTTGTCCACGGTGCCAAGTTAGCGAACGGCCGGAGGGACCGCGCGCCCGGGGTACCCGTACGGGGCCCGCGGGCGCCCGGTTCAGCCCTCCCGGCCCACGTCGCGTTCCCGTACGACGTCGATCAGGGCGTGCAGGCGGGGTGAGGCGGCCAGGTCCTCCAGGGTCACCGGGCGGCCCCCGGCGTCGGCGACGGGCAGCCGCCAGTTCGGGTACTGGTCCCAGGTGCCGGGGAGGTTCTGCGGGCGGCGGTCACCGACGGCGTCCGGGAGCCAGATGCCGACCATGCGGGCCGGGGTGCGCAGCAGGAAGCGGTGCACGCCCTGGATCTCCGCCTCCTCCGCGGGGGTTCCGGTGTCGCCGCCGGTGCCGTCCAGCAGCCCGAGCCGGGCGAGGACTTCCAGCCACTCCGCGGTGTCCGCGGCGGCCTCCGCGCGCTCCACCTCCAGCCGGCGGGTGAGCAGGCCGAGGCGGTCGCGGAGTTCGACGTGCTCGCCGGTGAGGCGGGCGGCGGTGGACGGCAGGTCGTGGGTGGTGGCGGTGGCCAGGCAGTCGGCGCGCCACCGGTCGGGCGGCAGCGGACGGCCGTCGCCGGCCCAGTCGCGCTCGAACCACAGCACCGAGGTGCCGAGCACCCCGCGCTCGCGCAGCGCCTCGCGCACGCCGGGTTCGACGGTGCCCAGGTCCTCGCCGATGACGACGGCACCGGCCCGGGTGGCCTCCAGGACGAGGACGGCGAGCATGGCCTCGGCGTCGTAGTGGACGTAGGTGCCCTGGGTGGGCGGGTGGCCCTCGGGGACCCACCAGAGCCGGAACAGGCCCATGACGTGGTCGACGCGCAGCGCGCCGGCGTAGCGGAACAGGCCGCGCAGCAGGTCCCGGAAGGGCGCGTACCCGGAGTCGGCGAGGCGGTCGGGGCGCCAGGGCGGCAGGCCCCAGTCCTGGCCGAGGGCGTTGAAGGCGTCGGGCGGGGCGCCCACCGACATGCCGCGGGCGAAGTACTCCTGCTGCGCCCAGGAGTCGGCGCCGCGCGGGTGCACGCCGACGGCGAGGTCGTGGACGATCCCGACCGGCATCCCGGCCTCGCGGGCGGTGTGCTGGGCGGCGGTGAGCTGGGTGTCGGTGAGCCAGGTGAGCCGGGAGTGGAAGTCGACGCGGTCCATCAGCTCGGTGCGGGCGCGTTCTGTGGCGGCCGAGCGGGGGTCACGCAGGCCCTCGGGCCAGAGGTGCCAGTCGGGGCCGTGGATCTCGGCGAGCGCGCACCAGGTGGCGTGGTCCTCCAGCGCGGTGCCCTGGGCGGCGAGGTAGTCGCAGTAGGCGGCGCGGCGGCCTGGTCCGAGGGGGACCTCGTGGAGCAGGTCGAGGGCGTCGCGCTTCAGCTCCCACACGGCGTCCCGGTCGATCAGGGCGTCGTCGTCCAGGACGGCACCGCGCAGCCGCGCCGCCCGTTCCCCGAGCTTCCGGGCCCGCTCGGGGTCGGCGACGTAGGCGTACTCGGGCACGTCCTCGATCCGCAGGTGGACGGGGTCCGGGAAGCGGCGCGAGGAGGGCCGGTACGGGGAGGGATCGGAGGGGGCGCCGGGCACGGCCGCGTGCAGCGGGTTGACCTGGACGAACCCGGCACCGAGGGCGCGTCCCGCCCAGTCGGCCAGTTCACGCAGGTCACCGAGGTCGCCCATGCCCCAGGAGCGGCGGGAGAGGAGGGAGTAGAGCTGGACGAGGAGTCCGTGGGAGCGCCGGGCG
>NZ_QHJH01000208.1 GCF_003947455.1 Streptomyces sp. WAC 04229 | reverse complement strand
CCGCCCGCACCGGGGCGCCGCCCGCCGCGGCGAGGTCCACGCCCCGGTGCCCAGGACCGTAGGCGTCGGCCGGGGGCTCCCACCCCCGCAGGACCGCGGGCCGGGTGCCCACCGGCCACCACCGGGCCACGTCCGGCACCGAAGGATCCGGACCCCGCCCCACGCCCGCCGACGGCACCACCGACGCCGCCCGCGCGGCGCCGAACGGCGCCGGGGCCGGGACGGACGACAGCAGCACCACCCACGTACTCGCACACACGCACGCACACACCCACGCACTCACGCTCCGCCTCGCTCGCATGCGAGAACCGTCCCGCACGGAGCGGGCCTCCGGGCGGGCCTGTGGACCGCCGCCCGGTTGTGGACAGCCGCGTCACCCGGTACCCCTCCGGTCCCGTACACTTCTGGTGGCGATCCGGGTCACCGGGTCGACTTCGCACGCCCCGACACGACGCCTTCCAAGGCGCGTGTCAGCGCCCCTCGGTCCCTTGCGGCACGGCGCACAGCGGGCGTCAGGCGCGCAAGCCGTCCGGCTGGCGCGGCACAACCGAGAAAACCAAGGAGAACGGCCATGGCCGTCGTCACGATGCGGGAGCTGCTGGAAAGCGGCGTCCACTTCGGTCACCAGACCCGTCGCTGGAACCCGAAGATGAAGCGCTTCATCTTCACCGAGCGCAACGGCATCTACATCATCGACCTGCTCCAGTCGCTGTCGTACATCGACCGCGCCTACGAGTTCGTCAAGGAGACCGTCGCCCACGGCGGCACGGTCATGTTCGTCGGCACGAAGAAGCAGGCGCAGGAGGCCATCGCCGAGCAGGCCACCCGCGTCGGCATGCCCTACGTCAACCAGCGCTGGCTGGGCGGCATGCTCACCAACTTCTCGACCGTCTACAAGCGCCTGCAGCGCCTGAAGGAGCTCGAGCAGATCGACTTCGAGGACGTGGCCGCCTCCGGCCTCACCAAGAAGGAGCTGCTGGTCCTCTCCCGCGAGAAGGCCAAGCTGGAGAAGACCCTCGGCGGTATCCGCGAGATGTCCAAGGTGCCCAGCGCCGTCTGGATCGTGGACACCAAGAAGGAGCACATCGCGGTCGGCGAGGCCCGGAAGCTCAACATCCCGGTCGTCGCCATCCTCGACACCAACTGCGACCCCGACGAGGTCGACTACAAGATCCCGGGCAACGACGACGCGATCCGCTCCGTCACCCTGCTCACCCGCGTGATCGCCGACGCCGTCGCCGAGGGCCTCATCGCCCGCTCCGGTGCCGCCGGCGGTGCCAAGGGCGAGAAGGCCGCCGGCGAGCCGCTCGCCGAGTGGGAGCGCGACCTGCTCGAGGGCGAGAAGAAGGACGAGGCCGTCGAGGCCGCCGCCGAGGCGCCCGCCCCCGACGCCAAGGTCTCCGAGGCTGTCGAGGAGGCCGCCACCGAGGTCGCCGACGCCGACAAGCCCGCCGAGGCTCCCGCCGCGGACGCCGAGCAGGCCTGACCCCTCACCACCTTCGGGTTCTGGACGGCGGGGGCCCACGAAGCCCCCGCCGTCCGGCCCGTAGATCTTCGGACTTCGAGAGAGATTCCTGAATCATGGCGAACTACACCGCCGCCGACGTCAAGAAGCTTCGTGAGCTCACCGGCGCCGGCATGATGGACTGCAAGAAGGCGCTGGACGAGGCCGAGGGCAACGTCGAGAAGGCCGTCGAGGCGCTCCGCATCAAGGGCCAGAAGGGCGTCGCCAAGCGCGAGGGCCGCTCCGCCGAGAACGGTGCCGTCGTCTCGATCATCGCCGACGACAACACCTCCGGTGTCCTGGTCGAGCTCAAGTGCGAGACGGACTTCGTCGCCAAGGGTGACAAGTTCCAGAACGTCGCCAAGACCATCGCCGAGCACGTCGCCAAGGCCGCCCCGGCGGACCTGGATGCCCTGCTCGCCTCCGAGATCGAGGCCGGCAAGACCGTCCAGGCCTACGTGGACGAGGCCAACGCCAACCTCGGCGAGAAGATCGTCCTGGACCGCTTCGCGCAGTTCTCCGGCGGCTTCGTGACCGCGTACATGCACCGCACGATGCCCGACCTGCCCCCGCAGATCGGTGTCCTCGTCGAGCTGGACAAGCCGAACGCCGACATCGCCAAGGGCGTCGCCCAGCACATCGCCGCCTTCGCGCCGAAGTACCTCTCCAAGGAGGACGTCCCGGCCGAGGTCGTCGAGTCCGAGCGCCGCGTCGCCGAGGAGACCACCCGCGCCGAGGGCAAGCCCGAGGCCGCCCTGCCGAAGATCGTCGAGGGTCGCCTCAACGGCTTCTTCAAGGACGCGACCCTGCTGGGTCAGCCCTACGCCCTGGACAACAAGAAGTCCGTCCAGAAGGTGCTGGAAGAGGCCGGTGTCACCCTGAAGCGCTTCTCGCGCATCAAGGTCGGCATCTGAGTCCGTACCGCGACGGACGCTCGACCCCGGTAGGGTCGACAGCAGTCGTCGGCGTCGTTCGCACAGGCCGTGGCGCACGCGCGCGTGGCGGCGGACGACAGCAGATCTGACGAGGAGGCCATTGCCGCGTATGGGATGCGAAACACGCCCCCACCGGCAGTGGCCTTCTTCGTGTGTGTGACCCACGTAAAAGAGGCGAGATCTCCATGACCACCAAGGCCGAGAAGAGCGACGACGGCAAAGTACGCGGCCGCTTCATGCTGAAGCTGTCCGGAGAGGCCTTCTCCGGCGGTGGCGGCCTGGGCGTCGACCCCGACGTGGTGCACGCCATCGCCCGCGAGATCGCGGCGGTCGTACGCGACGGCGCCGAGATCGCCGTCGTCATCGGCGGCGGCAACTTCTTCCGCGGGGCCGAACTCCAGGTGCGCGGCATGGACCGGGCCCGCTCCGACTACATGGGCATGCTCGGCACCGTGATGAACTGCCTGGCCCTCCAGGACTTCCTGGAGAAGGAGGGCGTCGACTGCCGCGTGCAGACCGCCATCACCATGGGCCAGGTCGCCGAGCCGTACATCCCGCTGCGCGCCGTGCGCCACCTGGAGAAGGGCCGCGTGGTCATCTTCGGCGCCGGAATGGGCATGCCCTACTTCTCCACCGACACCACCGCAGCTCAGCGCGCCCTGGAGATCGACGCCGAGGCGCTGCTCATGGGCAAGAACGGCGTGGACGGGGTCTACGACTCCGACCCCAAGACCAACCCGGACGCCGTGAAGTTCGACGCGCTCGGCTACGGCGAGGTCATCACCCGCGACCTCAAGGTCGCCGACGCCACCGCCGTCACGCTCTGCCGCGACAACAGCCTCCCGATCGTGGTCTTCGAGCTGTTGAAGGAGGGCAATATCGCCCGCGCCGTCAAGGGTGAGAAGATCGGCACGCTCGTGGGTGACCAGGGCACCCGGGACTGACCGGAGAACACCCCCTGTCCGCGGACGCCACCTGTCCGGGGGACGAACGGGACGGGGCCGGGCCGGGGGATGGACAATGTCCCGCCGGTCGGGAACCGTGCAGGAAGAACGCGACGCAGCCGGCCGCCGTCCCGCCAGGGGACCGCAGCCGGGCCTACTCAAGACGCAGGAGCAAGTGGTGATCGAAGAGACCCTCCTCGAGGCCGAGGAGAAGATGGAGAAGGCCGTCGTGGTCGCCAAGGAGGACTTCGCCGCGATCCGCACCGGCCGTGCGCACCCGGCGATGTTCAACAAGATCGTGGCCGACTACTACGGCGCGCTGACGCCGATCAACCAGCTGGCCTCGTTCTCCGTGCCCGAGCCGCGCATGGCCGTGGTGACGCCCTTCGACAAGAGCGCCCTGCGCAACATCGAACAGGCGATCCGCGACTCCGACCTGGGCGTCAACCCGAGCAACGACGGCAACATCATCCGGGTGGTGTTCCCCGAGCTGACCGAGGAGCGCCGCCGCGACTACATCAAGGTCGCCAAGACCAAGGGCGAGGACGCCAAGGTGTCCATCCGCTCCGTGCGCCGCAAGGCCAAGGACGCCATCGACAAGCTGATCAAGGACGGCGAGGTCGGCGAGGACGAGGGCCGCCGTGCGGAGAGCGAGCTCGAGCAGACCACCTCGAAGTACGTCGCCCAGGTGGACGAGCTCCTCAAGCACAAGGAAGCGGAACTGCTCGAGGTCTGATGAACGACTCTTCCTGGGGAGCGCCGCCACAAGCCGGGTACTGGGGGCCGTCCGACGGGGGACCTGTCCAGGGCGCTGCCCCGGCGGGTCCCGCATACGATGCGCAGTACGCGCAGCAGACTCGCCCCATGCCCATCGTGCCCGACGTACCCGAACACGGCGGTGACCAGGACGACGACCGGGGGGCCGCTCGGGTGAGCGGTCCCCTGTTCCAGAACCCGCCGGCGCAGCCGTACGCGGCGGTGCCGCAGAATCCGGAGCCCATGCCCGACGCCCCGCAGCCGGCGCAGTCCCAGCCGCCGCCGAAGAAGACCGCGGGGCGCGACCTGGGCGCGGCGATAGGGGTCGGCGTCGCACTCGGCGCCGTCATCATCGCGTCGCTGTTCGTCGTCAAGGCCGTCTTCGTCGGCGTGGTCGCGGTTGCGGTGGTCGTGGGGCTGTGGGAGCTGACCAAGCGGCTGGAGGAGCGCAAGGCCATCAAGGCGCCGCTCGTGCCGCTGGCGATCGGCGGCGCGGCGATGGTGGTCGCCGGGTACGCGCGAGGTGCCGAGGGTGCGTGGGTCGCCATGGCGCTCACGGCGCTGGCGGTGCTCGTGTGGCGGATGACCGAGCCGCCGGAGGGCTACCTCAAGGACGTCACGGCAGGTCTGTTCGCGGCGTTCTACGTGCCCTTCCTGGCCACGTTCGTCACGATGATGCTGATGGCCGACGACGGCGCGCAGCGCGTGCTGACCTTCCTGGTGCTCACGGTCGTCAGCGACACCGGTGCCTATGCCGTCGGCTGGCGCTTCGGCAGGACCAAACTCGCCCCGCGCATCAGCCCCGGCAAGACCCGCGAAGGGCTGCTGGGAGCGGTGGCCTTCGCGATGGCGGCGGGCGCGCTGTGCATGCAGTTCATGATCGAGGACGGCGCCTGGTGGCAGGGCCTGCTGCTCGGCCTCGCGGTCGCCGTCAGCGCCACGCTGGGCGACCTCGGTGAGTCCATGATCAAGCGTGACCTCGGCATCAAGGACATGGGCACCCTCCTGCCTGGCCACGGCGGCATCATGGACCGCCTGGACTCCCTCCTGCCGACGGCACCGGTGGTGTGGCTGCTGCTGGTGATCTTCGTGGGGTCCGGCTGATCCGGCCGGCGTGAGCCCGCAGGACCGGCTTCACCTGCACGTTCTTCGACGAGAGACCCGTTGTCCACAGGGCGGCGGGTCTCTTCTCATATGTCTGCGACACTGGTACAGCCATGCCTAAGCCCGGAGAACTCACATTCGTCGCCCCCCGCGGAGCCAAGAAGCCGCCGCGGCACCTTGCCGACCTCACGCCCGCCGAGCGTAAAGAGGCCGTCGTCGCCGCCGGCGAGAAGGCCTTTCGTGCGAAGCAGCTCTCGCAGCACTACTTCGCACGGTACGCGCACGACCCCGAGCAGTGGACCGACATCCCCGCCGGTTCGCGGGAAGGGCTGCGGGAGGCGCTGCTGCCCGAGCTGATGACGGTCGTCCGGCATCTGTCGACCGACCAGGGCACCACCCGCAAGACGCTCTGGAAGCTCTTCGACGGGACGCTCGTCGAGTCGGTGCTCATGCGCTACCCGGACCGGGTCACCATGTGCATCAGCTCCCAGGCCGGCTGCGGCATGAACTGCCCGTTCTGCGCCACGGGACAGGCCGGCCTGGACCGGAACCTGTCGACGGCCGAGATCGTGCACCAGATCGTGGACGGGATGCGGGCGCTCAGGGACGGCGAGGTCCCCGGAGGTCCGGCCCGGCTCAGCAACATCGTGTTCATGGGCATGGGCGAGCCCCTGGCCAACTACAACCGGGTCGTCGGCTCCATCCGCCGGCTCACCGACCCGGAGCCGGACGGGCTGGGGCTCTCCCAGCGCGGGATCACCGTCTCCACGGTCGGTCTCGTCCCGGCGATCAACCGCTTCACCGGCGAGGGCTTCAAGTGCCGCCTCGCCATCTCGCTGCACGCCCCCGACGACGAGCTGCGCGACACCCTCGTCCCCGTCAACACGCGCTGGAAGGTGCGTGAGGTGCTGGACGCCGGGTTCGAGTACGCCGCGAAGTCCGGGCGCCGGCTCTCCATCGAGTACGCGCTGATCCGGGACATCAACGACCAGGCGTGGCGGGGCGACCGCCTCGGGCGGCTGCTCAAGGGCCGGCCGGTACACGTCAACCTCATCCCGCTCAACCCCACGCCCGGCTCGAAGTGGACCGCGTCGCGGCCCGAGGACGAGAAGGCGTTCGTGGAGGCGATCGCGGCGCACGGTGTGCCGGTGACGATCCGGGACACCCGTGGCCAGGAGATCGACGGGGCGTGTGGTCAGCTCGCCGCGAGCGAGCGGTAACCTGACCGGCGTCAGTACGTCGTAAGCAGTAACCACATCTTCATATTCCGACAGGGGAGCGCCACAGCGCTGAGAGTGCGGCACCGGCCGCAGACCCTCCGAACCTGGCCCAGGTCATTCTGGGTAGGGAGATCGGTCACCACTCGAGCTGTTGCGCCCTGCCCGGGACCCTCGCCAGGGGTCGCGGGCGGGGCCGCGTCTTCTCCTGGTCACCCAGGAGGAATCAGTGAGCATCACCAAGAAGGTCACCGTCCTGGCCGTCGGCCTCGGCATGGTCGGCGGCCTGGCCGCGTGCGGGTCGTCGTCCGGCGAAGGGCAGGGTTCCGGCGACTCCAAGACCGTGACCCTGGTCAGCCACGACTCGTGGGCCGCTTCGAAGGAGGTCATCGCCGCCTTCGAGAAGAGCTCCGGCTACAAGGTCAGGGTCCTGGAGGACGGCGACGCCGGGCAGGCCGTCAACAAGGCCGTCCTCACCAAGGACAACCCGCAGGGCGACGTCTTCTTCGGCGTCGACAACACCCTGCTCTCCCGCGCCCTCGACAACGGGCTGTTCCAGCCCTACGAGGCGAAGGGCTCCGACCTGGTCCTGCCCGAGTACCGGGCCGACCCGGACAAGCACCGGGTCACGCCCGTCGACACCGGGGACGTCTGCGTCAACTACGACAAGGCGTACTTCGAGAAGCACGGCCTGACCCCGCCGGACTCCTTCGACGACCTGGTCGAGCCGGAGTACAAGGACCTGCTCGTCACCGAGAACGCGGGCAGTTCCTCGCCCGGCCTCGGCTTCCTGCTCGGCACCGCCGCCAAGTACGGCAACGACGGCTGGGAGGGCTACTGGAAGAAGCTGGAGGCGAACGGCGTCAAGGTCGTCGACAGCTGGGAGCAGGCCTACAACGAGGAGTTCTCCGGCTCGGCCGGGGGCAAGAAGGCCAAGGGCGACCGTCCGCTCGTCGTCTCCTACGCCTCCTCCCCGCCCGCCGAGGTGATCTACGCCGACCCGCAGCCGTCCACCGCGCCCACCGGCGTCGCCGACGGCACCTGCTTCCGCCAGGTCGAGTACGCGGGCCTGCTGAGCAACGCCAAGAACCCCGAGGGCGGCAAGGCACTCCTCGACTTCCTCATCGGCAAGCAGTTCCAGGACGACATGCCGCTGAACATGTTCGTGTACCCGGTGCGGAAGGGCGCGCAGATCCCCGAGGCGTTCGTGAAGTACGGGCCGCAGGCCAAGGACCCGCAGACCATGGACCCGGCGAAGATCGCCGACAATCGCGACCAGTGGGTCAAGTCGTGGACCTCGCTCGTACTGAAGTAGGCAAGGGAGCCCCCAGGGCTCGGAACCCGCGTGGGAGCGCGGCGCGGCTCGCCCTGATGGCCGTGCCCGTCGCGTTCTTCGCGGTGTTCTTCGCCTACCCCGTCGCCGCGATCGTCGCGCGCGGCCTGGAGGTCGACGGCGCCTGGCAGTTCGGCCGGATCGGGGACGTGCTGGCCCAGTCCGACGTGCGGCACGTGCTGTGGTTCACGACCTGGCAGGCGCTGGCGTCGACCGCGCTCACCCTGCTGATCGCACTGCCCGGCGCCTACGTCTTCGCCCGCTTCGACTTCCCCGGCAAGCAGGCGCTGCGGGCGGTGGTAACCGTGCCGTTCGTGCTGCCGACGGTCGTCGTGGGGACGGCGTTCCTGGCCCTGGTGGGGCGCGGCGGGCTGCTCGACGAGCTGTGGGGCGTACGGCTGGACACCACCGTGTGGGCCATCCTGCTCGCGCACGTCTTCTTCAACTACGCCGTCGTCGTGCGCACCGTGGGCGGCCTGTGGGCGCAGCTCGACCCGCGGCAGGAGGAGGCCGCGCGGATGCTCGGAGCCTCCCGCCTGCGAGCCTGGCGGCAGGTCACACTGCCCGCGCTCGCTCCCGCGGTGGCGGCCGCCGCGCTGATGGTGTTCCTGTTCACCTTCACCTCCTTCGGCGTCGTGCAGATCCTCGGCGGACCCGCCTTCTCCACCCTGGAGGTGGAGATCTACCGGCAGACGTCCCAGATCTTCGACCTGTCCACGGCGGCCGTGCTGACGCTCATCCAGTTCGCGGCGGTCGCCGCGGTCCTCGCCGTGCACGCCTGGACCGTACGGCGGCGGGAGAGCGCCCTGCGGCTGGTGGACGCAGCCACGACCGCGCGCAGGCCCCGGGGCACGGGCCAGTGGGCGCTGCTGGCGGGCGTCCTGGGCACCGTCGCGCTGCTGCTGGTGCTGCCGCTCGCCGTGCTGGTCCAGCGGTCGCTCGGCGCGCCCGGCTTCGGCTACTACCGGGCGCTGACCAGTGCCGACGGCGGCACTTTCCTGGTCCCGCCGATCGAGGCCATCGGCAACTCCCTCCAGTACGCCGTCGCCGCCACCGCCATCGCCGTGGTGATCGGCGGTCTCGCCGCCGCCGCGCTCACCCGGCGGGACGCGGGGCGCTTCGTGCGGGGCTTCGACGCGCTGCTGATGCTGCCGCTCGGGGTGTCCGCCGTGACCGTCGGTTTCGGGTTCCTGATCGCGCTGGACGAACCGCCGCTGGACCTGCGCTCCTCCTGGATCCTGGTGCCGCTCGCCCAGGCTCTGGTCGGTGTCCCCTTCGTCGTACGGACCATGCTGCCCGTACTGCGGGCGGTGGACGGACGGCTGCGGGAGGCGGCGGCGGTGCTCGGGGCCTCGCCCTGGCGGGTGTGGCGGGAGGTGGACCTGCCGATGGTGCGGCGGGCGCTGCTGGTCGCGGCCGGGTTCGCCTTCGCCGTGTCCCTCGGGGAGTTCGGCGCGACCGTGTTCATCGCGCGGCCCGACAATCCGACGCTGCCGGTCGCCGTGGCGCGGCTGCTGGGCAGGCCCGGGGACATGAACTACGGCCAGGCCATGGCCCTTTCGACGATTCTGATGCTGGTGTGCGCCGTGGCGCTGGTGGTGCTGGAACGGCTGCGCACCGACCGGAGCGGGGAGTTCTAGAGATGCGACTGGTTGTGCGGGTGATCCAGGGATGCTGCTGAGCCTTGAGGGTGCGACCGTCCGCTTCGGTGGGCGGGCCGTGCTGGACGCCGTCGACCTGGAGGTCGCCGAGCACGAGGTGGTGTGCGTGCTCGGGCCCAGCGGCAGCGGCAAGTCGACACTGCTGCGCGCGGTGGCCGGGCTCCAGCCGCTGGACGCCGGGCGGGTGACGCTCGACGGCCGGGACCAGTCCGGGGTGCCCGCGCACCGGCGCGAGCTGGGCCTGATGTTCCAGGACCACCAGCTGTTCCCGCAGCGGGACGTGGCCGGAAACATCGCCTTCGGGCCCCGGATGCGGGGCGCGTCCCGCACCGAACAGCGGGACCGGGTGGAGGAGTTGCTGGAGCTGGTCGGACTGCCGGGCGCCGGACGCCGGTCCGTCGCCGCGCTCTCCGGCGGCGAGCAGCAGCGGGTGGCCCTCGCCCGGGCGCTCGCGCCCCGGCCCCGGCTGCTGATGCTGGACGAGCCGCTCGGTCAGCTCGACCGCTCGCTGCGGGAGCGCTTGGTGGTCGAACTGCGGGAGCTGTTCGGCCGGTTGGGCACCACGGTGCTCGCCGTGACCCACGACCAGGGCGAGGCGTTCGCGCTCGCCGACCGGGTCGTGGTGATGCGGGACGGGCGGATCGCCCAGTCGGGGACGCCGCTCGAGGTGTGGCAGCGGCCGGCCGACGCCTTCGTGGCCCGTTTCCTCGGCTTCGACAACGTGGTGGAGGCGACCGTCGCCGGGCAGGTCGCGGACACGCCGTGGGGCAAGGTCCCGGTTCCCGAGGACGCCCTCCAGGGGACGCGGACGGTGCTCGTGCGGCCGGCCGGGGTGCGGATCGTCGCCGCCGACGCCGGCCTGCCCTGCACGGTCGCTGCACGCACCTTCCGGGGCACCCATGTCGCCGTGCGCCTCCAGCCGGAGGACGCGCCGCGCCTGGAGGCGGCGTGCGCGCTGCGGGCGGCACCGGAGGTCGGGGACGCGGTCGGGGTGGAGTTCGACGCGGCGGAGGTCGTCGTGCTCGGCTGAGCGAGGGCCCGCGACGGGCGGCGCCCCCCGGGCATGACGGTGGCCCGCCCCCGGACCGGGGACGGGCCACCGTCGCTGTCCATCTGTGGCCGGCGTCAGCGGGTGCTGTTCGCTCCGCGACGGCGCAGGCCGAAGAAGACGGCACCGCCACCGACGACGACCAGGGCCGCCGCGATACCGGCGATCATGCCGGTGTTGGAGTTGGCGCCGGTCTCGGCGAGATTGGAGTCACCGGCCGCCGGGGACGGGGCGTTGCTCGGCGCGGCCGCCGGAGCGGTGCTCTGGTCCTCCGTCGGCGCGGGGGCCGAGGTGGACGGCTCGGGGGCCGGGGTCTCCGTCTCGTCGGACGGGGTCGAGGAGCTCTCCGACGGGGTCGGGCTCGGAGTGTCCTCGGTCTTGCAGGGGGTCGACGGGGTCGTGAGGTTGGGCTTGATGTCCTCGTCGACGTAGGGGTCGGCCTTGACGTGGATGCGGTACTCGGCGTTCGGCTTCCAGTCCGCGGCGAAGGTGATGGTGCTGCCCTCGCGCGAGCCCTTGACCGTCTGCTCGCCGATCTTCTCGGCGTCGGCACCGTTGTTCTGCAGGTAGACGGTGACCACGGCGGGCACGCCGGCGGGGTCCACGTCGGTGACGGTGATGACGCCCTTGTCGCCTTCGCACTTGGCGGCGGCGGAGAACTCGCCGATGTTGCAGGCGAGGGCGTTGCCGGCGGCGCCGACGGCCAGAGCCGCCGAGGCGGCGACGACGCCGAGGGCGCGGACGCTACGGCGTGATGCCGTGCGGCTGATTATGGACAGGACTGCCACGTTTGTCCTTTACGGGAGCACAGATGGGGGGTGGGCAGGGTGCCGACGCTCGATGACACGGCATCAGCACACCCATGAGCCTCACTGGTTTATAAGCGGTGCATAAGCAGTGTCAACGCATATGCCCGCCAAGCGCGTTGACTTTGCCGTCTTATTAACCGCCGACACGTTTCAGCGCATCGGGAGGTGCCCCGGCCCCCTGCGGGCTCAGCCCTCGACCGCCGCCGGGTCCATCCACACGACCTCGAAGGTGTGGCCGTCGACGTCGTCGAAGGCACGGCCGTACATGAAGCCGTGGTCCTGGGTCTCGCCGCTGACCGAGCCGCCGGCCGCGACCGCCTTCTCCACCAGCTCGTCGACCTTCTCGCGGCTCTCGGCGCTCAGCGCGAGGAGCACCTCGCTGGACTTGGCGGAGTCCACGATCTCCTTCTTCGTGAACTGGCGGTACTTCTCCGGCGTGTGCACCATCACGACGATGGTCTCGCTGAGCGGGATCGAGGCCGTGGTGTCGTCGCTGAACTGGGCGTTGATCTCGTAGCCGAGACCGGTGAAGAACTTCTTCGAGGCGGCCAGGTCGTTGGTGGCCAGGTTCACGAAGATCATCTGCTGGTACATGAGGGCCTCTCCCGTAAGTGCGCTGCCGTTGCCGTGCTGTTCGAAGGGTTAGACGTACGGCGCGCGCGGAACTCATCGCCGTTTCGTGGATCTCTTCGGGAAGTTTTCCGCGGGTGCCGCGAGGGCGTCAGCGGGACAGGGGGAGCGCCGCCAGTGCCGCGACGATCAGGGTCAGCGGACCGAACAGGGCGAGCAGCGCGGCGGCGCGTACGGCGGCGGCGGCGCGCAGGGTGGCCGGGGGCGCCCCCAGCCGCAGCAGGGCGTCGGTGGTGCCGGCGCGGTCGTGCTTGGCCTCCACGGCCGCGGTGAGGAGGGTGGCCACCGTGCAGCCGGCCACGAGGAGGGCGCCCAGGGTGCTCAGCGCGCCGAAGTCCGGGCCGTCGGTGGCATACAGCGAGGTGGCCACGTAGGCCGCGGCCGCCACGGCGCAGACGACACCGAGGGGGCGGCCGATGCGGTGCGCCTCGTCCATGAGGACGCGCCCGGCCAGCAGCCGCAGGGCGCCGGGGCGGGCGGCCTGGAGGAGGCGGCCGCACAGGTGGGTGAGGCCGGGGCCGGCGAGGGCGAGGCCCAGGGCGGTGAGGGCCCAGCCGACGAGTACGCCGGCCGACGGGGCGGTGTCGGGGTTGGTGGCCGGGTGCCCGGTGTAGGTCTCGACGGCGAGGCCCGCGGCGAGTACGGCGATGCCCCAGGGCAGGACGGTGGTGTTCGGCGGGCGGGGTGC
>NZ_QHJH01000207.1 GCF_003947455.1 Streptomyces sp. WAC 04229 | reverse complement strand
GCGCGGCACCCCCACGTCGCGGACTGCGCAGGGCTCGCGCGCGTGACCCGCGTGCCCCCGCCGGCCCCCCCGCGGCCGCCGGTGTCTGCGCCCCCCCCCCCCCCCCCCTCTCCCCCCCCCCCCCCCCCCGCCCCCCCCCCCCGCCCCCCCGCCCCCCCCCCCCGCGGGCCCCCCCCCCCCCCCCGCGGGGCCCGGCGCCCCCCCGCGCCGTCCCCCGCCCCCCGCCTGCGTAGTGGATCGAGTGTGCCGCCGTTGTCGATCCACGTGGCGGCGCATCAAGCCGCTCAACAACCCCCGCCACGGCCAACAGCCTACGTGCCAAATGAGATGGTCTCTGCGTTTGCTGACCTGTCCTCAGATGCCAGCGGGGGTTGTGTCCGTCCGGCTTTGCGGCGGCAGGGCGGTCGCTGCAGGCTGGGTGGTCACCGGACGGATTCCGACTTGGCGAGTGCCTGAGTCACGCGCCGCTACGGCGACTCGGCGCTCGGCCTGTCGTCCTGTTTGGGTGAGTAGTTGCCAGTATGGCAGTTTCCTCTTGGTGATGTGGCCCAAGGGTGCCTGCGGAGACAAGAGTGGGGGGAGCCCCAACTCCTTGGGCAGGACAAGTGGGTGCCGATTCGGGCGTCTGGCCGCTGCGCGGCTCTGTAATGCCCGAGTAACGCCGCCCGCCTAGCGTCCTGGCTCCCCCGTACCGTCTGGAGGAGCATCCCGATGCACCTGTCCCGACCGCCCCGGCGGAGAACCGTCGCATGGGTGGCTGCTGCGCTCACCGTCGCGGGCCTGCTGATCGGCCCCCCGTCCGCGGCCGCCGCCAGTGGCCCGGCCGCCCCGGTCGACTCCGCCCTGCTGAAGGCCATGGACAAGGGCGACGACACCTCGTTCTTCGTCGTCCTCAAGGACAAGGCCGACCTCGCCCCGGCCAAGCGCAAGCGCGGCCATGCCGCGCGGACGAAGTCCGCGTTCGACGAGCTGAAGACGAAGGCTCACAAGAGCCAGGAGTCGCTGAACACCTTCCTCGACAAGAACAAGGTCGGCCACCAGAACTTCTGGATCGCCAATGCGGTCAGGGTTACGGGAGACCAGGAACTCGTCCAGCAGTTGGCGGAGCGCTCGGACGTGGCGCGCATCGTCAAGGATCAGCACTACAAGCTCGACGACATCAAGTCCGGGCCCACCGAGGCCCAGACGAAGGCCGCGGTCGAGGCGGCGGCAGTGGAGGACGGCGCCCCCGAGTGGGGCGTGAAGGACATCAAGGCCGACCAGGTCTGGGAGGACTACGAAGACCGAGGCGAAGGCATCGTCGTCGCCAATGTCGACTCGGGCGTCCAGTACGACCACCCGGACCTGGTAGGCAACTACCGGGGATCCGCGCCGCGCCGGTCTGTCCTCCCTGTTCCGGCAGGGCCTGGCCGCCCGAGAGGACGTGCCGCGCCTGGACCAGGCGGCGTGCCTCGCCGTCGTGCGCGACACGGTGGAGTTCGTGGCGGCCCGCGCCTCCGGCACCCCGGCGAGGATCTGGGAACTGTCCCTCGGCAACCCGCTTTTCGCCGTCGAGCTGGCCCGTGGAATGGCCGAGGGAGCCGGTTCCGTGGCTCCGGACGGGGTGCGCCAGCTGGTCGCGGACCGGCTGGCGCGGCTCGACCACGACGCCCGGAGAATCGTCGAGGCCGTGTCCGTGGCCGGTCCCGAGACATCGTTGTCAGAGTTGCTCGACGTCGCCACGTACGGGCTGCACCCCGCTATGACCGGGGGTGCCGCCACCGATGCGCTGGAGCGAGCCATGGCCGCCTCGCTCATCGAGGAGCGGGACATCGTGGTGGGCGGGCAGCACGAGGCGGGGCTGACCTTCCGCCACCCGCTGGTCCGCCTCACCTGCTATGAGCGGCTCTCCGCCGTCCGCCGCAGGCAACTGCACGGCGCGTTCGCACAGGCGGTCCTCCGCCGTCGCCCCGACGCCGTCGACACCCTCGCCTCCCACTTCACGCGCGCCGACGACCCACGCGCCGCCGAATACCTGCGCCGGGCCGCAGCACGGGCCGCCGCCCTCTTCGCCAACGACACCGCCGACCGCTACTACCGCGACCTGGTCGCGCGGCTCGACGTGGACACCGCCCGCGCCCGCCTCGCCCACAGCCAAGTGCTGCGCCGCATGGGCAACTTCGGCCAGGCTGCCGAGGTCCTGCGCCTCGCGCTCGACGAGTTCGTCCGGCGCGGCGACCACGAGGACGCCGTGCTCACGGCCGCCTGGCTCGCCGATTCCCTGGGCCGCACCGGCCTGCCCGACGCCGGTCGGCAGGTGCTGGCGGCGTACCCGGTGACGGCGGACACCCCACCGGAACCGGCCGCCGGCCACTACTTGGCCCAGGCGGTGCTGTGCCGTATCCAGGGGCGTTACGAGGACGCCCATCCGGCCGCCGAGCAAGCCCTGGCCGCCGCGCTGCGGGTGCCCGGGAAACCGGGGGAGGGGCTGCTGGCCCGGGTGCACTCGCTGCGGGCCAGCGTCCTCGGGCTGAGCGGGCGGCTGGACGAGTCCCACCGGGCGGCGGACCTGGCGCTGGCCCCGGCCGAGGCGTACGGGGACCCGACCCTGCTCGGCTCGGTGCTGCCCACCCTGCGGGAGAACGAGCGGCGCAGCGGCCGACTGCGCCAGGCCGTGGCAACCGGTCAGCGGGCCCTCGACCTCGTCGAGCAGTCGGGCGACCTGGCCGGGGCGGGCCTTCGAACGGGCCAACCTTGCCGAACTGTGGCTGCTGCTGGGGGAGGTCGAAACAGCGCGCACGCTCGCCGAGACCGCGGTGGCGGGCGCCGAGCAGGACGACGCCTGGTGTCTTCCGTACACCCTGGCGGCCCTCGCCCTGGTCAGGATGCGTACCGGGGACAACCGGGGCGCCGCCGCCCTGCTGGACCGGGCACAGTCGTCGCCGGGCCTCGTGGACCGGCAGGCCGGCCACGAGGTGCGGGCGTCCCGCGCCGAACTCTCACTGCGCAGCGGGCTTGCGGACCACGCGCGGCGCGCCCTGGAGGGCCACGAGCAGGACGTGCCGGTGCTCGCGGCCTGGGCGGAACTGGACAGCGGCCGGGCGGAATCGGCTTGGCGGCTGGCCCGGGACGAGGTCGACCGGGCCGCCGGCACGGGCGAACGCATCGCGGAGGCGGACGCGCGGACGGTCCTGGCCCACGCCCTTTTCCGGCTCGGCGACGCGGCGGCAGCCCAGGATGCGCTGACGATTGCGGACGAGTTGGCGCAGGCCCTGCCCTATCCGGCAGGCGTGGCCCACACGGCCGAGGTGCGGCGGCTCATGGAGACGGAGCAGGGCGCCCCGTCAGGGCAGTCCGGCTCAGACCGGGGGGCGAAGCGATCGCAGCCGCAGCCATGAGCGACGCCGTGGGACCCGGGGGCGCGCTTGTGCGAGCAGCCGCTCCGGATGCCGCGCGCAGTCGGCCCCTGCCGATTTGGGGGGCCACCTGGTTCCGGCCGTAGGAACGGCATGTCGCCGCACTGGCCGCCTGCACCGGCATCGAGGTCTTCGACCGGCATACGGATGGCGATGCCGTCGTCCAGAAAGGGGCGGACGCCCGCCGGTGTCCGCCGATGGTGACGAGTCGTAACGGTCAGCGAGTGAAGTCCGTCTCCTCGATGCGTGTCTGCACGGTACGGCCGCTTTCCCAGGCGTTGGCCCCCGGTGCCACTTCGGGTGTGGGAATGTCCTCCCGGTTCTCGCGCTTGCGGGACGTGGAGAGGCCGAGCCTGTCGTCCCGAGCCCGGATCATCTCGTCCGACGCCTGTCCGTCCTCGGTGAAGCCCATCATCAGCTGGGGGATGCCGTAGGGAAAGTCGTCGCGGTCGTACTGCCAGGTGTGGAACGTCTTGCCGTAGGTGGTGACGAGATCCTCGAAGTAGGCGTGTTCGGCCAGGTCGGGGATGCCGGGGGCGGCGAGGAGGCCGGACTTGACCTCGAAGTGGTGGCTGTGCCAGAGCCGTTTCTCGTCCGGGGGCAGGCCGCGGAAGCGTTCCTCGCTGATGATGTACTCGATGCCGATCAGGCGGGCGTCGGGCGCGTTGCGGTCGAAGATGACGCACTGGTGCAGGTCGTGCTGGAGGTGGATGCACAGGTGCGTGGCTTCCACCTGCCGGCCCATGTCGTCGGCGTACATGTGGAAGCCGTTGAGGTAGGTGCTCATCGCCTCCAGCGGGTACTTCCGCTGCATCGAACCGGCCGCCAGGTCCAGCGCGCGGTGTTTGAGCGGGTGCCCCTTGCCGATCTTGCCGAGCGTGGCCGCTTTCCGGCCGATCAGGAGACCGGCCGCTGCCGTGACGCCTGCCGCGGCACCGATACCGACGCTCGCGGCTGCTCCCAGGCCGGAGCCGCGCGAGCGGTGTGTGCCCTGTGTGAGTCCCATGGGCGTCGGGTCCCCCGTGCCGCGTGGCCGTAACGGGCCGTGTAACGGTACTCCGAGGCACTGCGGAGTGGGCTGCTCCGCGGCGGTCCTCGGCGTGCGCGGACGAGGAGTGCCCAGACGGCGATCACGGGCAGTACGAGGGCGTCGGCGACGGCCATGGGCCCGTCGAAGCCGATCCGGCCCATCAGCGGTCCCGCCAGCCCGGCGCCCACGGCGGTGACGACATTCATTCCCGTGTCCGTGGCGCCCCGCACCCAGGGCCGCAGGGGTGGCCTCGCCGAGCATGTCCGAGGCCGCCACCGACGGAGCGGGCCGGCTGCCGAGGGCCGCGAGGGTGAGGACGCACTCGAGACCGGACCGGCGCAGAAGCCGGCCAGGCCCACATCACGGTGACCCACCGCGGCCGTCGCCGGACGCCGCACGCGCGCGTGTTCCCCGGCGCGCCCAGGCGTGTGCGGTGTCCGCAGCTTGTGAGGCGCAACGAGGATGACGTGGCAGTGGGCTGTGGAGCGCGGGCGGCTGAGGTGGTGGGTGTGGGGCCCGAACTGCGGGACACCCGCGGAGTACAAGAGAGTTCATCTCGCGCCCGCAGAGATCACATGAGCGGGCGCGTGGAAGGCGAAAGGGGCTTTTGCGTGTCTCAGGTCGAGGAGTCGGTCGAGGTCGACGTGCCGGTGCGTACGGCGTACAACCAGTGGACGCAGTTCGAGACCTTCCCTGAGTTCATGGGTGGCGTGGAACGGATCGAGCAGCGCAGTGACACGCTGACGCACTGGGTGACGAGTGTGGGCGGGGTGAAGCGGGAGTTCGACGCACAGGTCACGGAGCAGGTCCCGGACGAGCGGGTGGCCTGGACGACCGTGGAGGGCGAGGCCCGTCAGGCCGGAGTGGTGACGTTTCACCGCCTGGGCGACGCGCGCACCAAGGTGATGCTGCAGATGGAGTTCGACCCGGACGGTCTCGCGGAGACGGTGGGTGACAAGCTCGGCGTCGTGCGCAAGCAGGTCACCGGGGACCTCGGGCGGTTCAAGACGTTCATCGAGGAGCGCGGCGGGCAGGAAACCGGGGCGTGGCGTGGACAGGTCTGACGCACCCCGCACCGGGGGTGGCGGCCGCTATGTCACCTCACTCGGGCTGGCCCGAGAACGCGGTCGAGAGGAACAACGCGAGACCTGACAGCCGCCTGCCTCACCGGAACAACTCCGGACAGGGACACGGCAGTCCCGCGTGCACCATCCTCTGGCGTGCTCTGATTTCCGGCACCTGCAGGCCCCGCAGACTCGAGGAAGAGTTTGCGGGGTCTGTCGCACGACTGAGCAGCCGATCCCGAACTGGTCAGGGTGAGCTGCTGGCGGAGGAACTGGAGGTCGGCGTGCACGGCACGCCCGCGCTGGACGCCCACAGGGTGGAGCAGGGTCCGGAGATGGCTGCGACATGGCGTTGTGATCGTGGATGCATGAGACCAGGTGCCGGGGCAAGGCTGAGGGCATGACTGCCACGCTCGGTGCCTTCGTCCTTGGTACTCCCGACCCTCGCACGCTGGCCGACTTCTACCGGGCACTGCTCGGTTGGGAGGAGGTCGACCGGGCGCCGGAGTGGGTGCGGCTGAAGGCACCGGGACAGGAACGCCCCAGCCTGAGCTTCCAGTTGGAGAGCGATCACACTCCTCCGACATGGCCGCAGCGTCCAGGCGTCCAGCAAATGCAGGCACATCTGGACATCCAAGTAGATGACCTGGAGGGGGAGAGCGGGCGAGCTCTCGCCCTGGGCGCGATGTTGCAGGAGTACCAGCCGCAGGAGGACGTGCGGGTGTTCCGTGACCCCCACGGCCATCCGTTCTGCCTGTTCCTCCCGGGCGCCTGAGGGTTGTCGGTCGGCACCGGTCCCATGGTCCGGCCGACGTCCGAGGACCGAGGCGCGCTACGCGGACCGCACCGTCAACCTCCCGCTGAAATCGGGCAACTTCGGTGCCGAGGACCTCTTCACGACGGCACGGCGCGGCTGTGAACCCGGTACCCGCCGCATCCCCGAACACCGAGGCCGAGACCCTCGCGGCGGCCGGCCGGCGACTGGCCGCCCTGGGCCTGAGCCCGGGAAGCTCGGGCAATCTCAGCATGCGCACCGAGTACGGCTTCCTCGCCACCCCGACAGGCGCACCGCTCGCGGCAGTGCGTGCCGACCGCCTGTCCGCACTCGACACGGAAGGCGGCCATCGGGCCGGTCCCGCACCGACCAAAGGACCCCACCGGCCCGCGGTGAGCCGGGGGGCGGCGCTGGTGCAGAGTGACCAGATGTCGTATCGCGGCTTCCTCGCCGAACTGCTGATGGCCGAGTGCGCTGACCGGGCCCGCCGCCGTTCGGAACGACGGGCATATTGCTGCTACTCCGTGGTCTCCAGGGGAGTGCGGGAGGAGAATACAACCCACCTGAAGTGCGGTGCCGACTGACGCGGTCACCGCGCCGACAGCCGGAAATACCGCGGTCCGGCTTCCTCACTGCCGTCACCTAGGGTCATGCCCATGGCTTACGTAACACCGAGTTCAGACGGTCAGGTGCGAGCGATCATGTTCGTGGGAGGGCTTGTGTGTTTGCCCTCGGGGGTCGGACTAATGGTGGGCGTGCCGTTCGGCGCCTTCACCGCTCTTGGTGCGGCCTTCGGGGCGGTGGGGCTGTGGTTCGTCTGGCGGTGGTGGCTACTGCTGTCGGAGTTCTCAGGGCGATGCCGCCGACTGTTGCTCGTTGGGGCAGTGCTGAATGTCGTGAGCGTTGTGCTGCTGGGGCTGAGCGGCTGGCTCTACTTCAACTCGGCCCAGCCTGGTGGCAGCCTCTCCGTCTACGCCTGGACCGCCGCCGGCAGCGCCGGGATCGTCTGCGTGATCTCTCGAATCGTGGTCGGTGTGCGGCGGCAGTTGCTGCTCCGCCGGTAGCCAGTGGGCCCATGGCTGCGGTCACGCAGGGCCTGACGACCAGTAAGACGCATTGATCGGCCGTGCCGCCCGACCGGTATGGCGGGTCCGGCTCATGCAGCGCCCGCCTCAGGGTGTTCCACGAGCGAACCTCCAAAGGAATCACGCACGGTTGGAATACCGCCTCTTCACCGGTAAACGTGCTTGCTCGCACCAGAACGCCAGACCGGACGTGGTCGAAAGGAGTTGGAGGAGTGGCCCCCGAGTCGAGGTCGTCTCGGAAGACGTCATCTCACCTGGGCGGCCTCGACGTCTCCAGCGGCCTCGACTCGCTACTCCGAGCCAGTGACTGACGGTAGCGCCTCGACGATGAAGAACAGAAAGCAGGGCTTGGCCGAAAGGTCGTTGAAGCCGTCGGGGAGCAGTGCCCGGGCGGCTGGGTCAGGTGGCGGCGCGCTGATGACGGACAGGCCAAATCCCGCGGTCGTGCAAGCGTCGATCATTGCATGCAACGGCCTTCGCCAGAGTCGCGTCGATTCTTGTGGATCAGTTGAAGTCGATCACGTTGCGAGGGCGGTGGAGCCTTCGATGAGGTTGAAGGCTGGCCCCCGCTCACGAGCGCATGATGCAGAACTCGTTGCCATCGGGGTCCTGCATCGTGATCCAGTCCTCGCGCTCGGCCTCAACCGTTGCCCCGAGTGCGCATAGCCGCTTGACCTCTGCGGCTGCATCGGTCGTGCTCAGGTCGAGGTGGACCCGGTTCTTGGCCCGCTTGTCCTCTGGCACCAGCTGAAAGAAGATGCGCGGCAGTCTGTCGTCCGTGTCAACGAGCAGGACAGTAGGATCGTCCTCCGGGTCGTTGATGCCCAAGGAGCGCAGCCGGGTCAGCTCCTCCTCGTCGTATGGCGCGACTTCGTAGTCATCCAGGGCTTGCGCCCAGAATCGGGCGGTCGACGCCGGATGAGGGCTGTCGAAGACGATGTCCTTGATGGATGCCACAGGACTCCCTTCAGGAACGGATGTCAGCGAGATGATCCGAGCCGTCTGTAGTGCGTAACTGGCAGACACGGTAGATCAGTTGATGGGGCTTATGCCGCGCTGAGCTCGGGTCGTTCGACGAGCTGGCCGCGTTCGAAGCGGGCCCCGGCGCGGACCGGGGCGACGAGGTGGGGTGCGTTCACGGCCCGCCAACGCTGCTGGGCGGACTCGACGAGCTTGAAGACCATCGCCAGGGCGGCCCCGCGGGAACCGGCCCCGCGGGTGACCTTGGTTCGCAACCGGACGGTGGAGCAGGCTGCGGTGCTCGGCCACTCGCATCACGGTGCGTCGTCTCTAGGGAACAGTTCGAGGGAACTGTACGAGTCCCAGCCCGTCTTCCTCGTTCTCCTGATTTGTCTGGTGACCAGGACCGGAGGTGGGGGGCGTGCCGGTAGCTGAAACGGTCTATCGCATGGCGGTGCTCATTTTTGTGGTGGTTGGGGGAGTTCGACGGTGATGTTGAGTCCGCCGGTGGTGCGTGGGTGGAGGGTGAGGGTTCCGTTGTGTGCGGTGGTGATGGTTTTGACGAGGGCGAGGCCGAGGCCGACGCCTGCTTGGTCGGTGTGGATGCGTTCGGTGCCGCGTTGGAAGGGTTCGGTGAGGGTTGCGACTAGTTGTTCGGTGAGGTGTTCGCCGGTGTTGTCGATGGTGAGTACGGCGGTGGTGGGGCGGGTGCTGGTGTGGATCCAGACGGTGCCGTGGTGTGGCAGGTTGTGGACGATGGCGTTGTGGATGAGGTTGGTGGTGAGTTGGAGCAGGAGGGCGGGTGAGCCGGTTGTGGTGGTGATGTCGCCGCTGGTGTGGAGGGTGACGCCGTGTTTTTCTGCGAGTGGGTGGAGTGTTTCGGCTGCTTGTTCTGCGATGAGGGAGAGGTCGACGTTTTCTCGGGTGAAGGATCGCTGGTTGGCGCGGCTGAGGAGGAGCAGTGCTTCGGTGAGGTCGATGGCGCGGGTGTTGATGGTGTGGAGGCGGTCGACGAGTTCGCTGCTGTCGTGGTGGGGGTCGGCGCGGGCGACGTCGATGAGTGCTTTCGAGATTGCTAGGGGGGTGCGCAGTTCGTGGGAGGCGTTGGCGGCGAATCTCTGTTGTTCCGCGACGTGTGTTTCCAGTTGTGTGAGCATGGTGTCGAAGGTGTCGGCGAGTTCGCGGAATTCGTCCTGGCGGCCGGGCAGGCGGATCCGGTGGGACAGTGATCCGTCCGCGGCTGTGCGGGTGGCCTGGGTGATCCGGTCCAGGGGGGCGAGCATGCGTCCGGCGAGGATCCAGCCTCCCAGGAGGCCGAAGATCAGCAGGAAGATCAGGACGGCGGCGACGGCGGGGCCGAAGCCTCGCAGGAGGACGGAGCGGACCAGCATTCCCGAGGGGTAGGAGCGCAGGAGGAAGACCCATACTGCCGTGAGGATCAGGACGCCGGCCAGCATGAGGAATCCGGCGTAGCTGAGGGTGAGCTTGAGGCGCACGCTCCATCCGGGCTGTCTATCCATGGCCGCCGTCGCTGTCGCCGTCGCTGTTGCCGTTGCCGTTGCCGTTGCCGTCGCTGTTGCTGTTGCTGTTGCTGTTGCTGTGCCGTGTGCCGCGTGGTGTGTCGATGCGGTAGCCGACGCCTGGCACGGTGGCGATGAGCCAGGGTTCGCCGAGGCGTTTGCGCAGGGCGGAGACGGTGATGCGGACGGCGTTGGTGAACGGGTCGGCGTTTTCGTCCCACGCGCGTTCGAGGAGTTCTTCGGCGCTGACGACGCCGCCTTCGGCGGCGACCAGGACTTCGAGGACTGCGAACTGTTTGCGGGTGAGGGCAATGTAGCGGTCGTCGCGGTAGACCTCGCGGCGGAACGGGTCCAGGCGCAGGCCCGCGATTTCGCGTACCGGGGGCCGGTTGTGGGCGCGTCTGCGGTCGAGGGCCCTGAGTCTGAGTACGAGTTCCAGCAGTTCGAAGGGTTTGGTGAGGTAGTCGTCGGCGCCGAGTTCGAATCCGGAGGCTTTGTCGTCGAGCCGGTCGGCGGCGGTGAGCATGAGGACAGGGGTGCCGCTGCCGGAGGCGACGATGCGTTTGGCGACCTCGTCGCCGGAGGGGCCGGGGATGTCGCGGTCGAGGACAGCGATGTCGTAGGTGTTGATACTGAGCAGTTCCAGAGCGGTATCGCCGTCACCGGCGATGTCGGCTGCGATCGCTTCCAGGCGCAGGCCATCGCGGATGGCTTCGGCCATGTAGGGCTCGTCCTCGACGATCAAGACACGCATGCTCTCAAGGCTACGAGGCGAAACATATCTTGGGCGTATAGAAAACCGGATATGTGCCGGCAACATCGGTGGGTTTTCACTGGTGGTGATGAGCGGCGAGCGAGAGCCTGTGATGAGCAGCGCGCACAAGCAGACGATGACGCAGGTGGACGCGGCGGCGGGCGGGCAGGGCAGGCCGGCGGGCGGCGGCGAGGATTGCCGGTTGGCGGGCGGCCGGCCGGGCCTGTTGCAGCGCGGCCCGGTGCTCACGGCGTGTGCGCTGCTGCTCGGTCTGCTCCTGCTGCTGCACGGGACGCTCACCGACCGGGCCGGTGTGGGCAGTCTGGTGGAGACCTTCCTGCCGTGGTTCGGGCTGCTCGTGCCGGTGCTGCTGGCCGCGGCGCTCTGGCGCCGCTCCGCGAGCGCGGTGGTTGCGCTGCTGCTTCCGGCCGTGGCGTGGGTGAGTCTTTTCGGCGGGCTGCTCGGCGACAAGTTGCGTGCGGGCAGTGACCTGACCGTCGTCAGTCACAACGTCGCGGCCGGGAACCGCGATCCGGTCGGCACCGCCCGTGACGTGGCCGCCTGCGGCGCGGATCTGCTGGCGCTCGAGGAGCTGACCGACCAGGCCAGGGTCACCTACGAGAGGGAGCTCGCGACGGCGTATCCGCATCACACCGTGCAGGGCACGGTCGGGCTGTGGAGCAAGCTGCCGCTGTCCGGCACCCGTGCGGTGGATGTCCTGCGGGGCATGGCCGGGCCACTGGCCCGCAAGCTGCGGCCCGGGGACATCCCGGTGGACACGCCCCGGGCGCTGCGCACCACCGTGGTCACCGAGAAGGGGCCGCTGGCGGTGTACGTGGCGCATCTGGGTTCGGTGCGGGTGATGCCCAGGGGCGGTTTCTGGACGGCCTCGCGCGATGCCGGCGCGGCGAAGCTCGCCGCCGCGGTGGCCGCCGAACGCAGCGAGCGGGTGCTGGTGCTGGGTGACTTCAACGGCACCGTGGACGACCGTGCGCTCGGTGGTCTTTTCTCGCAGCTGCGCTCGGTCCAGGAGGTGGCCGGGGACGGCTTCGGTTTCAGCTGGCCGGCGAGGTTCCCGGTGGCGCGGATCGACCAGATCCTGGTCCGTGGTGTGCAGCCGAGGAGTGCGTGGCTGTTGCCGGCCACGGGCAGTGACCACCGGCCGGTGGCGGCCGGGATCAGCTGGTGACCGCCGTGCGTGCCGCCGGGCCCGTGTCGCCGGTGTACCGGGATGTGCATACACCCCGGCGACACGCCGCGGCCGGTCGGCGAGGGGACCCGCGGCGAGGACCTGAAGGCGTTTTGCAGCCTCTACGTCCACACCGCCACACGCGGCCGTTTCACTCCCCGGCCGCTGCGCTTCTTCGAGGCCGTGTTCGCGCAGATGGGGCCGAGGACACCGAGCGGATCAAGCTCTGCCTGGCCCGCCACCGGGGCGAGCTGGTCGCTGCCGCGGTCCTGGTCCGCGTCGGCGTCCACGCGTGGTGCGCCTACGGTGCCTTGGCCGCCGAAAAGCGCGAGGTGTGTGGTTTTCACGCCTGCCAGTGGGCGATGGTCCGCGCTGCGCTCGCGGCCGGCTGCGACGTCTGTGACCTGCGCGGTTTCACGCCGGCGCTGGATGCGCCGGACCCGCGCGCCGGGCTCGTCCCGTTCCTGGCCCACGCCGGCGGTCAGGCGGTGCGCTACGTCGGCGAGGGGGAGCCGCCGCTGCGGCCGAGGATCTACCAGGCCTTGGCCGCTTTGTGAAGCGGCACGCGTGCACCGGGCGGCGTGCGCGACGGGCGTGAGGATCCGCCGGGCACCGTGCGCACGCCTCGGCCGTCCATGGGCCACTGGACCACACGGGTCCCGCCGGCGCGGATACACCGGCCAGGCGGGCAGGCCGTCCCGGTTCCTGCGCGAGCTGCCCACGGGCGGATCCTGGCCGCGTCGTCGCGCGTGTGCTCCCGCCCTGCTGGTCTACGTGAGTGCGGCGGCGATTTCGTCGAGGCGGGCGCCGCGGGAGGCTTTGACGAGGACGACGTCGCCGGTGGTGAGGTGGCTGCGCAGCCAGGCGAGGGCTGCGTTGTTGTCGGCGGGGGTCACC
>NZ_QHJH01000206.1 GCF_003947455.1 Streptomyces sp. WAC 04229 | reverse complement strand
CCCGGCCCCCTCCCAGTCGCCGCGCAGTGCCGCCGTCCGGGCCCCCTCCACTTGGGCGTCCAGCCTGCGTGTCGTGTCGTTGACGAACGCCGGAGCCCCGTCCCTCGGGAGAGCGCGCAGGCTGTGGAACTCGCGGTGCATGTCCCGCATGAACTCCAAGAAGTTGGCGTGCCGCACCGGTGGCGCGGCCCGCCAGCCCGCCCAGGTGTACACCGCCCACTCACCGTCCTCGTCCACGTCCTCGGGATCCATGAGGACGTACATGGCGTCGGACTCCACGTCGAGCTGAAGCCCGCGCCGCCACAGGCCGGCCTCGCGCCACTCCTCGTACTCCGAGTCCTCGTCCAGGTACTCCTCGAACATGACCGCGAGCCCGGACTCGTCGTCGTGCCAGCGCGCGTCCGCGGTCCCCGCCAGTCGCCACACGAATCCGCCGGCGTGCCGCCACCCGTCGCTGACCTTCAGGAACTCCCGGTACGACGAGGGCAGCCGCCGGCCGAGGCGCTTCTCCGCGGCCGTGACGCGCTCCTCGGACGCGGGCGGGGATCCCAGCCAGCGCGTCAGCCGGGCCTCCTGGTCGTCCTCTCCCCGCCCCTCGTCGTCAGCCAGGCCGTCCGCCCACTCCGCACTCCACATGAGGAGGAAACGCCGCCAGTCGAAGGCCTTCGTGTCCGTCATGAGCCCGATGCTGCCACCAGCCACTGACAGCGCCCCGTGGAGCGCCGGGACCGGCCGGTGCCCGTGGGTAGGCTGAACCGATCACTGCCGCGTAGCCCGGCACTCGTGACAGATGCGGAGCCCACGCCATGACCACAGCGCACGACCTGACGATCGTCTCCCTGGAGGCGCGTACCGAGTATCCCGTCGAGCGCGGCGATCTCTCGCTGGCCCTCGCCGGGGCCGAACTGGCCGACCTGCTGGAAGCCGGCGCGGTGTCCCTGGACGGGTCCGTTCTCCGCCCGGTGGAGCGGCCGGGGTCCGGTGACCCCCTGCTGGACGCGGCGGCGTCCGAGGTGGGGAAGGAACCGGACGAGTCGGTGGAGGACTGGCTGTGGCGCCGGGGGCGGGGACTGGCGGCCGAGTACCTCGCCGCCGAAGGGGTGGAGGACACCCGCCGCAAGCGGCCGCGCTGGATGGGACGGCGCGACGCCGGCCGGCCGGCGCCGGCCGATCCGGAGACACGCCGGCGGGCCACCGACCGCTGGGCCTCCGGCGACCCCGTGCTGGCGGGCCTCGCGGCCGCGGTCGGAATCCACCACGAGTCCGCCGACCGGGTCGAGGACCCCGCGGACGACGGGATCGCCGCCGTGCTCGCCGCGGTGAACGACGCCGTGGTGGAACTGGCCGCCATCAGGCAGCGCCGCAGCATCGAGGACGCCGCCTTCGACAACGTCTGGCGCGGACTGTGACGTCCGGCCGGAACGCCTGAACCCACCCGGCGCGCGCGGCCTTCGAGCCCGTCGGCATGTCGCGGCCCGGCCCGCCCGGCGGTCGGCGAGGATTCCCGCAGAGCATGCCCGTGGCGAATCCGGACGAACGCGCAGGGAGGCAGCAGTGACGGTCGAGCGGGTCGGACTCGTGGTGCACGGTGGCCGCGAGGGCGCGGCGTCGGCGGCGCGGGACGTCCGGCAGTGGTGCCACGAGAACGCGGTCGGATGTGCCGACATCGACGTGTGGAGCGGCGACGGCCGGCACAGCGCCGGGGAGGAGGTCCACGCGGCCGGCGACCCGGACCTCGTCGTCACCCTGGGCGGCGACGGCACCTTCCTGCGCGGTGCCCGGCTGGCGGCCGAGAACGACGCGCTGATCCTGGGCGTGGACCTGGGCCGGGTCGGGTTCCTGACGGAGGTCCCCGCACCGGCGGTACGCGCCGCCCTCGACGCCGTCCGGGACGGTCGTGTGGACCCGGAGAACCGCATGCTGCTCACCCTCAGGGCCTCCCGTCCGCTGGAGATCCCGCCGGAGATGGAGGCCCTGCTGCGGTACGGGCGGGGCCCGTTGCTGCCGCCGCCGCGCGTGCGCACGGACTGCGAGAGCGGTGGTGAGTGGGGCATCGCGCTGCACGTCACCGCCCTCAACGACGTCGTACTGGAGAAGCTGTCCCGGGACCGGCAGATCTCCGTCGGCGTCTACGTCTCCGGCCGCCTCCTGGCCTCGTACTCCGCCGACGCCCTGCTGGTCGCCACCCCGACGGGCTCCACCGCCTACAGCTTCGCGGCGGGCGGCCCGGTGGTCTCCCCCCGGGCCGAGGCGCTCGTCTTCACCGCGGTGGCCCCGCACATGACGTTCGACCGCTCGGTGGTCACCGCGCCCGACGAACCCGTCGGGCTGCGCATCCTCGAACGTTCCGGACAGGCCGCCGTGAGCATCGACGGACAACTGCGCGGCGTCCTCGACCCCGGGGACTGGCTCGGCGTCTACGCCGCGCCCCGCCGACTGCGGGCCGTGCGGCTCGGGCCCATGGACTTCTACGGACGGCTGCGCGAACGCATGCGGCTGACCGACGCCCCCGCGGCGGTCGCCGACGGCACCCCCGCGCCCCTGTGGCCGGTGAGCACGCCCCCGCCGGGGGACCTCGCCCACCTGGCGATGCCCCTGCCGGCCGCCGGCGGGACCACGGCCGAGGATGTCTCGCCGGGCGGCGCGTGACATAACCTCTCCCAAGGAGACGTCAGTTGTGGCGTACGTCCACGGGTAGGAGGCGCTGGTGCTGAGGAAGGGCGGCTCGCGACTGCTCGCATGCGCCGTGGCCGGGGCGTGTCTGCTGCTCCTGGGCCCGAGTGCGCCGGACGACGGGGCCCCCTTCACCAGGGCCCTGCCCGTCGACGCCGTCACGGACGTCGTGCCGAACCGGGTCATGACGTGGAACCTCTGCAACCCCTGCGACGCGAGCAACGTCGACCGCGCGGCGGAGATCGCGACGTACGCCCCCCAGGTCGTCGGCATGCAGGAAGCGTGTGCACGTGACGTCGAGAAGATCCGGGACTACCTGGAGGTCTTCTACGGCCTGCGCTACCACGTCGCGTACGGCTCGGTCCTGCAGAACTGGAGCCGCTGCGGGGGAGCGCCGTGGAACCCGGGCGGGTTCGGCCAGGCGCTCCTGTCGGCGGCGCCGATGACGGACCGCGTCGAGGTGGAGTATCCCGAGGGCGGATCCGAGGACCGCGGGTACATGGCGGTCACCACCACCGTCGGCGGCCAGTCCGTCCGGGTCTTCAACACCCACCTCGCCCAGCGCCGTCAGGAGGAGTTCCGCGACGGCCAGACCCGGGTACTGGCGAAGGCCGTCGCCCGGCACGACCGCGCCATCGTCCTCGGCGACTTCAACGCCGTACCGGACGCGCCCGAACTCAGCCGAATATGGGCCCTGGCCACGGACACGGACCCCGCGTGCCGTCCGGCACCGGACGCGGGCTGCGCCCCCACCACCGAATGGCAGAGCAAGTTCGACTACGTCTTCCTGCGCGGCTTGGCACCGCTGCGGCACCGGGTACAGCGGAGCGAGTACTCGGACCACTACCTGCTCCACACCGACGTGGACCCGACGCGGCGGGTGGCCGAGCCGGGGACCTGAGGCCGACGCGACGCCATGGCGCACGGCCGGGTGCAGGCCGCACGGCTCGCGCCGCCCGGGGGCTGGAGCAAAGTGGTGGCCGGACGGGCTCTGTCGGGGAGAGGATGGGAGCCATGACGGGAGAGATTTCCTCCATCGACAGCACCAGGCCCAGTATTGCCCGCGTCTACGACTACCTGCTCGGCGGCAAGGACAACTACGCCGTGGACCGGGAGATCGGCGACGTGTTCAAGCGTGACCTTCCCGGTTCGGTGGCGATCGCCTTCGCCAACCGGGCCGCCTTGGTCCGGGCGGTGGGGGAGATCGTCGCGACCACGGAGGTGCGCCAGTTCATCGACCTGGGCAGTGGCCTTCCCACCGCGGACAACGTCCATCAGGTCGCCCAGCGACAGGATCCGCGGGCCCGCGTGGTGTACGTGGACACCGACCCCCAGGTGCTGGTCCACGGACGGGCGTTGCTGGAGGAGAACGACCTGACCCGGGTGGTCCCGGTCGACGTGCGCGACCCCGAAGCGGTGCGGAGCCATCCCGACATCGTGGAACTGATCGACTTCGACCGCCCCGTCGCCGTCGTGTTCAGCGCCATCCTGCACCACGTCAACGACGAGGAGGACCCCGCGGGCATCGTCCGCTACTGGCACGACCAAGTGCCCACGGGGAGCCACTTCTTCGTCAGCCACTTCCGTTCCGGGAACAATGCGGAGACGGCGGAGGCCGAGAAGGTCCTCCAGGGGACGTTCGGCCGCGGCCGGTGGCGGACCGACGACGAGATCGAGTCCCTGCTGGACGGCATGGAGATCCTCGAACCCGGGATCGTCCCCGCGTCCCTGTGGCGCTCCGGGGCGGCCGAGCGGGAACTCACCGTGTGGGAACGCCTCATCGCCGCCGGGATGGCCCGCAAGCGGTGAAGACGGACCGCAAGCGGTGCAGGGGACGGGCTGGCGGGCCGGTGACGGTCCGCGTAGCGTCACCGTGTGGATCACGACGAACGACCCGCTCACGCCTCGTCGTTCGGGGCGGCGGCGGTCGAGTACGCCGCGCACCGACCGGACTACGCGCAGGCCGCGGTGGGCTGGGCACTGGCGCCTGCCCCCGGCCCGCGCGTGCTCGACCTCGGCGCAGGGACCGGCAAGCTGACCGGCACGCTCGTCGCCCTCGGTGCCGAGGCCGTCGCGGTCGAGCCCGACCCGGCGATGCTCGGGGAGCTGCGCCGCTCGCTGCCCCACGTGCGCGCCCTGCGGGGGAGCGCCGAGGCCATCCCGCTGCCGGACGCCTCCGTCGACGCCGTACTGGCCGGCAATGCCATGCACTGGTTCGACATGGCCGTCGCCGGACCCGAGATCGCCAGGGTCCTCGCACCCGACGGCATCCTGGCCGGCCTCTGGAACCTCCTCGACGACCGGACCGGGTGGGTTGCCGAACTCGCCCGGGTCGGTGGCGGCGCGGCCGTCGGCCCACGTGACACGCCCGCCGCCTGGCGGACCGAGACGGCCGGCATGCACCTCCCGGAGCCGCCGGCCGCCGCCCGCTTCGGCTCCCCGGAGCAGGCCGAGTTCCCGCATGCGCAGCGCCGCACCGCCGACTCCCTCGTCGCGACCCTCGCCACACGCGCGGGCGTGCTGGTCATGCCGGAACCGGAGCGAGCGGCCACGCTGGACCGGATCCGCGCGTTCCTGGCCGGCGCGGCGGATACCGCCCGAGGCGAGTTCACCCTGCCGATGCTGACGGGCGTGCTCCGCGTCCGGCGACTGTGAAACCCTTGCCGGCGGCATTCCGTTGCCGAAGCGAGCGCGTCGCCCGAGCGAGTCCGTCGCCGGAGAAAGGTACGGAGAATGGCCCAGGTGGGGACGACAGCGGTGCTGGCCGTGCTGCCGGATGCCGAACCGCTGCTCGAGTCGGCGGCCCGCGTGGACCCGAGGGCGGTGCGGCCGGGGGTGCCCGCGCACGCCGCGCTGCTCTACCCGTGGCTGGCAGCCGACGAGGTGGGGGAGCCGGAGCTGCGCCGACTGCGGGCCGCGCTGCCGGCCGGCCGGATCCCGATCAGGCTGGCTGCCGTCGAACGGACCGGTGGTTTCGTCGGGATCCCGGTCCCGGAGTTGTGCGGCGTGGCCACCGCGGTCCGCACCGCCTTTCCGGCACCGGCTCCCTACGGCGGCCGCTACGGCCCCGATCCGCCGGTGCACGTCACCGTGGCACTGGGAGCGGGAACCGAGGCCGCCGCCGGCATCACCGCCCGCACGGCGGCCCGCCTCCCGATCGTCACCGGGATCGACGCCCTGCACGTGGTCGCCCTGACACCCACGGGCTGGCGGGCCCTGGCCGAGCTGCCGCTCACCGACGGCCGACCCATCGGGTAGTACGTTAAACTTACTTAGCGAGCCTCACTGCTTCGAAGGGCACGTTCCCGCTCGTCAAGCTCTTACGGCCTTCCTGTGGACCTGCGCCGGGAATCCGCCGCGACTCCCGCTACCGCCAAGAGGGGCATGTGACCGTGCAAGACCCACCCGCGGCGTTCCTCGAGGGCTTCGTGCAGGTCCTGTCCGACGCCGCCACCACCGGCCGCCGCCTCACCCGCGAGGAACGCGCCACCCGCCGCGAACTGGGCGCACGTGCCGCGGCGTCCGGACTCGGCTGGCGGGTCCTCGTCCGGGAACACCTCGCCGCCAGCCGAGGCGCGTGGCCCGCCGCGGCGTCGCCCGACCACGTGCTGTCCGTCGTCGAACAGGCACTGGACGCCTTCGCCGAGGGTTACGAGAGCGCCCAGCGGCTGGTCATCCGCCAGGAGGAGGCGGCTCGGCGGGAGTTCATCGACGACCTGCTCCACGGGCGCGGCGACTCCGGCCATCTCGCCGCGCGGGCCGAACGGTTCGGGCTGCGCCTGTCCCGCGACCACGCCGTCGCCGTGGCCGAGGGACCGGTCCCCTACGACGAGACCGACTCCGTGCCCCGGCAGGTGCAGGACGCTTTGTTCAGCCACTTCGAGAGCCGGCGTCTCCTGCTCACCACCAAGGACGGCCGGATGGTCTGCATCGCCCCCGGCGACCAGGGGGACGTGCTGACCCGCTTCGCCAAACAGGCCCACGCCGCGACCGAAGGCGGCCAGGTGGCCCTCGGCCGCCCCCGCTCCGGCGCACTGGGAATCGGGCACAGCTACCAGGAGGCGCTCAACGCCTTGGACGTCGCCCACCGGATGGGCTTCGACGACCCGCTCCTGCGCGCCGCCGACCTGCTGGTCTTCCCGGTCCTCGCCCGCGACCGGCCCGCCCTGGTCGACCTCGTGCGCGAGACGCTCAGCCCGCTGGAGCAGGCCCGCGGCGGCGCGCAGCCACTGCTCGACACACTCGACAAGTACTTCGACGCCGGCTGCGTCGCCGCCGAGACCGCCCGCAGACTCTCACTGAGCGTCCGGGCGCTGACCTACCGCCTGGAGCGCGTCCACACGCTGACGGGCGTCGATCCCACGGAGCCCGAACAGCGCTACATGCTGCAGACCGCGGTCATCGGCGCCCGGCTGCTCGACTGGCCGACCAGAGCGCTGTGACCGCGGTCGCGGGCAGCCGCTCCGGCACTCGGAGACCGGCGCAGATACCGCGGGCCTCGCTCGGTTCGGCGGCCGTCGGCAGGTCGCAGGCGGCGGCGAGGCGGTACAGCGCCTGCTCGCCCGCCTCGCCGCGCGTCGCCGGCTGCGGTCGGGGGGTGGGGAGGAGTCCGGGCATCGTCCACATATCAGAGACCTCGTCACCGAGTGGGCAATACCCGTGACTTCAGCCTGATTTCCCGTGGGCCGCAGCGATCCGGCCAACCTGCCACCGCTTTCCCCGACCCGGACAACCGGGCATCGGGTCCTCCCCTCTCACAGCGCGGGCACAGCGAGTGCCCCCAACACCCGGAGGACGAGGGATCGATGACCAGAACGCGCACCACCCGGCTGCGGCGTCCGCTGCTCGCCGGCACCACGGCCGTCGCCGCCATGGCCGTGACGGCGGGCCTCGTGGCCGCCACGTCCGAACCCGCGAAGGCTGCCACAGGGCCCAAACTGAGCCTGATCGCCGCCACCGACTCGATCACGCTCACCTCCTGGAAGGAGGAGCCGGGTGTCTACCTCGACCTCGGCACCTACCTCACCGCCGAGGGAACCCCGTTCGAGCTTAAGGTGACCCGGAAGTCCTACAAGGACCCGGTGGCCGTCACCCAGACCGTGTACGAGGGCGGCAAGGCCAAGTCCAAGGCCCTGCCCAAGGGCACGGTGAAGGACTTCGCAGGGCTCCCCGGCTTCGCGGAGATCACGGTCACCGACAAGGCCGGCAAGAAGGTCCTCGGCAGGACCGAGGACTTCTGCCCGAACAACGCCAGCGGCCGGGTGCGGCCCGACGCGCCCGCCACCTCCAAGTATCCGGAGAGCTGCCCCACCAACCCGTTCACCCTCGGATCCGTGTGGGGAGTCGAGAAGGGCTGGGCGGCCAACACCTACGCGGGCTCCTACAGCGACTCGGTCAAGCTGGCGGCCGGCACCTACACCGCCAAGATCGCCGTCGCCAAGAAGTACCGCGACCTGTTCGGCATCGCCGACAAGCCCGCCACGGTGAAGGTGACCGTGCAGGAGCGGAGTTACGAGGACGAGCAGGGCGCCGCCGAGCCCGCCTCGCGAGCCGCGTCGGCCGGCAAGCACGCCGGTCACGGTGCCGCCCACCACGCCCCTGCCGCGCACGCGGGTCACGGGCCGGGTCACGCCCCGCCGCCCGCCCAGGCCGGCGCGCCGGTCACCAGCGGTGCGACCCCCTCGTACAACGTGGGCCACGGGCCGCTGAAGGCCGCTCCGCCGGCCCTGCCGTGGGCGCTGAAGAAGGAGCAGGCCGCGCGCTCGATGCGGGTCGGCGACACGGGCGGCCAGACCGACGGCTCGCGCAAGGCGCCCGCCCTCCAGCCGCTTGCCAAGCGGCCCGCGGGCAAGCCCACCGTGCCGGACGTCCCCAAGCCCGACCTGCGCTCGCTGCCGGCCTACGGCATCGTCATCAGCGACGGCGAGAAGGACGTCCCCGGCAAGGACTACCTGGCTTTCAGCGCCAACGTGTGGAACGCCGGCCCGGCACAACTGGTGGTGGACGGCTTCCGCTCACCCGGCAAGGCCAAGATGGACGCCTACCAGTACTTCTACGACGCCAAGGGCAAGCAGGTCGGCTACACCCCGACCGGCACCATGGAATGGGACCCGCGCCCGGGCCACGTGCACTGGCACTTCACCGACTTCGCGAGTTACCGGCTGCTGAAGGCGGACAAGAAGGAGGCCGTGCGCAGCGGCAAGGAGGCCTTCTGCCTCGCCAACACCGACGCGATCGACTACACGGTGAAGAACGCCAACTGGCACCCGTTCAACACCGACCTGTCGACCGCCTGCGGTGAGGAGAACTCGATCTCCGTCCGCGAGGTGCTGGACGTCGGCTCCGGCGACACGTACTCGCAGGACCTGCCGGGCCAGTCCTTCGACATCACCGACCTGCCCAACGGCACGTACTACATCCAGGTGCTGGCCAACCCGGAGAAGCGGCTCAAGGAGACCAGCGTCGACAACAACAGCGCCCTGCGGAAGATCGTGCTGGGCGGCAAGCCGGGCAAGCGGACGGTGACCGTGCCGGCGCACGACCTGGTGAACGCGAACTGACCGCACCCCGCAAGCGCGACTGACCGGCAGCGAGAACGCCGACGGCCACCCACCCACGGTGGCCGTCGGCCCTGTGCCGAAGGAGTGGAGGGCCGCGCCGGACGACGCCGTACAGACCGCGCTCGATCGTGGAGCTGTCGGGCGAACCGGGTGGCGAGGCGTGGCCGCTGGGCGGCAGGACCCGATCCTCCACTTCGAGACGGACCCGGACTTCCTGGACGGTGACTACGACCCGACTTGACCTTGACACCGTGGCAAGGTCTTCACTGCCGGTCAGGGAGGTGGTCTCGATGACGACCACGCAAGAGGACGACGCCGACACCCTCCGGGTGCTGAGGACGCTGGAGGACCACCGTTCGTCGGTGCGGCTGCGGGCCGCGCTGACGGTGGGCACGACACCCGACCCCCGCTTCGTCGACAAGCTCGTCGAGCGGAGCGCGGTCGAGCCCGACTTCTTCGTCCGCGACATGCTGACCTGGGCGCTCACCCGGCACCCGGTCTCCGCGACACTGCCCGGGCTGGTCCGGGAGGCCCGCTCGGAGCGTGCCCAGGCGCGGAGCCAGGCGTTGCACACACTGTCCAAGATCGGGGACCGGCGGGCGTGGCCGGCCATCACGCCCGCGCTGCTGTCCGACGCCGACGACGACGTGGCGCGGAGCGCCTGGCGGGCCGCGGTCGTGCTGGTGCCGGAGGGCGCGGAGCCCACGCTGGCCGCGCTGCTGGTGACACAGCTCGGCCGCGGTGGGCGGGAGACGCAGCTGAGTCTCAGCCGGGCGCTGGTCGCACTGGGCGAGGCGGCCGTGCCCGCTCTGCGCGCGGTCGCGACGGCCGCCGACCCGCCCGTGCGGGCGCACGCCCTCGCCACCGAGCGGCTGCTGCGGGACCCGGACACCGGCTTCGGCTACGCGATCGAGGAGGCGAAGCGCGTGGTGGCGCTCGGCGGAGCCCCCGCCGAGGGCGACGAGGAACAAGACATCCGGGACGAGGGATGAGGGATGATGGGACGTGTTGATCGGTGAGGTGGCGCGACGGTCCGGGGTCAGTGCCCGCATGCTCCGGCACTACGAGTCGCTCGGTCTGGTGAGACCCTCCGGCCGCACCGGCTCCGGATACCGGGAGTACTCCGGGCAGGACATCCGGCGGATCTTCCACATCGAGAGCCTGCGGTCACTGGGACTGTCGCTGCGTGAGATCGGGCGCGCGCTCGACGACCCCGGCTTCACGCCCTCGGAACTCGTCGGCGACCTCATCGACCGGACACGCGAACGCGTCGCGGCCGAGACCGACCTGCTCACGCGGCTGTCCCGGATCGACGCCGCGGATCCCGCCGGCTGGGAGGACGTTCTCCAGGTCGTCGCGCTCCTCCAGGCGCTGGGATCGAAGAGTCCCGGCGCCCGCCAACGCGCGGCCCTCTCGATGGGCGAAGAGGCCCCGGTACCGGTGGAGGCCCTGGTCGAGGCGGTGCTGAGCGAGCCGGACCCGATCGTCGCGGGCGCCCTGCGGTGGGCGCTGGCGCGGTCGGGCGACCGAGGCCCGGCGCTCCTGGCGGAGGCCCTCGGCTCACCGGCGGCCGTGGTGCGGGAGCGTGCCGTGCAGAGCCTCGCCGAGCTGCCGGGCGACGAGGTCACCGGGCACCTGCGGCAGGCTCTCGCCGGACCCGACGCCGCGGTGCGCGGGTGTGCGGCGCTGGCACTCGGGACACGAGGCGTGGCCGAGGCGGTGCCGGAACTGGTCGACATGATCGTGGAGGGGCGGAACGACACCGACGCCGCGGACGCGCTGAGCGTGCTGGCCGCCGACACCGCGATGGCGGACCGGATCGCCGACAGGCTGGTCGGCCGCCTCGCCCGCGCCACCACCGGAGCCCCGGCACGCGGACGGCTGACCCAGGCCCTGGCGGGCATCCCGGGATCGACGGCGTCACATGCACTGGAGGAACTGTCCCGGGACGAGGACCGGGCCGTCGCGCTGACCGCGGTGTACCTCCGCCGCCTGCGCGCCTGACCAACACGCCTGCTCGGTGGCGGCGTGCGGGGCCGGGACCCCGTACGTACATTGGAGAGGTGGGTGTGACTGCTGAGCCGCCGTGGACGGGCCAGGTCGACTACGCGGCGCTGTTCGCCGCGACGCCCAGCCCGTACCTGGTCGTCGACCGGGACCTGGTGATCGTGAGCGTGAACGCCGCCTACTGCCGTGTGACGGGCCGGACGGCGGGGGACCTGCTCGGCCGGTACCTCTTCGACGCCGTCCCCGAGAATCCCGCCGATCCCGAGTCCGACGGAGCGCGCAAGGTGTCGGCCTCCCTGCGGCGGGTGCTGGCCACGGGGCAGGCGGAGAGCATGGCCGTGCAGCGCTACGACATCCCCAGCGCCGAACAACCCGGTGGCTTCGAGGAACGCTGGTGGTCACCGGTGAACACACCTGTGTTCGACCCCGGGGGCAAGGTCGCGTGGATCATCCACCGGGTCGAGGACGTGACCGCGTTCATCCGCGACCGCCGGCACGGGCTCCGCTCGCCCGTCGGCTCCCCGGGCCCGCCGGAAGCCGGCATGGAGGCCGGAATCGAGGCCGAGCTGTACGCCCGGGCCAAGGCACTGGAGCGGCTGAACGAGGAACTGCGGCAGGCACACGCCCGGGAGCGGCAGGTGGCGATCACCCTCCAGGAGGCCATGCTGCGCTCACCCGATCTCGCACGCCACCCCGACGTGGCGGTGCGCTACCTGCCTGCCATCGGTTCGCTGAACGTGTGCGGGGACTGGTACGACGCCGTGGACCTGACCGACGGGCGCTTCTTCGTCGCCGTGGGCGACGTGGTGGGTCACGGCCTGGAGGCGGCCACCGTCATGGGCATGCTGCGCAGCGCGCTGTCGGCGGCCAGCCGCACTGTCCCCGGCCCCGCCCAGGCGCTGGAGGTGCTGGGCCTGTACGCGCGTTCCGTGGAGGGTGCCCTGGCAGCGACCGCCGTCACCGCCCTCGTCGACACCCGCTCACAGCTGATCATCTACTCCAGTGCCGGCCACCCGCCGCCCGTCCTGATGCGCGGCGACGGCACCTGCCACCTGCTCGACCGGGCCACCGATCCGCCGCTCGGCGCGCGGCTCACCCACGTGCCGCGCCCCCAGGCCGGCATCGGCTACCAGCCCGGCGACATCCTGGTCCTCTACACGGACGGTCTGGTCGAACGCCGGGAGGAGGACATCGACATCAGCCTGCGGCGCCTGACCGAGACCCTGTCCCAGTGCCTCGGCCTGGACCCCGAGCGCCTCGCCGACGCCCTTCTGGAGAGCCTCGGCGTCAGCCACGGCGCCCGCGACGACATCGCCCTGGTCGTGGTGGGACTCTGAGGCGGCGGCCGTCCAAATCCTTCGTGAGCGACGGAACTCGGTCACCGCGCTCCCCTCACCGCCCAACACCCCACCGCCGGACCCCCATCACTCCACCAC
>NZ_QHJH01000205.1 GCF_003947455.1 Streptomyces sp. WAC 04229 | reverse complement strand
GCCCTCGGCGCCGCCCCCCGTCGCCGGCGACTCCTCGGCGCCAAGGCCCCGCAGCCGACGGCCACCCCCACCACGGCCCCGTACGCCGCCGAGGTCCGCTCCCTCGCCGTGCGCCGCGACCGCGTCCAGGCCCTGCGCCACGTCGACCTGACCGTCTCCCCCGGCGAGACCGTCGCCCTGATGGGCCGCAACGGCGCCGGCAAGTCGACGCTCCTCTCCGCGCTCGTCGGCCTCGTCGCACCGTCCTCCGGCACGGTCCGGGCGGGCGACGCCGTGCCGCACCGCACGGCCCCCCGCGACCTCGTACGCCGCGTCGGCCTGGTCCCCCAGGAGCCGCGGGACCTGCTGTACGCCGACACGGTCGCCGCCGAGTGCGCGGCCGCCGACCGGGACGCGGACGCGACCCCCGGCACCTGCCGCGCCCTGCTGACCGAACTGCTCCCCGGCGTCACGGACGACACGCACCCCCGCGACCTCTCGGAGGGCCAGCGCCTGACCCTCGCCCTGTCCGTCGTACTGACCGCCCGCCCACCCCTCCTCCTGCTGGACGAGCCGACGCGCGGCCTGGACTACGCGGCGAAGGCCCGGCTGGCCGGCATCCTGCGCGGTCTGGCCGCCGAGGGGCACGCCATCGTGCTGGCCACGCACGACGTGGAGCTGGCCGCCGAGCTGGCCCACCGGGTGGTGCTGCTCGCCGAGGGCGAGGTGATCGCCGACGGCCCGGCGGCGGACGTGGTGGTGGCCTCCCCGTCCTTCGCGCCGCAGGTGGCGAAGGTCCTGGCGCCGCGCAAGTGGCTCACGGTCGCGCAGGTACGGGAGGCCCTGGCATGACCGGGTCCCCTGTCGCTCCTCCCGACCGCCAGGCCCGCGCCGTCCGCCTGGGCCCTCGCTCGGTCACCGCGCTGCTCCTGGTCAGCGCGGTGGGCGTGGCGGGCTTCGGCTGGCCCTTCCTGGCCCCGCCGGACGCCTCCCTCAACGCGCACGCCCAGGACGCGCCGTGGCTGTTCGCGGGCCTGCTGGTGCTGCTGGTGGCCGTGGTGGCGGCGACGATCTCGGAGTCGGGCCTGGGCCCGAAGGCCGTGGCGATGCTCGGCGTCCTGGCGGCCGCGGGCGCGGCCCTGCGCCCCATCGGCGCGGGGACGGCGGGCCTGGAACCGATGTTCTTCCTCATGGTCCTCAGCGGGCGGGTCCTCGGCCCGGGCTTCGGCTTCGTCCTCGGCTCGGTCACGATGTTCGCGTCCGCGCTGCTCACCGGCGGGGTGGGGCCGTGGATGCCGTTCCAGATGCTGGCGATGGGCTGGTTCACGATGGGCGCGGGCCTGCTGCCCGGCCCCGACCGTCTGCGCGGCCGGGCGGAGCTGCTCATGCTGGCCGCCTACGGCTTCCTGGCCGCCTTCGCCTACGGCACGGTGATGAACCTGGCGGGCTGGACCTTCATGAACACCCTCGCCTCGAACATCGCCTTCGACCCGGACGCGTCGGTCGCCTCCAACCTGGCCCGCTTCCTCGCCTACTGCCTGGCCACGTCGCTGGGCTGGGACGGCGGCCGCGCCGCGATGACGGTCGTCCTCACCCTCACCCTGGGCCCCCCGATCCTCAGAGCCCTGCGCCGCGCCACCCGCAGAGCGGCCTTCGAGGCCCCGGTCACCTTCGAGGAGCCCGACAAGGGGAACAGTCCCGCGTAATGGATGGGTGACGCCTGGACCTCAGCGGTTGAGATCCAGCACGGGCAGGCCGCGCCCTTCGTACGCCTTCGGAGCCACCGTGGCGATCAGCGCGTCCGCATCCCACTCCGGCAGGTGGCGAGCGGCGTGGATCGCGGCACCGATGCCCGACGGCACTCCGTCGCGGCCCAGACGAGTCACCGCGAGCACTGCCGCGTAGTCGAGGTCAACGGTGTGCATCACGTCCAGTTGTCCGACGTGTTCGGCGATCCCGAGCAGCTCCCGCTCCGCCTCCAGGACGCACAGGGTCGGCACCCACAAGCGGGTCTCCGTCTCGAAATAGGCCCGGTGGATCAGCGCGGACACTTGTCGATTGCCCGACAGCGCCACCAGCGTGGGCGTGTCGAGCACCAAGTGGTGAAGGATCACGCGGCCTCATCCTGCTGCCGGGCGAACGCCTCCCGGAGCCTGCGTCCCATGACCGCGCTCTCCTCGTCCCCCACCTCGACCCCGAAGTTCTCGGCCAGATAGGCGCGCGCCCGCTCGGCCCGCTCCCGACGCTCTTCCTCCGTCAGCGTCGACTCCGCGAACTCCTGCACCAGGGACCGGATCGATGTCCCCCGCGCCTCCGCGATCACTGCCAGACGGTCCCGCACTTCGGCGGGGACCCGGATCATCGCATCACTCATGCCGGAAGTATACGTCTGTGTATACGCCCACGGCCGAGCCGACCGACCGGCGAACCGGATTGCGAGATGATCACGCCATGACCGAGATCGTTCTGATGTCCGACCCGAAGGTGGCCGCCGTGCCGGTACAGGAGTGCGGCGAACCGCTCGTGGACGTGCGGCGCGGTGGCGCCCTGCTGACCGACCGGCGCAAGTTGCAGGTCTCCGCCGGCTCCTGCTTCCACCTGCGGGAAGGGGTGCTCACCCGGCTCCTCGAAGCCCAGGCACGGCTGCCGCGAGGACTACGGCTGCTCTTCGTCGAGGGGTACCGTCCACCCGCCCTCCAACGTCGCTACTTCGACGAGTACGCGTCCCGTCTCCGCGCCGAGAACCCGCAGTGGTCCCCCGACCAGATCCGCTCGGCGGCCAGCCGCTACGTCTCCCCGCCCGAGATAGCACCCCACAGCGCGGGCGCGGCGGTCGACCTCACGCTCGCGGATGCCGAGGGCCGCGAACTGGACATGGGTACGCGGATGAACGCGACCCCGGAGGAGAGCAAGGGCGCCTGCTACACGCACGCCGACGACATCACCGCCGAGGCCCGCTCCCACCGCACCCTTCTCGGCACCGCACTCACCTCGGCCGGCCTGGTCAACTACCCGACCGAGTGGTGGCACTGGTCGTACGGGGACCGCTACTGGGCCTTGGCGGCAGGAGCGGAACACGCGCACTACGGGCCCGGGGAACTCGATTGACCCGGGTCACCCGGCCAACCCCGTCCGGAATCTGCGCCGGTACTCCGTAGGGGTCGTGTCGAGGCGGCGGCGGAAGGCTCTGACCAACGTGTCGACGGTGCCGAAGCCGCAGGTGGTGGCGAGGCGGTCCAGGGTGGCGTCGGTGGATTCGAGCCGGTGGCGGGCCGCCTCGACGCGGGCGGACTCGATGTAGGCGTGCGGGGTCGTGCCGAGTTCCGTCTTGAAGATGCGGGTGAGCTGGCGGTCGCTGACGTGGAGGCGGGCGGCGAGGTCGGCGACGGTGAGCGGTTCGGCGAGGTTGCGCATGATGTGGTGGCGCAGCTCCTCGACGCGCCGGGTCGTGGAGACCTGCTCCAGCGGGACGCTGAACTGGCTCTGCCCGCTCGGCCGCTTGAGATACATCACCAACTGCCGGGCCACGCGCAGGGCCACCGCCTCGCCGAGGTCGTCGGCGACCAGGGCGAGGGACAGGTCCAGGCAGGAGCTGATGCCCGCGCCGGTCCACACGTCGCCCTCGCGGACGAAGATCGGGTCGGCGTCGACCTCGACCGCCGGGTGGTCGTCCGCGAGTTGCCGCGCGGTCGACCAGTGCGTCGTGGCCCGCTTGCCGTCGAGGAGTCCGGCGGCCGCGAGGATGTGCGCTCCGACACAGACCGACGTGACCCGTCGGGTCCGTTCCGCGAGCCTCCTCACCCACTCGACCACCGCCGGGTCGGTGAGCGCCCGGACCCTGCGGCGGTCGTCCACCTCGACCGCGCCGGGCACGATCAGGGTGTCGATGCGCCGCGTGCACATCGCCTCGAACGTGGCGTCGGGCAGGACGCGGACCCCTGCCGCGGTGGCGACCGGGTCCGTGGTCCCGGCGGCGAGGACCACCTCGTACCCCGCCGCGTCCTCCGTCTCGCGCCGCGCGAGGGAGAACACCTCCGGCGGTCCGGTGACGTCCAGCAGGTCGACGCCCTCGAAGAGGACGACGACGATCAGTCTTTCCACGGGGTGAAAGGGTTTCAAGGGTCTCCCAGACGTCGAGTGTCGCCACCATGTCGGTATCTGCAGGTTAGACGACATTGCCGACATCGCCGGGGGGTCATAGCGTCGAAGGCGCAGGCAGACCAATTCCCCCCGGCACCAGGAGACTTCCCATGCCCAGAACCACCCTCCGCCGCCTCAACGGACTCGACGACACCCCCGCCAAGCTCGCCGATTCCACCCTCGTCCTCGTCGACTACCAGAACACCTACACGACCGGCGTGATGGAACTCGACGGCTGGCAGGCCGCGCTCGACGCCGGTGCCCGGCTGCTGGCCCGCGCCCGCCGGGAAGGCGCCGAGGTCATCCACGTCGTCCACGACGGCGGCGCGGGCACCCCGTACGACCTCGGGGCCGAGATCGGGCAGATCCACCCGAGCGTCGCGCCGGTCGACGGCGAACCCGTCGTCACCAAGAAGGCACCGGACTCCTTCTTCGGCACGGACCTGGGCGAGCACGTCGACGCGGCGGGCAACGACGACATCGTCGTGGCCGGCTTCATGACGCACATGTGCGTGGCCTTCACCGCCCAGGGCGCCTTCCTGCGCGGCAACCGCCCCACGGTCGTCGCCGACGCCTGCGCCACCCGCGCCCTCCCGGTCGCGGACACCGAACTCGACGCCCACCAGGTGCACTACAGCGCCCTCGCCACGGTCGCCGACATGTACGGGGTCGTCGTACCGTCGCAGGAGTCACTGGCCTAGTCGTCGGCCGGGCCGCCACCACTCCCGAATGATCTGACCAGACCCGGTCAACTTTTCTGTTCGAATTACCGTCTTCGCACGTGCACCAGCCGTGCACCCCGATGACGCCGAACGGAAACCCCGACCGTGGTCCCTGCCGAACTCACCCTCCCCAGGCCCGATCGGCGTCAGGAGAGACGCGCGAGCGATGCCCTGCGTGCCTTCGGGCACCGGCATCGCGTGCCGTTGCTCGCCACGGTGCCCACCATCCCGCTGTACGCGGTGTGGTGGGTGTTTCTCGCCACGGGCGGGGGCGATCTCGCCGCCCAGCAGGCGTGGGCGGACTTCGCCTCACGGCACGGGGGTTCGGCGTACGGGCTGTTCTGGTACGGCGGGATGCACACCGCCAACTACAGCGTCGTCTCGCCGTACCTGATGGCCCTGTTCGGGGTGCGCACGGTCACCCTGGTCTCCGGCCTGGCCGCCTCCTGGCTGGCGGCCGTGCTGATCGTGCGGTGCGGGGTGAAGCGGCCGCTCGGCCCCGCGCTGCTCGCGTCGCTCGCGCTGTGGTGCAACGTCGCCTCGGGCCGGACCACCTTCGCGCTCGGCGTCGCCTTCGCCGTGGCCGCCTGCGTGCCGCTGGTCCGGGAGCGGAGGCCGTACCTTGCCGCCGGGTACGCGGCGCTGGCCACCCTGGCCTCGCCGGTGGCCGGGCTGTTCCTCGCCGTGGTGGGGGCCGGGTACCTGATGGTGCGGGACTGGGGGCGCGCTCTGGTGCTCCTCATACCCCCGGCCGCCGTCGTCGGGCTGACGACGCTGCTGTTCCCCTTCAGCGGGGAGCAGCCGATGCCGGCGGGCCGCATATGGCCGCCGGTCGTGCTCGGCCTCGCCGTCACCGTGCTGGCCCCCCGTACCTGGCGGGTCGCCCGGTGGGGCGGGGCCGTCTACGCGACCGGCACCGTACTGACGTACCTCGTCGCCTCGCCGGTCGGGACGAACGTCGAACGGTTCGCTGAACTGTTCGCGCCCGCCGTGCTGTGCGCGGCCCTGCTCCACGGCCCGCCGCCGCCCGTGACCGCCCGGCTGCGGCGCTTCGCGCGCGGGCTGCTCGCCGTCGCGCTCGTCTTCTCCGTCGGCTGGGTGGGCAAGAAGACCGCCGACGACCTGCGGGAGTACACCGTGGTGCCCGCCTGGGCGGCCGAGACGGACGGGGTCGTGCGGGCGCTGGAAGGACTGGGCGCCGACCGTACGCGGGTGGAGGTGGTGCCCGCCCGCGACCACCGCGAGGCCGCCCGGCTCGCCCCGCACGTCAATCTGGCCCGGGGCTGGAACCGGCAGCTCGACGTGGAGCGCGCCCGCCTCTTCTACGACGGCAGCTTCTCCGCTGCCACCTACCGGGCCTGGCTGGACCACTGGGCGGTCGGTCTCGTCGTCCTCCCCCTCGGCAAGCCGGACGGCCCGGCCAGGGCGGAGGCGGCACTGGTGCGCGACCCGGACCTGCGGCCCGACTGGCTGGAGCCCGTCTGGCAGGACCCCCACTGGAGGGTCTACCGGGTGCGGGACGCCGTACCGCTCGTCTCCACCCCCGGCACCGTCGTGACCAGCACCGGCGTCGACCTCGTACTGCGCGTGGACCGGCCCGGCGCGGTGACCGTGCGGGTCGCCTGGTCGCCGTGGCTGCGGTCCGACGGCGGCTGCCTCGCGCGGGACGGCGACTTCACCCGGCTGACCGTCGAGGCGCCGGGTGAGTACCGGCTCAGTTCCCGGTACGGTCCTTCGCCGGGCTCGGCGGATCGCTGCTGACGGCTTCCGAAGCGGCCCGGGGCTCGGGTGTGTTCGCGGTGACCGCCGCCGCCGTGAGGGTCCTGGCCCTCGGGCCCTGGAACAGGTAGGTCAGGCCGAAGCCCGCGGCCACCACGGCCGCGCCGCCCACCGCGTCCAGGAGCCAGTGGTTGCCGGTCGCCACGATGGCCGAGGCGGTGAAGAGGGGGTGGAGCAGGCCCAGCGCCTTCATCCACATCCTCGGCGCGATGATCGCGATCGCCACGCCGCACCACAGCGACCAGCCGAAGTGCAGCGACGGCATCGCCGCGTACTGGTTGGTGAGGTGCGTCAGGGTGCCGTAGTCCGGCTTCGTGAAGTCCTGCACGCCGTGCACCGTGTCGATGATGCCGAGCCCCGGCATGAGCCGCGGCGGGGCCAGCGGGTACAGCCAGAAGCCGACCAGGGCCAGCAGGGTGGCGAAGCCCAGGGAGGCGCGGGCCCAGCGGTAGTCGACCGGACGGCGCCAGTACAGGACGCCCAGGACCGCCAGCGGGACGACGAAGTGGAACGAGGTGTAGTAGAAGTCGAAGAAGTCCCGCAGCCAGCCGACCTTCACCACCGCGTGGTTGACGGCGTGCTCGATGTCGATGTGCAGGAAGCGCTCGATGTCGAGGATCTGCCACCCGTGCTCCTCGGCGCGGGCCCGGCCCGCCGAGTTGCTGCCGCCGGTCGCCGCGAGGCGGACCTGGGAGTAGGCGGCGTACGTGACCCGGATGAGGAGCAGCTCCAGGAGCAGGTTCGGGCGGGTGAGGACCCGGCGCAGGAACGGGAGCAGGGGGACGTGCTTGAAGCGGGTCGGGACCGCCGGGGCGTGGCTCGTCGGGACCGGCGTGGCGAAGTACGGCGACGTGCGCGGCAGGAAGGGCACGGCGACGGCGGCGGCCAGCGCCGCGAGCAGGACGACGTTGTCGCGCAGCGGGTAGAGCACGGCCATGTTCGGCAGCATCATCTTCGCGGGCAGCGTCATGACCAGGATGACGGCGACCGGCCACACGTACCGGTCGGAGGCGCGCTTTCCGACCCGGCCGACCAGGGCGGGCAGCACCCACAGCAGCTGGTGCTGCCAGGTGGCCGGGGAGACCACGACGGCCGCGCAGCCGGTCACGGCGACCGCGAGCAGCAGCTGGCCGTCGCGGGCGTAGCGCACGGCCCGGCGCAGGGCCAGGCCGGCGACGGCCGCGCCGAGGACGAGGAAGAGGACGATCTCCAGCGGGCCGGAGAGGCCGAGTCGCAGCAGGGCGCCGTGCAGTGACTGGTTGGCGAGGTCGTCGGCCTCGCCGCCCAGGCCCACGCCGGCCATGTGGTGCACCCAGTAGGTGTACGAGTCCTGCGCCATGGCCGCCCAGGCGACGGCGGTGCAGGCGACGAAGGTGACCCCCGTGGACACGGCGGCGCGTCTGCGGTCGGTGAACCACAGCAAGGGGGCGAAGAGCAGCACGGTCGGCTGGAAGGCCGCGGCGACGCCGATGAGGACGCCGCCGATCCGGTCGCCGTGCGCGCCGCGTACCGCGAAGCAGCCGACCAGGACGAGCAGCACCGGGATGATGCTGGTCTGGCCGAGCCACAGCGCGTTGCGCACCGGCAGGGACAGCATCAGCAGGCTGACGGCCACGGGCGCCGCCAGCAGCGCCGTACGGCGGCCGACGGGCTGCGGCAGGGCGCGGGCGGCGACCAGGCCGAGGGCCACGACCAGCAGCAGCGAGCCGAAGGTCCAGCCCCAGCCGAGGGCCTGTTCGGCGGCGCGGGTGAAGGGCTTGAGGACGAGGCCCACGAACGGCGTGCCGGTGAACTGCGTGGATTCGTACAGCGACCCCTTCACATGCAGGACGCCGTGCTCACCGACCCAGGTCTCCAGGTCCGTCAGGCGTTCGCCCCGCGGTGTGCCGAGCACCGCGGCCAGCTGTCGTGCGGCGAGGACGGCGGCGATCAGCCACAGGCCCAGGCGCGCGGCGCGCAGCCTTGCTCTGGTCGCGTCGGCGGCCGACGCTCCGAAGGACTCCGCCGGTCGTCCACTGTGCTCCGCATTCGCCACGCCTCGTCGGCCTCCCGCCCCGTAGAACCGCCCGTACCGCGCCCGTGTACGCAGTGTGTCTTTCCTGCGAACCCTATGAGGCTCGCACCACCCCCGGGAGAAGACGCAGGCAGCCCCCGCGCAACCTGACCGCCGTCCGCGTTTCGTTCCGCGGTTTCCGGGACGTTTTTCGCGAGAAGGATCACAGGTCGCGGCGTACACGGTGGTCCGCGGCGCGCGGACACCCCTGCATGTACGCCGTTTTGGTGCACAGTGCAACGAAAAGCATACCGGGCGTAAGCGGCGGATCAGCGCCTATGGTCGTTTTTCTGCCCGTGGCCGAGCGCCGCGGGCTCTTTCCGGCCCGGCGACAGCGCCGCCGTGCGGGTCGTGGCGTCCCTGTCCCCGTCGAAAGGTAGGCGAGCGAAGTCTTGTCGGCCGCCCACGTCGCCACCGCGTCGTCCCCCTCGGTCTCCTCGTCCGCGTCCGCGTCGCCTTCCGGCGCCGAGCCCACTGTCACCGATCCCGCGCTGGTCAGGCGTGCCGTCAAGGCGGCGGCGCTCGGCAACGCGATGGAGTGGTTCGACTTCGGTGTCTACAGCTACATCGCCGTGACGCTCGGCAAGGTGTTCTTCCCCTCGGGCAACCCGACGGCACAGCTCCTGTCCACCTTCGGTGCCTTCGCGGCCGCCTTCCTGGTCCGGCCGCTCGGCGGCATGGTCTTCGGGCCGCTCGGGGACCGGGTCGGGCGGCAGAAGGTGCTCGCCCTGACGATGATCCTCATGGCGGCGGGTACGTTCGCGATCGGGCTGATTCCGTCCTACGCGACGATCGGCGTGTGGGCGCCGGTGCTGCTGCTGGCCGCGCGGCTGGTGCAGGGCTTCTCGACCGGGGGTGAGTACGCGGGCGCGTCCACCTTCATCGCGGAGTACGCCCCGGACAAGCGGCGCGGGTTCCTCGGGAGCTGGCTGGAGTTCGGCACGCTGGCCGGGTACATCGGCGGTGCGGGTCTGGTGACCCTCATGACGGCGCTGCTCTCGGACGGCGACCTCACGTCCTGGGGGTGGCGGATCCCGTTCCTGATCGCCGGGCCGATGGGCATCGTCGGGCTGTATCTGCGGATGCGGCTGGAGGAGACGCCGGCGTTCGCGGCCGAGGTGGCGAAGGCGGAGAAGGAGCGGCCGAAGGTGCCGCTGCGGGAGATGGTCACCGGGCAGTGGCGGGCGCTGCTGCTCTGCGTCGGCCTGGTGCTGGTCTTCAACGTCACCGACTACATGCTGCTGTCGTACATGCCGAGCTATCTGACGAGCGAGCTGCAGTACGACGAGACGCACGGGCTGCTCGTGGTGCTGGCCGTGATGGCGCTGATGATGGTCGTCCAGCCGTTCGCGGGCGCGCTGACCGACCGGGTCGGACGGCGGCCGGTGATCGCCGCGGGCTGCGCGGGGTTCCTGCTGCTGTCCGTCCCGGCGCTGCTGCTGATCCGCGAGGGCAGCCTGGTGGCCGTGGGGCTGGGGATGGCCGCGCTGGGGCTGCTGCTGGTGTGCTTCACCGCTTCGATGCCGTCCGCGCTGCCGGCGCTGTTCCCGACGCGGGTGCGGTACGGGTCGCTGTCGATCGGCTTCAACGTCTCCGTGTCCCTCTTCGGCGGGACGACGCCCCTGGTGGTGACGGCACTGATCGGGGCCACGGGCGACATGATGATGCCCGCCTACTACATGATGGCGGCGGCCGTGGTCGGTGGCGTCGCGGTGTGGTTCATGTCGGAGTCGGCGGGGCGGCCGTTGCCGGGGTCGGCACCGGCGAGGGCACCCCACTGACGTCTGCGGCGCCCGGGCGGGCGGGGTGGGGGCCGGCGTAGCGCTTCTGGTTCGGTGGTGGGCCGCCGCACACGGCTGTTTGCCTTGCCCCCAGCTGCGGGCAGTCGTGCCCCCAGTGCCTGAACGGCCTGGGAGGCACCCCCGGGGCGGCACGGGTGGGCGGTGGGGGTCCCCCCGCTCGAGCGAAGCCGAGAGTGGGGGAGGCACCCGGCAAGCGCGGGGCCCGCGAACATCCGTTCCCGGCCCGCGCCCACGCCGCCGCAACGGCCGAAACACGCCCACCGGAACCACCGGCGCACTCCCGTCCCACGGCATATCTTCGTCAGCGCATCTACTTAGGAAGACTAACGACGCACACGAGAGGCCCCTCATGAGCGAGTCGCAGCTCTGGGAAGACGTCGACGCCTACTTCATCAGCCATCTCACCCCCGAGGACCCCGCGCTGGAGGCTGCCCTGAGGGAGAGCGAGGCCGCCCAGCTGCCGCCGGTGAACGTCACCGCCAACCAGGGCAAATTCCTCCAGCTCCTCGCCCAGATCCAGGGCGCCCGCACCATCCTGGAGATCGGCACCCTCGGCGGCTACAGCACCATCTGGATGGCCCGCGCCCTGCCCGCCGACGGCCGCCTCGTCACGCTGGAGTACAGCGCCCGGCACGCCGAGATCGCCACCCGCAACCTGGCCCGGGCCGGTCTCGACGCCCTCGTCGACGTGCGCGTGGGCCCCGCGCTGGAATCGCTGCCGAAGCTCGCCGACGAGAACCCCGCCCCCTTCGACCTGGTCTTCATCGACGCCGACAAGGGCAACAACCCGCACTACCTGGAGTGGGCCCTCAGACTCACCAGCACCGGCAGCCTCGTCGTCATCGACAACGTGGTCCGCGAAGGGCGGGTCGCCGACCCCGACGACACCGGCGACGACGTACGCGGCACCCGCGCCGCCATCGAACTGATCGGCGCCCACCCCAGGCTCAGCGGCACCGCGATCCAGACCGTCGGAGGCAAGGGCCACGACGGCTTCGCACTGGCACGCGTGCTGGCCTGAACGACCGCTTCCGGTCCTACACCTCGTGGTAGAAGCCGACGTTGACGCTGCGCGGCTCCGACCGGTCCTGGACCACGATCTCGCCGCTGCCGCCCCTCGGCAGCGGCACGGTGCCGCCGTACGCCACCGCCTGCACGTGCGGACCCACGGTCAGCCGGACCTCGGAGGACGGATCCGGCTGGGAGCCGCGCAGCCAGGTCAGCCGCCACGTGCCGTCGGGACCGCACCGGAACTCCAGGTGGACCCGGGAGACGAACAGCCAGTCCTCCGGCGTCGACAGCCTGCACACGGACTTGTCCCGGCCCACCCGCAGTACCGCGTCCGGCTCGCTGGGCGCCTCGGCCATCTGCATGCCGGCCGTGGCGCCCGCGTCCGCCGCGATGACCGTGGCCATGGTCAGTTCGAGCACGTGCGCTCCTTCGAAGACCTCAGGACGTCCGTCGTTGGATTGTCGCCGCCGAATGATAGATCGGCCGGTGGCACGGTGTCCGGCACAATGGGGTCATGACCGAGCGAAAGCCACCTGGCGTCGACTTCGAGTCCTGGGTCGACAGACAGATTCGCGAAGCGGAAGCGCGCGGCGAGTTCGAGCGACTGCCCGGCGCGGGCAAGCCCCTCGCGAGCGAGATGGACAGCACCTACGACGAACTGTGGTGGGTGAAGAGGAAGATGGCCCGCGAGGGCTTCTCCGTGCTGCCGCCCGCCCTCGCCCTGCGCAAGGAGGCGGAGGACGCCCTGGAGGCGGCCCTGAAGGCGCCGTCGGAGCGGGTGGTCCGCCGGATCGTCGAGGCGGTCAACGTCAAGATCCGCGACATGCTGCTCAAGCCGCCGCCCGGCCCCCCGCTGGGTAGGAAGCCCTACGACGTCGACGAGGTCGTACGGCAGTGGCGGGAGCGCCGGGCGGAGCGGTGACGCCTGCGCGTCACAGGCGCATCATGCGGTCCGCCAGCTCGCGGTAGTCCCGCAGAACGAGGCGGAGTTGTTCGGTGTCGGTGGTCGGGGCGCGGCCCTCCTCGCCGGTGTCCTGCCAGGAGGTGCGCAAGGTGTGGCGGCGGTGCGTCACCGCGTCCGCCAGGCGCGCGGCGAGCTCCTCCAGGACCCGGTCCGCCTCCTCGACGGAGGCGCGCGGCGCGTCCACGAACCCGGCCACCGCGTGGTGCAGCCGCCGGCCGAGCTTGTCGCCCTCGTCGTGCGGGAGGAGCGGACCGGCGGCCTCGTGAGCGGGGGTGGCGGGGGC
>NZ_QHJH01000204.1 GCF_003947455.1 Streptomyces sp. WAC 04229 | reverse complement strand
CCGCAGCAGCACCGCCGCCACCACCCCACCGAGCAGCACGGCCACCGCCCCCACCAACTGACTGCTCTCGAGGCCGGAGGAGAACGCGTCGATCACCCGCTCCCGCTCCGCCTCGCCCTCCGCCGCGGCCAGCGCGCCCGGCAACGACGTCGCCGCGACGGGCACCAGCGCCGCGAAGCGCGAGTTCAGCACCGCCCCCAGCACGGCAACGCCCAGCCCGTTGCCGAACTCCGCCAACGTACCGTTGACCCCCGCGCCGACCCCGGCCCTGGCCGGCGGAATCGCGCTCATCAGGGCGTGTGCCATGGCCGGGTTGCCGAGCGCGCACCCCACGCCGATCAGCAGCAGCCCCAGCAGCGTGCCGGCGTAGCCCTGCCCTGCCAGGGTGGCGATGCACACCAGGCCCGCCGACATCAGCACCATGCTCAGCAGCACCGCCACCGGCGTGCCCAGCCGGGCCAGCCACTTCGCCGCCACGCCGGAGAAGTTGAGCAGCACCACCGTCAGGGCGAGCGGCGCCGTCCGCAGCCCCGCCTCCAACGGGCCGTATCCGAGCACGAACTGGAGGTGCTGGGTCAGCAGGAACAGCGCGCCGCCCATCCCGAAGGTGATCAGCACCAGACCGGCCACCGCGCCCGTGAACCGCAGGTCGCGGAAGAACTGGAGGTCGAGCATCGGATACGGGACCCGGCTCTCCCAGTACGCGAAGAGACCGAGCACCCCCACCGCGACGGCGGCCGTGGCCAGGACCCTGCCCGACGACCAGCCGTGCTCGGGGCCGGAGATGATCGCGTAGACGAGCGCGGCCATCCCGATCGTGGAGAGGACGGCGCCGAGCAGATCGGGGCGGTCGCCCCGCCGGTCCTTCGACTCGGGGACCAGGGTCACGACCGCGACCAGACCGAGGACGACGACCGGCAGGTTGATCAGGAAGATCGCGCCCCACCAGAAGTGGTCGAGCACGAACCCGCCGATCAGCGGACCGCAGGCGAAGCCGAGCGCGCTGACCGCGCTCCAGATGCCGATGGCCTTCGCGTGCTCGTCGGGTGCGAAGATCTGCATGACCACGGCGAGCGTGGTGGTCAGCAGCAGGGCGCCGCCGACGCCCATCCCGGCCCGTGCCGCGATCAGCTGACCGGTGGTCTCCGCGAGTCCCGCGGCCAGCGAGCCCAGGCCGAACAGGGCGAGGCCGGCCGCGAGCATCTTCTTGCGGCCGTAGCGGTCGGCGGCGCTGCCCGCGGTGAGCAGCAGGCCGGACTGGACCAGCGAGTAGGCGTTGATCATCCACTGGATGTCGGAGGTGGACGCGCCCAGTTCGCCGGTGAGCGAGGGGATGGCCACGTTGAGCACGGTGTTGTCCAGCACCACCGTGAGCTGGGCGAGGCTGATGACACCGAGGATCAGCCAGCGCTGCGGGTGGCCCTGGACCGTGGGAGCGGCCTTCTGTTCCTGGGAGGACGTCGTCATGTTGTACAGCGTATAGGGTCTCCCATACGCTGTACAACAGACACTGTGCACCAGAGGTGCACCGGAGCGGGCCTACGCCGGTCCTCCGGTCAGCTCGTCGGCTGGGTGAGGTCGTAGAAGGTGGCCGAGCCGGCCGTGACCTCCTTGAAGTTGGCCTCGACCCAGGAGGTGATCTGCGACGCGGTGCCGGAGTCGCCTCCCATGCCACCGCCGCCGATGAAGTAGTGGATCCTGCCGTCGGCCACGTACTTCTTGAACTGGGCCAGGGTCGGTGACGGGTCCGTGCCGTTGAAGCCGCCGATCGCCATCACCGGGTCGCCGGTGCTGAGCTGGTAGCTCGCGGCGTTCTGGGAGCCGATCGCGGCGGCCGCCCAGGTGTAGTCCCCGGCGTCCGTCTCCAGGAGCTTCTTGGCCTCGGAGTCGACCTGGGCGCCGTTGAGCAGCCCGCCCGCGCCGCCGCCCATCCCGCCGGCGCCCGTGCGGCCGCCCTCGCCGGTCCGGCCGTTCGGTGCCGTCTGACCGTTCGGTGCCGTCTGACCGTTCGGGGCCTGGCCGCCCGGCATCTGGCCGTTCCGGCCCGGCGCGCCTCCCGGGAAGCCTCCGCTGCCGGCACCGCCCTGACCCTGGCCCTGACCTTGTCCCTGTCCCTGGCCCTGGCCCTGGCCCTGGCCCTGGCCGGGCGGGGTTCCGCCGCCGGGAAAGTCGCCGCCGCCCGGGAAGCCGCCGCGGCCGCCGCCTGGGCCGCCCATCATGCTCGCGCCGGACGGACCGGCCGTGACGATGGAGCCGCTGTGCCCCTCCCGCACGGTGCTCAGCGTGTACGCCGTCGGCGCCGCCAGCGACGCCACGAGGCCCAGCCCGGCGACCGCGAGGACGATCCGGCGCCCCAGCCGCCCGGCGAAGACCAGCCCGAGCGCGGCGGCCAGGCCGCCGACCAGGACCAGCCACTTCAGCCACGGCAGGTAGTCCGGTGTGCGGTTGAGCAGCACGTATCCCCACGCCGCCGTCGCCGTGACGGCCGCCGCGAGGGCGAGCGAGGCCCAGATCCGCTCCCGCCGCTCCCACAGCGCCGCGGCACCCATGCCGACCACGGCCGCCAGGTAGGGCGCCAGGGCCACCGTGTAGTACTGGTGGAAGATGCCGGCCATGTAGCTGAAGACGGCCGCGGTCATCAGCAGCGAACCGCCCCAGACCAGGAAGGACCCGCGTGCGGTGTCCGTGCGGCCCGCGCGGCGCGTGGCGACCAGGCCCGCGACGAGCAGGATCAGGGCGGCCGGCAGCAGCCAGGAGATCTGGCCGCCGATCTCGGAGTTGAACATCCGGTCCCAGCCGGTCTCGCCCCACATCCCGCCGCCCGCGCCACCGGGGCCCCCGCCGCCGCCGACGCTGCCGGTCTCCTCGCCGTTGAGCCGGCCGAGGCCGTTGTAGCCGAAGGTCAGCTCCAGGAAGCTGTTGTTCTGCGAGCCGCCGACATACGGGCGGGACGACGCGGGCCACAGCTCCACGACCGCGACCCACCAGCCGCCGGAGACGACGATGGCGAGGGCCGCCAGCGCGAGCTGCCCGAGCCGCCTGCGCAGCCGCACCGGCGCGCAGACGCCGTAGACGAGGGCGAGCGCGGGCAGGATCAGGAAGGCCTGGAGGGTCTTCGCCAGGAACGCGAAGCCGATCGCGGCCCCCGCCCACACCAGCCACTTGGTCCGGCCGTCCTCCAGCGCCCGTACGACGAGGTAGCAGGCGACGGACATCAGCAGGGCCAGCAGCGCGTCCGGGTTGTTGAAGCGGAACATCAGCGCCGCGACCGGCGTGAGCGCCAGCACCGCACCGGCGATCAGGCCGGCCGCGGGGCCGAACCGGCGGCGCACGGCCGCGTACACGACGGCGACCGTCCCGACGCCCATCAGCACCTCGGGGACGAGGATCGACCAGGAGGAGAGCCCGAAGACCCGCACCGCCAGCGCCATCGGCCACAGGGCGGCCGGGGGCTTGTCGACGGTGATGGCGTTGCCCGCGTCGAGCGAGCCGAAGAAGAACGCCTTCCAGGACTCACTGCCCGCCTGGACGGCCGCCGAGTAGAAGGAGTTGGCGTAGCCCGAGGCACTCAGGTTGTAGAGGTAGAGCAGCGCGGTGGCCAGCAGCAGGCCGAGGAAGGCCGGACGGACCCAGCGGGGGTCCTCGGGGCGGCCCCGCCACAGTCCGTGCAGCCCGGACCGGCGGGTGCCGCGGTGCGCGGACGGGGCGCGGGACGGCGGCTCCCCGCCCTCGACGCCTGGGGTTGGGGTGTCCCCGGCGGGCGCGGGCCGTTCGTAGTGCGTCGTCATCGTCCGTTCCTCGGGTCGGTGTCGGCGGCGGGGTGGACCGGCTGGAGGCGCGCGGTCGCGTCGCCCCAGACCAGGTACTGATCAGGAACCCCGGGCTCCGGTACATGGCCGGCCTCGGTGGCCGGCGTCTCCGGGAACACCCAGGCGCGGAAGAGCAGGAAGCGCAGGACGGTGGCCGCGAGGTTGGCCGCGATCAGCACCGCCAGCTCGGTGGAGTGGTCCGGGTCGGTCGTCGCCGCGCTCAGGGCGGCGAGCGAGCCGCTGGTCAGCGCGAGACCGATGCCGAAGACGACCAGCCCCTGCGCCTGGTGCCGCACCGCACCGCCCCGGCCCCGCACCCCGAAGGTCAGCCGCCGGTTGGCGGCGGTGTTGGCGACCGCCGAGACCAGCAGGGCGAGCGCGTTGGCGACCTGGGAGCCGGCGAAGACGCGGAAGCCGCTGTAGAGGAGCAGGTAGAAGAGGGTGGACAGGACGCCCACGACGCAGAACCCGACGAGCTGCCGGGCCAGCCCCTGCGGTACGCCCGTCAGCTCACGGTCGCGCGGGTCGTCGCCGAAGGGCCGGGCCAGCCGGTCCAGCGGCAGCGACCCGGTGGCCAGCGCCCTGCCGACCCGCCACACGCCCTTGAGGTCGTCGGTCGCGGTCCGGACGATGTGCACGGTGGAGTCGGGGTCGTCGACCCAGTCGACCGGGACCTCGTGTATCCGGCACCCGGCACGCTCGGCGAGGACCAGCATCTCGGTGTCGAAGAACCAGCCCGTGTCCTCCACCAGCGGCAGCAGCACCTGGGCGACGTCCCGGCGGATCGCCTTGAAGCCGCACTGGGCGTCGGAGAAGCGGGCCTGGAGGGAGCCGCGCAGGATGAGGTTGTAGGTGCGGGAGATGAACTCCCGCTTGGCGCCGCGCACCACCCGCGAGCTGCGGGCGAGCCGCGAGCCGATCGCGAGGTCGGAGTGCCCGGAGATCAGCGGCGCCACCAGCGGCAGCAGCGCGTTGAGGTCGGTGGAGAGGTCCACGTCCATGTAGGCGAGGACCGGGGCGTCCGAGGCGGACCAGACGGTCCGCAGGGCCCGCCCCCGGCCCTTCTGCTCGAGGCGGACGGACCTGACCTCCACGAGGTCCGCCGCCAGCCGGGCCGCGACGTGCTCGGTGGCGTCGGTGGAGGCGTTGTCCGCGACGGTGATGCGGAAGGCGTAGGGGAACGTCCGGGTGAGGTGCTCGTGCAGCCGCCGGACGCACGGCCCGAGGTCCTTCTCCTCGTTGTAGACGGGGACCACTACGTCCAGGACAGGCGTACCGGCTCCTGTGGCCGGGAGATGCTCCCGCGCCGGCAGGGAGCCGGGAGAAGAGTCGGTTCGCATGGGACCGACTCTTCTCAACTCCCCTGTCGCACCCGTGTGGTGAGGCTGTGCCGCGCCTGTGAGTACGCCCGGTCGCCGGCCGGGTCCGGCGGCGCGGGCAGACGCACGGTGAAGACCGTCCGCCCCGGCACGCTCGTGACGGTCACACCGCCGCCGTGCGCGGTCGTCACGGCGTGCACGATGGCGAGCCCGAGCCCCGTCGAGCCGGTGGCCCGGGAGCGCGCGGAGTCGCCCCGCGCGAACCGTTCGAAGACGTGCGGCAGCAGCTCCGCGGGGATCCCGGGCCCGTTGTCCTCGACGTCCACGCACAGCCACCCGCCGCCCGCCCGCACCCGCGCGGTGACGGTGGTGCCGGGCGGGGTGTGGTTGCGGGCGTTGCCCAGCAGGTTGACCAGCACCTGCTGGAGGCGGGCGGCGTCCGCCGAGACCGGTGCCGGTTCCTCGGGCAGGTCGAGCCGCCAGTTGTGGTCGAGCCCGGCCGCGCGGGCGTCGCTGACGGCGTCCACGACCAGCGGTACGAGGTCGGTCCGCTCGAACCGCAGCGGCCGCCCGGCGTCCAGGCGGGCGAGCAGCAGCAGATCCTCGACCAGGAGGGTCATCCGCCCGGCCTCGGACTCGATGCGGCCGAGCGCGTGCCGGGTGTCGGGGCCGACCTGTTCGCGTCCTCTGCGGGTGAGTTCGGCGTACCCGCGGATGGAGGACAGCGGGGTGCGCAGCTCGTGGCTGGCGTCCGCGACGAACTGCCGTACCCGCGTCTCGCTCTCCTGCCGTGCGTGCAGCGCCCCGTGCACGTGGTCGAGCATCCGGTTGAGGGCGGACCCGACCCGGCCGACCTCGGTGTGCGGGTCGCACTCGGACTCCGGGACGCGTTCGTCGAGGTTCACCTCGCCCGCGTGCAGGGGGAGTTCGGAGACCCGGCCGGCGGTGGCGGCGACCCGGCGCAGGGGGCGGGTGGCGACGCCGACGATGACGGTCCCGGCGAGGGAGGCGGCGATGAGACCGGCGGCGGTGACGCTGGCCTCCACCAGGATCAGGGTGTTGACGGTGCTGGTCACCTCGGAGGTCGGGACGGCGGCGTAGTAGCCGTCCTTGTACTCCACTCGGTAGTCGCCGAGGCCGCCGATCTCGACGGTGTGCCGGTCGCCGTCCCGGGGGACGGACGCCAGCGCGGCGCGCTCCGCCTCGGTGAGGGCGACCGGGCTGGTGCCGCTGAAGTTGGTGCTGTCGTCGTCCTTCTCACCGTACTTGGCGTCGACGACGACACCGTCCCGGACCTCGGCGACGACCGTGTCGCGAGGCTGCGGTCCGCGGGTGACGAACTCGTCGAGGTCCATCCCCTGCGGGCCCCCGCCGCCCGGCCGGCGGTCGCCGGGCGGCCCGAACCCGGACACCCGCATCGCGACCTCGTCCACCTGCTTGTCCAGCTGCTCGTACAGATGGGAGCGCAGCGCCACCGTCGTCACGGTCCCGATCACCGCGCAGACCACGGCGATCAGCGCCACCGACGCGACCACGAGCCGGGTCCGCAGGGCCCGCGGCCGCGGTCGTCGCCGTCGGGTCATGAGGAGGCGGGCTTGATCAGGTAACCGGCTCCGCGCCGGGTGTGGATCATCGGCTCGCGTCCGGCGTCGATCTTCCGCCGCAGGTACGAGATGTACAGCTCGACGACGTTGGCCTGACCGCCGAAGTCGTACGACCACACGCGGTCCAGGATCTGCGCCTTGCTCAGCACGCGCCGCGGGTTGCGCATCAGGAACCGCAGCAGCTCGAACTCGGTGGCGGTGAGGTGGATCCCGTCGCCGCCCCGGGTGACCTCGTGGCTGTCCTCGTCCAGCGTGAGGTCGCCGACGACGAGGACGGACTCGGAACGCCGGTCGGCGGCGCCCGAGCGCCGGATCAGGCCGCGCAGCCGGGCGACGACCTCCTCCAGGCTGAACGGCTTGGTGACGTAGTCGTCCCCGCCGGCGGTCAGCCCGGCGATGCGGTCCTCGACCGCGTCCTTGGCGGTCAGGAACAGCACCGGCACGTCCGGCAGGTCGCGGCGCAGCCGCCCCAGCACGCTCAGGCCGTCCATGTCGGGCAGCATCATGTCCAGCACGACGGCGTCGGGCCGGAAGTCCCGCGCGGACTGGACGGCGCCGTGGCCGTCACCGGCGCTGCGGATCTGCCAGCCCTCGTAGCGCAGGGCCATGGAGAGCAGCTCGGTGATGGACTGCTCGTCGTCCACCACAAGCACCCGGACGGGGCTCCCGTCCGGCCTCAGCAGTTCGGTGCGCCCCTGGGGCGAGGTCGTGGTCATACCGGAGACGATGGCGGGGCGCTCTGAGAACGTCCTTTCCCCAACCTGTGATTTGTCTGAGAAACCGCGACGGCGGACCGCCGCGTCTCAGCCGTCCCCCAGCGCGAACAGCCGCGCCCCGTTGTCGTGGCAGACCCCCCGCAGCCAGGCGTCGCCCAGGTCCAGCCGCTCCAGGGCGTGCAGCTGGTGCAGGTAGGGGTACGGGATGTTGGGAAAGTCCGACCCGAGCAGGATCCGGTCGCCGAGCTCCGCCAGCCTGGGCAGCGCCCGGCGGGGAAAGGGCGCGAGGCGTTCACTGAAGTCGGTGAAGGCCATGGTCGTGTCCAGCCGCACCTCGCCGTACCGCTCGGCGAGGTCGAGGAAGTCCTCGTACTCGGGCATCCCGAGGTGCGCGACGATCAGCCGCAGCCGGGGGTGCCGGGCCAGCACCCGGGCGATCGGCTCGGGCCCGGTGTGCTTGCCGGGCGCGGGCCCCGACCCGCAGTGGACGACGACCGGCACCCCCGCCTCCGCGAGCACGCCCCAGGCGGCGTCGAGCAGTTCGTCGGCCGGGTCGTACGCCCCCACCTGCACATGCGCCTTGAAGACCCGTGCCCCCGACTCGACGGCCCGCCGGACGTACGCCTCGACACCCGGCTCGGGAAACAGGGTGGAGGTGTGCAGGCAGTCGGGTGTACGGCGGGCGAAGTCCACCGCCCAGCCGTTCAGCCACTCGGCCATCCCGGCCTTGTGCGGGTACAGCATCGCCGTGAACGCCCTTACCCCGAACTCCCGGAGCAGTGCCGCGCGTTCGTCCTCTTCCTGCCGGTAGGTGATCGGCCACTCGAATCCGCCGGTCAGCGGGCCGAGGCCGTCGAAGTAGGCCCAGACCTTGGCCAGCACCCGCTCGGGCATGAAGTGGGTGTGCACGTCGACCAGCCCGGGCAGCCCGAGCCCCTCCCAGAACTGCCGGACCTGCCCGGCCTCGTGATCACTCATGGGGCCACGATCGCGCCCGGCCCGCCCCCGGACAAGAGGAGCGGGAAGGGGGGTGGGAAGAGGTGTGGGAAGAGGGGTGGGAAGGGTCTCAGAACAGCTCGTCCTGGACCCCGGCCGCCGCCCTGTACTCACGCACCGGCACGGCACAGGGCTCCCCGCCGGCGGACACCAGCTCCCACCCCGTCATCAGCCGGGTGTCGAGGACGACGACCCCGCGCTCCGTCGCCAGATGCAGATCCGGCCCGGCGGCCGCCACCAGCGCGCCCCCGATCGCCCCGCCGGCCGCCAGCTCGGCCACCTCGCCCACGGCGGCCGGACACCGGTCCGGACCCTCGATCCCGAAGACGCCCGCGTGGTCCACGCCCCGGAACGGCTCCGGCGTCAGCGACTCGGGCCAGCCGCCGAGCGCCACCGCCCGCGCGTGCAGCTCCGCGATCTCCGCCGACCGCTCCCCCGCCGTCCCGGGCAGCGCGGCGCGCACCGCCCGCTTGTGGGCGTACGGAATCCGGTCCGGGACGCCCAGCGCCGCCCGCAGCAGCTCCTCGGTCCGCCGGGCGGCCATCAGGGGCCCGCGGCCCAGCCAGCTGAAGCAGACGGCGCCCTGCTCCAGCAGCCGGGCCGGGCCCCGCGCCTGCGCGGTGATCCCCACCTTGACCAGGCCGGGCCCGAACCAGGCCAGGTAGACGCGGTACGGCCGCGGGTCGTCGGCGATGGTGTCGGCGGCCACGGAGTGCGCCCGGTCCAGCCGCGCGCACTCCTCGCACCGCGCCCCCGTGCTCCGCCCCGGCACACCGGCGCGCACCGGGCACGCGTTCCCCCGTGCTCCCACGCAGGTCCGGACACCCCCCTCGGCGACCGCGAAGGCCACCCGTCTCCCCCGGGCCAGGGCACTGCTCCGCCCCCCGGCCCACGTCAGCACCGGGCCCTCGCCCGTCCAGCGCAGCCCCGCGCACTTCCATGCCTGTGCCATCACCGTCGAGACTAGAGGCCACCACTGACAACGGCGGAAGTACCGTATGGACATGGCAGACATCGACCCGCTGTGCCCCGAGCGCCTGGTCATGGAGCACGTCACCAGCCGCTGGGGCACGCTGGCCCTGATCGCGCTGCTGGAGCGCCCCTACCGCTTCAGCGAGCTGCGCCGCGAGATCGGCAGCGTCAGCGAGAAGATGCTGGCGCAGACCCTGCGCACCCTGGAGCGCGACGGCCTGGTCCACCGGGACGCCAAGCCGGTGATCCCGCCCCGCGTCGACTACTCCCTGACCGGCCTCGGCCGGGAGGCCGCCGAGCAGGTCAGGGACCTGGCGCTGTGGACGGAGCGGCGGATGGCGGCGGTCGAACGGGCCCGCGAGGCGTACGACGCCGCGGGAGCCTGAACCACCAGCGCCTCCGCCACCACCGCCTCCGGCGTCACTGCTGGAGGACCGCCTTCATGACGCTCTTGGCGATCGGCGCGCCGAGACCGCCACCGGAGATGTCCTCACGGGAGATGTCCATGTCGGTCGGGTCGATGAAGACGGCCACGGCGACGGAGGACCCGTCGTCCTTCTTGCCGTAGGAGACGAACCAGCCGTAGGGGACCTCGTCGTTGACGTCGACACCGCGCTGCGCGGTACCGGTCTTGCCGCCGACCGTGATGCCGTCGATCTGGGCGCGGCGGGCGCTGCCCTCCTTGGCGGTGAACTCCATCATCTCCTGGACCTTCTGCGCGGTCTCGGCGGAGACGGCCTCGCTCATCACCTTGGGCTCGGTCTTCTCCAGCGTGCCGAGATCCGGTCCCTTGACCTCGTCGACGATGTACGGCTGCATCACCTTGCCGTCGTTGGCCAGCCCGGCGGTGACCATGGCCATCTGCATCGGCGTACTGGTCAGGCTGCCCTGCCCCATGCCGGTGAGCGCGGTGCCCGGCGCGTCGAGGTCCTCCGGGTAGAGGCTCTTGGAGGCGAGCAGGTCGCCGAACTCCTCGGAGTAGACGTCCTCGTTGAACCCGAACTTCTGCGCCGTCTCGCGCATCTTGTCCTGCCCCAGCTTGGAGGCGGCGTCCAGGAAGACGTTGTTGCAGGAGTACTGCATGGCGGTCTTCATCGAGGCCTTGTTGCAGACCGCGTCGCCGGCCTCGCTGCCGATCTTGTTGCTGGCCTGCGGCAGCTGGTAGGGGGAGGCGGCGTCCGTGCGGGCGTCGACGTCCGAGACGATCCCGTGCTCCAGGGCGGCGGCCGCGGTGAGGATCTTGAAGGTCGAGCCCGGCGGGTAGGTCTCGCGCAGCGCGCGGTTGGCCAGCGGCTTGTTCTTCTGCTTGTCCAGCGCCACGAAGCGGTCGGACTCCTTGAAGGTGCTGCCCGCGAACTTCGACGGATCGTAGGAGGGCGCCGAGACCAGCGCCAGCACCTTCCCCGTCTGCGGGTCCAGCGCGACCACGGCACCCCGGGCGCCCTTCAGGTCGGTCAGCCCGTCCCAGGCGGCCTTCTGCGCCTTCGGGTCGATGGTGGTGACCACCGAGCCGGCCCGTCGTCCCTCACCACTGACGACGTCGGCGAACCGCTGGAAGGCCAGCCGGTCGTCCTTTCCGGTGAGGATGCCGTCGTAGATCTTCTCCAGCAGCGTCATGCCCTGGGCCTGCGACGCGTATCCCGTCACCGGGGCGTACATCGGCCCGTTGGTGTAGGTGCGCTTGAACTTGAGGTCGGTGCCCTTCACCTCGGCGGAGCCGGTGATGGCCCGGCCGCCGACGACGATGTCGCCGCGCGGGGTGGCGAACTGCTCGATCTGGACCCGTCGGTTCTTGTCGTCGGAGGCGAGCTCCGGGGCACGGACGTACTGCAGCCAGTTCGCCCGGATCAGCAGACCGAGCACCAGCAGCCCGCAGAAGATCGCCACGGCCCTCAGCGGCTTGTTCACCGGGTGCCTCCGTCGAGGCTCGGCCGGTCGGATATGAAGAAGATGCGTCCTCGCAACATGCGCACACCCTAGACACACTTGCAAAAGACGATCACGCCGACCGGGAAAACACCGAAGGCCCGTCGGCGATTCGACGGGCCTTCGACATATGTGCACTCGGCAGGATTCGAACCTGCAACCTTCTGATCCGTAGCTCTATGTGGATCGGTCGGTGAGGGCCATCTCGGTCACGCTTGGGCTCTAGGGGGACGCAGTCGGACGGGATCGGGTGCTGGGGTTGCTGTACTTCGTTGCTGTACAGCGGTGCAGTGCATCACGGCCGGTTGGTGCGGCTCCGTACGCAGCCCTGACGTCAGGCGCTGGTGTCGGGCAAGAGGGAGTGCTTGACCTGACCCCGCGGGAGGCGCGCGGACGTCTCCTGGACAATGATCAAGATGATCACGGCGACCACCAGCCAAGTGGCCTGGCGGAGAACATCGGTCATCGTGTCACCGTTGATCACGCAGGCAAGTGCAGCGGCGTACATGATCATGGTTTTGTTGCCACTGTCAGTGCCGCGTGCGAGAGTTTGCAGAAGGCGGGCGTCGATGAACGACAGTCCGCCGCGATCCGGGTTGGGCATTCGTCCTCCGGTTACAGGGGAGCGCGCCCGAGGTCTCTTCCCCAAGAGCGGGCGCGCTCTTCGGTGTTGTCCCTTAGACGTTATGGCACGCCACCGACAGCAGGCGCCGACACAGGAACTGCGCCTCGGTGACGAACAAGGTGTAGACGAGGTACCCCATGTCACACTCAGACCGAATGTTTTGACGACAGGTCAGGACGCTGACCTGCGGTTCCTCACTCCTATATCACGCACCACTGACAAAGATGCCGAAAATGACGGTCCGTCAGATCCCAAAGCATCTCGATATGCATTGCATATCTACCCTTATGCCCGCTTTTGCCGCGTGAGGAAGCTCACCTTACCTAAATCGGCTCAGTGCCCGCCAGAACTCGCACCACGACTCACCTCAGCTCCCATCCCGTCCGCCGTCGACCCACACACCGTGGCGCGGGCGTGGTCTAGGGGGAGCCGTCGCTGTATGGGCCCCGACCTGAGCCGGGGCCCTGGCGGTCAGTCCTCGAAGGCGTCGTAGGCGTCGTACGTGTCGGAGCCGGGGTTGCAGTCGGGGCAGAGGGTGAGGGCCTCGGGGTCGTCGGAGTACGGGTTGGGGATGATGCCGCTGTCGCACTGGGAGTTGGTGCAGCTCATGGTGTGCTCCTTCGAGGTCGGTGCCGTTGTCCTGATGGGCTCCGCCCCAGCACGGTTCTGGGAGGGCGCACAAGGTGGAGCACCCCACTGTCTGAACGACCTTGTGCGCCCTCCCAGGTTCGTGCTGCCCTCGGGGATCAGGACAGCGGTGCCGACCGGCAGCCACCCCATCGACGCCCCCAACCAGCGCCCCGGTACCTCGTCACCGTCCTCAGCCCCACC
>NZ_QHJH01000203.1 GCF_003947455.1 Streptomyces sp. WAC 04229 | reverse complement strand
GTGCGGGAGCGATCGGACATGGGGATGCGGCTCCTTGCGAGGGGGAGGATGCGGGACTCCGCGACAGGCAGCAGTGCAGCCGGACGCATCGGGTACTGTCAACACATCCGGCATGATTCCTATAGGAAAAAGCGAGGGCGGCTTTCCGTTGCCGCTGTGCTCGCCTGGCCTCTTGTCTGTCCCCGCGTCGGACTCTGCGGCCGTTTCCTATGTGATCGACGGCTGGGGACGGAGGGAGGCCGGCGCCCTCACGTCGTTAAACTGCTGACGGCCCCAGCCCCCACCGCACCGACCAGTAGGAGACCCGGATGCCGGCGCACGACCCGTCCGTCCCGCCGGTCCGTCAGGTTCTGTCCGACAGTGTCTACGAGGGCATCAAGGCCAAGGTCATGGACCACGAGATCGCTCCGGGCGCCCGCGTCGGCATCGAGGCGCTGGCCCGTGAGCTGGACGTCTCACCGACCCCCGTGCGCGAGGCGCTCGCCCGGCTGGAGTCCGACGGTCTCGTGGTCAAGCGCTCGCTGTCCGGGTACCGGGCGACCGCGTTGCTCACCCGCCAGGGGGTGGAGGAGCTGTTCGAGATGCGGCTGCTCCTGGAGCCGCGCGCCGCGGCCCTGGCGGCGCACAACGCCGAGGAGAGCCAGCTCGACGCCCTGGAGGCCACGCTGGAGGGCATGCAGGCCCACCCAGGGCCGACCGGGCCGTACGCCTCCTACCGGGACTTCGCCGCGCTGGACCAGCGCTTCCACGACACCGTCGCGGAAGCCGCCCACCGACCGCTGCTCGCGGACGCGGTGGAACGGCTCCACACGCACCTGCACATCTTCCGCCTCAGCAACGTCCAGAACGTCCAGGAAGCGGACGATCCGACCCTGGGTGAACACGAACGCATCGTGCGGGCGATCCTGCGCCGCAGGGCCGAGCACGCCGCGGAGGCGATGGCCGAGCACCTCGACCGCAGCCTCGCACGCCAGCTGAGCCGGCTCGACGAGGATTGAGCGGAGGGGCAGACGCGCCGGTGCGCCCCAACCCGTCACCCCGGGTGTGCGCCGGGCACGCGGTAGACGCGCCGGGCGGTGCCGGACCACACCTCGGTCCGCTCGGCCGGGCCCAGTCCGGCCGTGAGCGTCCGGGCCGCGTCCACGACCGCGCCGTACCCCCCGGCGAGCGTGCTCACCGGCCAGTCGGAGCCGAACATCAGCCGCCGGGGGCCGAAGGCGTCGATCACCGTGTCGGCGTACGGCCTGAGGTCGTCGACCGTCCATGACGACCAGTCGGCCTCGGTCACCATGCCCGAGAGTTTGCACACCGTGTTGGGCAGTGAGGCCAGCTCCCGTACCCGCCCGGCCCAGGGTTCCAGCGCCCCGGACGCGATCGGCGGCTTGCCGAGATGGTCCAGGACGAAGGTGAGACCGGGCACCGCGGCCGCCGCCCGCGCCGCGGCGGGCAGCTGGTGCGGCAGCACCACCAGGTCGTAGACGAGTCCGGCCCCGGCGACGGCACGCAGGCCGCGCACGACCTCGGGGCGGGTCAGCCAGTCGGGGTCGGGTTCGCCCTGGACCTGGTGGCGGATCCCGCGCAGGAAGTCACCACCGGGCAGTGACCGCAGCACGTCGAGCGCGTCGGCGACGTCCGGGGCCGTCAGGTCGGCCCACCCCACGACCGCCCCGATCAGCTCGCTGCGCGCGGCGAGGGACAGCAACTCGGGTGTCTCCTCGGCGACGTTGACCGTCTCCACCAGCACCGTGGCCGTGACCCCCGCGGCGCCGGCCGCGGCCGCCAGGTCGGCGGGGACGAAGGAGCGCCGCAACGGGGCGAGACCGGGGTCGTCGAGCCACTCCTGGTCGCGCACGGCGAGATCCCACAGATGGTGGTGGGCGTCGATGACGGTCACCCCTGGCTCCCGTCCAGCACCGGCTCAGGCACCGGCACTCCGCCGGGCAGCAGGCCCTGAGCCCGCAGATCGTCCCACACGGCCCCCGGGGCGGGCCCCCGGACCAGCGCGACGGCGTCCACGACCTGGGCCGCCGAGCGCGCACCGACGAGGACCGACGCGACCGCCGGATGCCCGAAGGGGAAGCGGAGCGCGGCGGCCCGCAGCGGCAGCCCGTGCGCCTCGGTCACCTCGCGCATCCGCACCGCCCGGTCCAGGAGTTCCGAGGGCGCCGCCGCGTAGTCGTACGTGGCGCCGGGCGCGGGGTCGGCCAGCAGCCCGGAGTTGAACACACCGCCGACGATCACGCTCTTGCCGGCGGCGGACGCGGCCGGCAGCAGCGTCTCCAGAGCGCCCTGTTCCAGCAGGGTGTAACGCCCGGCGCAGAGCACGGCGTCGACGTCGGTGTCCGTCAGGAACCGGGTCAGCATCCGGCTCTGGTTCATCCCCGCGCCGATCGCCCGGACGACCCCCTGAGACCGCAGCTCCTCCAGCGCCGGGTACGCCTCCCGGAAGGCCTGTTCACCGTGCTCGTCGGGATCGTGGAGCAGGACCAGGTCCACGCGGTCCAGCCCGAGGCGGGTGAGGCTGTCCTCCAGTGAGCGGCGTACGCCGTCGGCGCTGAAGTCCCACCGGCGCCGGTGGGTCGCCGGTACCGCGAAACCGTTGGCCCGGTCGTCGCCGCCGCCGTCGTGCGGTTCGAGTACCCGCCCCACCTTGGTGGACAGGACGAAATCCTTCCGGGGCCTCGTCCGCAGGGCCGCGCCCAGCCTGCGCTCCGAGAGGCCCAGACCGTAGTGCGGGGCGGTGTCGAAGTAGCGGATGCCCGAGTCCCAGGCGGCCTCCACGGTGGCCGCCGCCTCGTCCTCGCCGACGGCCTCGTAGAGTCCGCCGATGGCGGCGGCACCCAGGCCGAGGCCGGTGACCGGCACGCCGCCGGCTCCCAGGAGTGCCGCCCTCACCGTCCCTCCGGGCGCAGGCGGAGGCCCTGCATGCCGCCGTCCACGGCCAGGGCCGTGCCGGTGACGCTCGCGGCGGCCGGGCTCGCCAGGTAGGCGATGGCCGCGGCGACCTCTTCGGCGGTGACCAGCCGGCCCATGGGCTGGCGGGCGTTGAGCGCCGCCCGCTCGGCCTCCGGGTCGGGCGCCCGGTCCAGGAGACGGCTCACCCAGGGGGTGTCCGCCGTGCCGGGGTTCACGCAGTTCACGCGGATGCCCTCGCGGACGTGGTCCGCCGCCATGGCGAGGGTGAGGGCCTGGACCGCGCCCTTGCTGGCGCTGTACAGGGCCCGCTGCGGCAGGCCTGCCGTGGCCGCGATCGAGCAGGTGTTGACGACGGCGGCGTGCGCGGAGGCACGCAGGAGGGGAAGGGCTGCCCGGGTGGTGCGGACGACACCGAGGACGTTCACGTCCAGGACCCGGTGCCACTGGGCGTCGTCGTTGTCCTCGACCGTGCCCGTCGCGCCGATCCCGGCGTTGTTGACCAGGATGTCGAGGCCGCCGAGCTCGTCCGCCGCGGCGGCGACGGCGGACCGTACCGAGGCGTCGTCGGACACGTCGGCGGCGTAGCCGCGCAGGGGCTTGTCCACCGCCGACGGGTCGAGGTCGAGGACGGCGACGTCGGCACCGCGCGCGGCCAGCAGGACGGCGGTGGCCCGGCCGATGCCGGAGGCGCCGCCGGTCACCAGGGCCTTGAGTCCGGACACTTCGCTCATGAGGCGTTTCCCTTCTCCTGTGCGGCGAGGTCGGCGGCCCAGAAGACGCCGTCGGGATAGCGGTAGGTCGCGATGGACTCGGGGCGCATCCGGGACGAGAAGCCGGGTGCGGTGGGCGCCGTGTAGTGGCCGTCGGTGATGACCACGGGGTCGTCGAAGTGCTCGTGGAGGTGGTCGACGTACTCGATGACCCGGTCCTCGGTGGTGCCGGACAGGGCGACGAAGTCGAACATCGAGAGGTGGCGTACCAGTTCGCACAGCCCGACTCCGCCGGCGTGCGGGCAGACCGGGACGCGGTACTTGGCGGCGAGCAGCAGGATGGCCAGGTTCTCGTTGACGCCGCCCACCCGTGCCGCGTCGATCTGGAGGACGTCGATGGCCTCGGCCTGCAGCAACTGCTTGAAGACGATGCGGTTCTGCACATGCTCGCCGGTGGCGACCTTGACGGGCGCGACGCCTCGGCGCACGGCCGCGTGACCGAGGATGTCGTCGGGGCTGGTGGGCTCCTCGATCCAGTACGGGTCGCTGTCGGCCAGCGCCCCGGTCCACTCGACGGCCTCTGCGACGTTCCAGCGCTGGTTGGCGTCGACGGCGATGCGGATGTCCGGGCCGACCGCCGCACGGGCCGCGCGCAGCCTGCGGACGTCGTCGGCCAGGTCGGCACCGACCTTGAGCTTGATCTGCGGGAAACCGTCGACGACGGCCTGCTTGGCGAGCCGCACCAGCTTGTCGTCGGAGTAGCCCAGCCAGCCGGGGGAGGTGGTGTACGCCGGGTATCCGCGCGCCAGCAGCAGCGCCTCGCGTTCGGCGGCGCCCTTCCTCCCCTCGCGGAGCAGGGCCACGGCCTCCTCGCGGGTGAGGGCGTCCTCGATGTAGCGGTAGTCCACCTGGTCGGCGAGCCACTCGGGCTCCGCGTCGGCGAGGAGCCGCCACACCGGCTTGCCGGCCCGTCTGGCCGCGAGGTCCCAGACCGCGTTGACCACGGCACCGACGGCCATGTGCATCACGCCCTTCTCCGGGCCGAGCCAGCGCAGTTGGCTGTCACCGTTGAGGGCCCGGCTCACCGTTCCCGGATCGGCGCACACCTCCTCCACGGACCGGCCGACGACGTGGGGGCGCAGCGCGGTGACGGCCGCCGCCTGCACCTCGTTGCCGCGTCCGATGGTGAAGGTGAACGCGTGCCCCTCGAGACGCCCCCGCGGGCCGTCGTCCGCGTCGGTCCGCAGGACGACGTAGGCGGCCGAGTAGTCGGGGTCGGGGTTCATCGCGTCCGAGCCGTCCAGCTCACGCGAGGTGGGGAACCGGACGTCGACGACCTCGACGTCCGTGACGCGGGCCGCGGGATTGGTCGGCCGATGGCACTCGGCTGTGCTGCGACGGCTCATGATGATGCCCTACTGGAATCAAATAGGATTTTGTTGCCCGCGATGCTGGGGCAGCGGTGGCGGTCACGTCAAGGGTCGTGCCGGGTCGAGTGGTCGCCTGGCTGCGCAGCGCCCGGAGGCGATGCCGATCGCGTGCGGATCGAGGCGGAAGGTGAGGGCCAGGTGCGTGCGCGTGGACGAATCGGTCGTCTCGCTGTCTGCGACGGTGATCGCGCCAGATCATATAGGGGCCAGCAGGGGGTGAGGGGGATCGGCCGATGCGGCTCCCCACCCACCCGCACCGCTTTGGGCTCGGCCCCGTCCCGGGCGTCAGTCCGGCCACCGTCATGGAGCACGGCCGCATCCTGCGGGCGGTGCTGCGGCGCAGTCCCGAACGGGCGTCGCAGGCCATGCGCGAGCATCTGGGGTCGAGCCCGCGCCGCCACCGCGACCGGTACGCGGAGGGCGGGGCGTGACGACCGGCCCCGATCACTATGCTCACTGCATGCGCGACGCAGATTCACCGACGGACGGCCCGGGAACATGCTGAAAGAGGTCACCGCGACCCGCTACATCACGCCCCTGCGCGAGGGCGGTTCGCTGCCGGGCCTCGTCGAGGCCGACGATCTCGGGACGTACGTCCTGAAGTTCACCGGCGCGGGGCAGGGCCGCAAGACGCTGGTCGCGGAGGTGGTCTGCGGTGAGCTGGCCCGGCGGCTGGGTTTCCGCGTCCCGCGCATCGTGACGGTCGAGCTCGATCCCGTCCTGGGGCTCGGCGAGCCCGACCAGCAGGTGCAGGAGCTGCTCAAGTCGAGCGGCGGCACCAACCTCGGCATGGTCTTCCTCTCCGGCGCGCTCGGCTTCGACCCGCTCGCCTTCGAGGTGAGCCCCGAGGACGCCGGCCGGATCGTCTGGTTCGACGCGCTGGTGAACAACGTCGACCGGTCCTGGCGCAACCCCAACCTGCTGCGCCTGCGGGGCGAGACCTGGCTCATCGACCACGGCGCGACCATGATCTGGCAGCACAACTGGCCCGGCGCCGAGACCTCCGCGGCCCGCCCCTACGACGCGTCCGACCACGCCCTCGCACGCTTCTCGCCGGACGTCCGCTCGGCCGCCGCCGCGCTCGCGCCGCTGGTCACCGAGGAACTCCTCGCGGAGGTCACCGCCGAGATCCCGGACGTGTGGCTGCGGGACGAGCCCGGCTTCGCGACCCCCGACGAGCTGCGGCGGGCCTATGCCCGGCCGCTGCTCGCCCGGGCCGCCACGATCCACGAACGCGTCAGGGGGGAGCGGTGAGCGACCGCCACGTCTTCGAGTACGCGCTGGTGCGCGTCGTACCCCGCGTCGAGCGCGGGGAGTGCGTCAACGCCGGTGTCCTCGTGTACTGCCGGGCCAAGTCCTACGTCGGTGCCCGCACCCACCTCGACGAGGCCAGGCTGCTGGCCCTCGACCCGGGGGTGGACCTGCCGGGCGTACGTGCGGCGCTGCGCGCCGTGGAAGGGGTGTGCACCGGCGGGGACGCGGCGGGCCAGGCGGCCCAGGACGATCCGGGCCGCCGTTTCCGCTGGCTGATCGCGCCCCGCTCGACCATCGTCCAGCCGGGCCCCGTGCACACCGGCCTGACCGCCGATCCGGCGGCCGAGGCGCAGCGGCTGCTCGACGTGCTGGTGCGGTGACGCCGGGCGGGTTCGCTCCGGCCCGGAGTCGCTGCGGGGGTCAGGCGCGCCGGCGGCGCCTGAGCGCGTAGCCGGCGGCGAGCGTGGCGCTGGCCACGCAGCCCAGCCCGATGGCGATGTCCGAGCGGCTCGGCCCGCCGCTGAAGGAGCCGCCCAGGCCGCCCTGGGTGCCGCGCGTCGGAGTGACGGCGGGGGAGGCCGACGGACTCGTGGCGGTGGTCGGTGCGGGCGGGACCGGGAGTGGCGCCGAGGTCGAGGAGGTGGTCGGGAGCGAGGCGATCTGCACCTCGACGCGCTGGTTCTGCTCCACCCGCTGGTTCTGCTCCACCTGCCGGCCCTGGTCGTCCCGGTCGTCGTCCCGGCCGCCGTTGTTCCCGCCCTGGTCGAAACCGCCCTCGTCGTGCCGACCGTCGTCGAACCCGCCTTGGTCTCCGCCCTCGCCGAACCCGCCCTGGTCGTTTCCGCCCTGGTCGTTGCCGCCGGGGTCGAACGAGCCCGCGCCGAAGTCGCTGCCGTCGGGTTCTCCCTGGTCGAGTGGGTCCGGGGCGAACAGGTCCTCGGTGAACGCGTCCGGGGCGTTCGGATCGCTCTCGAAGGCGGTCCGGCCCGCCTGCTGCTGGGTGAGACTCCGGGAGTCCAGTTCCTGGGTGTGTGCGGTGTCGGCCATCGGCACGATCGCGGCTATCGCGACGGCTATGCCTGCGGCACCGGTTAGACGGCGCATGGACGTCTCCTTTCCGGCCACGAGTGGCTCGCGCTTCGACGCTAGGGGCCCGGGGGCCGGGGGGCGCGCAGCGCTGGTCCGATCGGGTAGGCCGGGGATGGTGACGCACCGGGGAGCCCGGGTAATGGATCACACCGGCCCGGTGTCCCGTTGACACCGGGTGCCAGGGCTTCTAGCGTCACGTCTGCGGAAGGTACTAAGCGGTCGCTCACCCGAGGGCGCACGCTCCGCACGGGCCGCATCCCCAGGACGAGGAGAGCAGGAATGTCCACCACTGAGCAGCGGGTCGCCGTCGTCACCGGAGCCGCGCGCGGCATCGGTGCCGCGACCGCCGTACGACTGGCCGCCGAGGGCCGCGCCGTCGCCGTCATCGACCTCGACGAGGCCGCCTGCAAGGACACCGTGGAGCAGATCACCGCGGCCGGCGGCAAGGCGATCGCGGTCGGTTGCGACGTCTCCGACGAGGCGCAGGTCGAGGCCGCCGTCGCGCGGATCGCCGGGGAGCTGGGCGCGCCGACGATCCTCGTCAACAACGCGGGCGTACTCCGCGACAACCTGCTCTTCAAGATGAGCGCGTCCGACTGGGACACCGTCATGAACGTGCACCTGCGCGGCGCCTTCCTGATGTCCAAGGCGTGCCAGAAGCACATGGTGGACGCCGGCTTCGGCCGCATCGTCAACCTGTCCTCCTCCTCAGCGCTCGGCAACCGCGGCCAGGTCAACTACTCCGCCGCCAAGGCCGGTCTCCAGGGCTTCACCAAGACCCTCGCCAAGGAACTGGGCAAGTTCGGCGTCACCGCCAACTCCGTCGCTCCGGGCTTCATCGCCACCGAGATGACCAAGGCCACCGCCGACCGCGTCGGCATGGGCTTCGACGACTTCAAGGCCGCCGCCGCCACCCAGATCCCGGTCGCCCGCGTCGGTGAGCCCGACGACATCGCCAACGCCATCGCCTTCTTCACCGGCGAGGCGGCCGGCTTCGTCTCCGGCCAGGTGCTGTACGTGGCCGGCGGACCGCTCGACTAGGGACCCGGAGACCAGGGAACACGGACACTAGGGAACACGGACATGACTGAACGCCCCGTACTCTCCGGCAACGTCGCGCTCGTCACCGGCGCCAGCCGCGGTATCGGCTACGGCGTCGCCGAGGCGCTCGTCGCGCGCGGCGACCGGGTCTGCATCACCGGCCGCAACGAGGAGGCCCTCAAGGAGGCCGTCGAGAAGCTCGGAGCCGACCGGGTCATCGGTGTCGCCGGCAAGGCGCACGACGAGGCCCACCAGGCCGTCGCGGTCGAGCGCACGATGGAGGCCTTCGGCCGCGTCGACTTCCTGGTCAACAACGCCGGCACCAACCCGGTGTTCGGGCCGATCGCCGACCTCGACCTGAACGTCGCGCGGAAGGTCTTCGAGACCAACGTGATCTCGGCGCTCGGCTTCGCCCAGCGCACCTGGCACGCCTGGCAGAAGGAGAACGGCGGCGCGATCGTCAACATCGCGTCCGTCGCGGGCCTCTCGCCCTCGCCCTTCATCGCCGCGTACGGCGTCAGCAAGGCCGCGCTGATCAACCTCACCGCGCAGCTGGCGCACGAGTTCGCGCCGAAGGTGCGGGTCAACGCGATCGCCCCGGCCGTCGTGAAGACCAAGTTCGCCGCCGCCCTGTACGAGGGCCGGGAAGAGGAGGCGGCCGCCGGATACCCGCTGGGCCGGCTCGGCGTGCCCTCCGACATCGGCGGTGCCGCCGCCTTCCTCACCTCGGCGCAGTCCGACTGGGTCACCGGTCAGACCCTCGTCGTCGACGGAGGCATCTTCCTCAACGCCGGCGTGGCCTGATATCGCCTGTCGGCAGCGCCGAGGGCCGGCCCGGGACACGGGCGCCGTTGACGGAAACGGCGCCCGTGTCCGCGTATCGAGACCGCCGGACGGATGACAACGTAGTCATCGCCAAATGATCAAAACCCCTGTTCAGAAGGGGGTTCAGGTGGCACGGCGCTGCGGTATGGTCTGCCGACCCTTGGCACGGCGGATCGAGGAGCGTGCGCGTGTTCAACCGGAACCGAGGCCTGCGTCGGGTAGCGGCCATCGTGTCCATATCGTCGCTGGTCACCGGCTGCGGCATTCTGTCATCCGACAGCTCGGAGGACGAAGGGCCGATCGTCGTGGGGACGACGAGCGCGCCCAGCACTCTGGACCCGGCGGCCTCATGGGACGGCTCCTGGGAGCTGTTCCGGAACATCTACCAGACGCTGCTCAGCTACCCCAACGGTGCGACCGCGCCCCAGCCCGACGCCGCCGAGGAGTGCGCCTTCACCGACTCCACCAACCAGGTGTACCGCTGCGAGCTGCGCGAGGGCCTGACCTTCTCCAACGGGGACCGCCTCGACGCGCGCGCCGTCAAGCACTCGATCGACCGGATCAAGGACATCAACGTCAACGGCGGTCCGGCCGGCCTGCTGGGCAGCCTGGAACGCGTCCAGGCGCCGAGCGAGCGCGAGGTGGTCTTCCACCTCAACAAGCCCGACGCCACCTTCCCGTTCGTGCTCGCCACGCCCGCCATGTCGATCGTCGAGCCCGGCAGCTACCCCGCGAACGAGTTGCGCGAGGACGGCCAGGTCGTGGGCTCGGGACCGTACGCGCTGGAGTCGTACGAGGACGGCGAGCGCGCCGAACTCGTACGCAACGACCGCTACGAGGGCTTCGCCGACCGGCAGAACAAGGCGGTGACGATCCGCTACTTCAAGGACTCCGCCGGCATGGTGAAGGCGCTGCGCGACGGCGACATCCAGGTGACCTACCGCGGACTCGCGGCCGACGACGTCGTCACGCTCCAGGGCAAGGACGGCCGGGACGAGGAACTCCAGCTGGTCGAGGGCAGCGGCACGGAGATCAGCTACCTGGTCTTCAACCCCGAGGACCCGTGGGCGGGCCGCAAGGAGGTCCGCCGGGCCGTCGCCCAGGTGATCGACCGGGCGGCGATCGCGCACACGATCCACCAGGACACGGTCGACCCGCTGTACTCGATGGTCCCCAAGGGACTGACCGGACACACCACGGGCTTCTTCGACGACTACGGCGACCCGAGCGTCCCCAAGGCCCGCGAGATCCTCACCGGCGCGGGCATCACCGAGCGCGTCCCGCTCACCCTCTGGTACACCACCGACCGGTACGGCTCCGAGACGGCGAACGAGTTCAAGGAGATCAAGCGGCAGCTCGACGCCTCGGGCCTGTTCCAGGTCACCCTGAAGAGCCGCCCCTGGAAGACGTACGTCACGGGCTACCAGAAGGGCGAGTATCCGGTGTTCGGCCGCGGCTGGTCGCCGGACTTCCCCGACGCGGAGAACTTCATCGCCCCGTTCGTCGGTGAGCAGAACGCGCTCGGTACGCCCTACGCCGCACCGGAGATCACCGGTGATCTGCTGCCGCGCTCCCGCCGGGAGAGCGACCGGGCCAACGTGGAGCGGGAGTTCGAGCGGGCGCAGCAGATCATGCTGGACGACGCGCGGTTGCTGCCGTTGTGGCAGGGCAAGCAGTACGTGGCCGCGAATGCCGACATCTCGGGCGCGGAGCAGGCCATGGACCCGTCGACGATCATGATGATGTGGCGGCTCTCCCGGAAGACCAGTTGGTAGGCGGGCCGGTTGTCAGTGGTCGCCGGTAGGTTCGTGAGGAGTGGAAAGCGACCGCACAGCGTAAGGAAGTTGACGTGACCGACACCGCCATGCTGCCCGAGTCCTGGCGCGAGGTGCTGGGCGACGAGCTTCAGCAGCCCTACTTCAAGGAGCTGACGGAGTTCGTCGAGGAGGAGCGGGCGAACGGCCCCGTCTACCCGCCGCGCGAGGAGGTCTTCGCCGCGCTGGACGCCACGCCGTACGACCGGGTCAAGGTGCTGGTCCTCGGGCAGGACCCGTATCACGGCGAGGGCCAGGGCCACGGGCTGTGCTTCTCTGTCCGGCCCGGGGTGAAGGTCCCGCCGTCCCTGCGGAACATCTACAAGGAGATGCACGCGGAGCTGGGCACCCCCGTCCCGGACAACGGATATCTGATGCCCTGGGCGGAGCAGGGCGTCCTCCTGCTCAACGCGGTGCTCACGGTCCGGGCGGGTGAGGCGAACTCGCACAAGGCCCGCGGCTGGGAGCGTTTCACCGACGCGGTGATCCGCGCGGTGGCCGACCGGCCGGACCCGGCGGTCTTCGTGCTGTGGGGCAACTACGCGCAGAAGAAGCTGCCGCTGATCGACGAGACTCGGCACCGGGTGGTCAAGGGCGCGCACCCCTCCCCGCTGTCGGCGAAGAAGTTCTTCGGTTCGCGTCCGTTCACGCAGATCAACGAGGCGGTCGCGGCCCAGGGCCACGAGCCGATCGACTGGACCATTCCGAACCTGAAGTGACCCGGAGGCGCGGGCCGGGTCCGCCGTCGGCCGGCCGCGCCTCCCGGTGCGGCCTGAGCCGGATCGTGGCCGCCTGCGGTTAGCGTCGGTCGTGACAGCCGACGAGGGCACGGAGGACGCGGTGGCCAAGGGACCGGAGCAGGCGGCGCCGGATGCCGTGCTGACGCGCATCGGCCAGGTCGTCATGCTGCATCACGCGGGCGACCGCGAGGAGGCCCGGGACCGCTTCCTCGGCCTGTGGGCGGAGATCGGCGAGCACGGCGACCCCCTGCACCGGTGCACGCTGGCCCACTACCTGGCCGACACCCAGGACGACCCGGGCGACGAACTGGCCTGGGACCTGCGCGCGTTGGCGGCCGCCGAGGAGATCACCCAGGGCCCGCCCGCCGATCCCCACGAGGGCACGCTCGCCGCGCGCGCCCTGTACCCCTCGCTCCATCTGAACCTCGCGGACGACTACGACCGGCTCGGCCACCGCGAGGCCGCCCGCCTGCACCTGCGGCGCGCCCGGGGCGCGGCCGAGTCACTGGCCCCCGACCGTTACGGCGAGGGTGTGCGCGCGGCGATCGGCCGGCTGGAGCGCCGCTTGGACGGCGCGGGCCGTGGTGCGGACGGGCCCGACCGTCCCGGCGGATGGCCGAGACCGCCGCGGCAGCGGCCCTAGGCATGCGGGGCCCGTGCGCTGTCGCGCTCAGGGGCCGTACGCCTGCTCGCAGATGTGGGATTCCGGGCTGCCGGGACGCCAGCCGCCGTACTGCCTGCCGAGCGAGCACACGTCCGTGTTCCGGCCGGCTCCGGGCGAGGGCGCATGGGGGAGTGCGGGGACCCCGGGGTCCGGCACCCTCGGCCGCTGGGTCCGTGCCGGTGTCTCGGGCCGGGCGGGCCGTGGCCGCTGTTCGGGGCGGGCCCGGGCCGCCGGGGGCCGCTGCGGGGGGGGCCCGGGGGCCGGGGGGTCCGTACCGCGCGGGCCCCCGGCCGCGCGGGCCCGGGCCGGCGGGGGGGCGGTTCCCGCCACC
>NZ_QHJH01000202.1 GCF_003947455.1 Streptomyces sp. WAC 04229 | reverse complement strand
GGGCGGGAGGAGCATCCGGGACCGGTCCGCGGTCACCAGCGGCTCGTCGCGGTCCACCATCTGCTGCAGGAGCCCGCCCAGACGACGGCAGCCCTCGTCGATGACCTGGCGTTCCGCCGCGGTCAGCCGGGCCCCGTGGTCTCCGGGCCACAGCAGCACCAGCCCGCCCCGGACGGCGGTGTCCGAGACGAGCGGGGTCGCCGCGAGCGCGAAGTCGTAGGGCAGGACGAGCGCGACCCGCGGATACTGGCGGGCCATCTCCTCCCGCCCGCTGCCCCACACCAGGCGCCGCTCGCGGACGGCGTCCGCCACGGGCATCGGATCGGCCAGTCCGACCCGCCGCCACGGGGCGGCCACCTCCTGGGGCACCCCCGCCACCAGCACCTGCCACAGGGCGTCGTCGCCCGGCGGCAGTACGTACAGCAGCCCCCCGTAGGCGCCGCTGTCCCGCACCACGGCGGCCATCGCGGAATCCATCAGCCGACCGCCCGGCCCCACCACCGCGGGACCGCCCGACGCCGGCCGGACCGCACATCACGCATATGAGGACACTACGCCCGTACCGCCGCGACGGCATGCGAGAGGGTCAGTGGCCGTGCCCCCGGGACCGGCGCTGCACGTACAGGCGGCCGTCCCTCGGCCCGGTCCACTCCAGGCGCACCACCCCGGGCACGGCGGCGTCGTCGACGCGCGACGGGTCGGCCCAGTGGCCGAAGCTGGGATTGCGGAAGAACGTCGCCCACAGGTCTCCGCGGCGGTCGGTGAAGAAGTTGTTGTGCCCCGCGCCCACCCCCGCGGTCCACCGCTCCGAGTACGGCCCCTCGAAGCGGTCCGAGACGGCGACGACCGCGTCGTACTGGTACTGCGTGCGGCCCGTGCCGGGCGGGTCGTAGGCGTACCGCGTGCTGCCGTCGGCGTTGCGTGACGTGCGGTCCCACGCGGCGTGGACCAGGTAGTACCTGCCGCGGTACTTGAACACGTACGCGCCCTCGAGGTACGGCTCGGGGGAGTAGGGCGTCTGCCGGAACCGCGGCAGGTCCGTGGCCGGGACGATGTCCTCCATGTCGTCGCGGAACCTGGCGTACAGGTCGTTGTGGAGGACGAGCCACGCGTCGTCGCCCTCGGAGTAGAGACTGCCGTCGATGTGGTGGTAGGCGCCGGGCTCGATGAACGAGGGGCCACCGATGAACGAGTCGCCGAAGGGCTTCTCCCGGTTGCCCTCGACCAGCCGGTACGGGCCCTCCACACCACCCTCGCTGACCAGCATGAACGAGCCGACCTTGCGGGAGTGGTCGCCCATGCAGGCGACGATGTACCAGGTGCCGCGGACGTAGTGCAGCTCCGGCGCCCAGGCCTGGCCGCGCTTGCCGAACCGGTCGTCGTACCAGTACTCCTGCCACGGCGCCACGACGGTGCGCCCGGGCCGGTTCTCCCCGGCGAACTCGGGCGACCACACCTTGCCCTTCTCGGCGCCCGGCCGGATGCCGGTCGTGTCGGCGAGGCGCCACGGGCCCCGGAGGGAGGGCGCCAGCCACACGAAGATCCCGTCGTTCCACGGGGCGGCGGCCTCGAGGCCGGGCACCCGGGTGGTGCCGGTGGCCACGTAGACCGTACGGCCGCCGACGTCGAAGCAGTTGACGTACGTGTCCCGCATCCAGACCGTGCCGCGCTCCTCGTCGCGGGGCCGCAGCTCCAGCGGGAGGACGAACGAGTTGTCCTCCCGCGGCCACAGGTCCTCCCTGGTGTCCGCGAGGCCGTACGGTGCGGGGTCGGGCCAGTTCCGCGGATATCTCCGCGCCGCGCCGTGCGCCGTGTCCGGGGCCGCCTGTGCGGCGCCGGCGGGCAGGGCGAACGCCGCCCCGAGACCGGCGGCGCCGGCCAGCAGGGAACGTCGGTTCGGGCCGTTCTCGGCAGGGGTCATCAGTGGCGCTCTCCTTCGTCGTGTCCGTCCGAGGGGTGCGGCACAGCATGCGAACGTCCGTGCATTTACGTCAACAGGGCGGACGAATAAAGGAGGAAGTGGCGCCCTTACAGGGCTTGCCCGACCAGGCATTGTGAACGCTTCATTGCATCTTTCTGTCGGAGTGTTGACGGAATAATCGGGCCTCCCTACCTTGACCGGCATGCAGATGCCCAGCGGAGTGCACGCACTGGTCAGGCGGACCCACGAAGAGCGCGTGATGCGTGCGCTCCAGGAGAACGGCGCCATGAGCCGCGGCGAGATCGCCCGGGTCGTGGGTCTCTCCCGCACCACGCTGTCCGAGATCACCGGCCACCTCCTGCAGCGGGGGGCGATCGTCGTCGTGGACACCGACGCCTCCCGGCGCGAGGGCAGCGGGCGGCCGGCCGAGCGCCTCGCCCTCGATCCGGCGTCGGCCCAGTTCATGGGGGTCGACTTCGGGCACCGGCGGGTGCACGTCGTCGTCGCCGACGCCTCGCACGAGATCATGGTCTCGGGCTCCGTCCGCTACGAGGACACCGCGGCCTGGCGGACCCGGACCGAGCTGGCCCTCGGGCTGGTCGACCGGCTGAGCAGCGAGGCCGGGGTGCACTACGGCGCGTTGCAGGGCATCGGCATCGGCGTGCCGGGCCCCTACCCGGCGCCCGACGGGGCCGCCTGGCCGCGCGCCACCGCCGGAACCACGGTGCTCCGGCCCGCCCCGGAGGGCGTCGACGTGGCCTTCGCCGAACGCTTCGACGCACCGGTGATCGTCGACAACAACACCCGGCTCGCCGCCCTCGCCGAGGCGATCAGCGGCGCCGACAGCGTCGCCGACCTGGTGTACGTCCGTCTGTCGGACGGCGTCGGCGGCGGCCTGGTCGTCGGCGGCCAGCTGGTGACCGGCTCCTTGGGGCTGGCCGGCGAGCTGGGACACGTGACCGTGGAACCGGCCGGCCGGCCCTGCCGGTGCGGCAAGCGCGGCTGTCTGGAGACGGTGGCCTCGGTGCCCGGGATTCTCGCCGCCTGCTGGGAGTTCGGCCTGCGGCTGGAGGACCTCGACGACCTGGCGGCCGCCGTGAGCCGCGCCCACCCGGTCGTGGACCGGGTGCTGCGGGAGGCCGCCGGCGCGCTGGGCCGGGTCGTCGGCGCCGCCACCATGATGCTCAACCCGGCGAAGGTCGTCGTCGGCGGCGAGATCACCCGGCTGGCGCCCGTGATCGTCGAACAGGTCGCCGCCACCCTCGCCGCCGAGATCTTCCCGACCGCCTCGGCCGGTCCCGTCGTCGCCGCGGCGCGGCTGTCGGACGACGACGGCGCCCTGGGCGCGCTGGCGGCGGTCTTCCACAGCTCCCCCCTCCTGGCGAGGTATCCCGAAACCGCCGACGTGAAGGGCCGTTCCGATGCACCCGACTCCGCCACCGAAACAGCCGCCCATGTCCGTCCTTGACAAGCGGGGCGCCGACCCGGGGCACCCCCTGCCCGGGCAGCGGCCCGGAGCCCCGCCCGGCGCCGGCGGGGAGGCCACCGCAGCCGCGCCCGGACGTGCGCGGACCGGCGGGCGCGGACTGACCCTCGTCCTGAACGCCGTGTCCGTCGCGGCCGGCATCGCCCTTTGGTGGGCCGCCGCGTCGGCCGGCTTCAAACTGCCCACCCCGCCGGAGGTCGTCTCCCGGGCCGGGACGCTGATCGGCGACGGAACCCTGGCCGACGACGCCCTGGCCAGCCTCACCCGGGTCCTGACCGGCTTCGCCCTCGGCACGGCCGTGGCCGTCCCCGTGGGCTTCCTGATGGGCTGGTACGGGATCGTGCGGGGTCTGGTCGAACCCTGGATCCAGTTCTTCCGCACCATCCCGCCCCTGGCCATCATCCCGCTGGCCGTGGTCGCCATGGGCATCGACGAGACCCCGAAGATCTTCGTCATCTTCCTCGCCGCGTTCCTGGCCTGTGTGATCTCGACCTTCCAGGGCGTGGTGAACGTCGACCGCACGCTGATCGACGCCGCCCGGGTGCTGGGCGCCAAGGACGCCACGATCTTCGCCCGCGTCGTCGTGCCCGCATCGACGCCCTTCATCCTCGTCGGCATGCGGGTCGGGCTGGGTTCCGCCTGGGCCACCCTGGTCGCCGCGGAACTCATCGCCGCCCAGCAGGGCCTCGGCTACCGCATGCAGAACGCCCAGCTCTACTACGACCTCCCGACCATCTTCGTCGGACTCATCTCGATCGGGATCCTCGGTCTCCTCATGGACCGCGTCCTCCTCCTCGCCGAACGCAGGCTCACCCGATGGCAGGAACGCCGATGACCAGCAAACCGGCCAAGATATCCGTCCAGGGCGTCACCAAGACCTTCGCACTGGGCCGGGAGACCTTCACCGCCCTCGACGACGTCTCGATCGACATCGCCGACCACGAGTTCGTCACCGTCGTCGGCCCCTCGGGCTGCGGCAAGAGCACCCTGATGAACATCCTCGCCGGTCTGGAGACCCCCACGGCGGGCCGCGCGCTGGTCGACGGGGTGCCCGTCTCGGGGCCCGGACCCGAACGCGGGGTCATCTTCCAGCAGTACGCCCTCTTCCCCTGGCTGACCGTGCGGCAGAACGTCGAGTTCGGCCTCCGGACCACGGGCGTCCCCAAACGCGAACGGCGCGCCCGCGCCGAGCACTTCATCGAACTCGTCGGCCTGGAGCGCTTCGCCGACGCCCTGCCCAAGACGCTGTCCGGAGGCATGCGCCAGCGCTGCGCCATCGCCCGCGCCTACGCGGTCGACCCCTCGATCCTGCTGATGGACGAACCCTTCGGGGCCCTGGACGCGCTCACCCGGGTCACCCTCCAGGAGCAGCTGCTGCGGACCTGGAGCCAGGACCGGCGCACGGTGCTGTTCATCACCCACGACGTCGACGAGGCCGTGTTCCTGGCCAACCGCGTGATCGTCATGGCGGCCCGTCCCGGGCGGGTCTACGACGTCATCGAGGTCGACCCCGCCCTCGTGCGCGACGAGGCGTTCCGGCTCAGCCCCGAGTTCGCCGCACTGCGCAACCGGGTGTGGCACTCCGTCTACCACCAGGAAGGCCGCACCGCCGCCCTTTCCGGTACCCACTCCCCGACGTCATGACCCGGAAGGGACGCACCTCCATGCCCACCACGCCCACCCGCAGGCGCCTCACCGCCGCCCTGGCCGGCGCGGCAGCGCTGGCGCTGCTCGCCGCGTGCGGCGACGGATCGTCCTCCGGCGCCTCCGGCGACAAGGTCCGCTTCGGCTACATCAACGACTTCAACGGCGCCAGCCTGATCGCCATCGCCGAGGCCAAGGGCCTGTGGAAGAAGCACGGCCTCTCCGCGGAGAGCAAGGTCTTCACCAACGGACCCCTCCAGATCCAGGCCCTCGGCACCGACAACCTCGACTTCGGCTACATAGGCCCCGGCGCCATGTGGCTGCCCGCCTCCGGCCAGGCCAAGGTCGTCGCCATCAACACGCTCGGCAACTCCGACCGGGTCCTCGCCCAGCCGGGCATCACCTCGATGCGGCAGCTCGAGGGCAAGACCGTCGCCGTGCCCGAGGGAACCTCCGGCGACATGATCCTCTCCCTCGCCCTGGAGAAGGCCGGGATGACCAAGAAGGACGTGAAGGTCGTCCCGATGGACCCGTCCACCATCGTCTCCGCCTTCTCCTCCAAGCAGGTCGACGCGGCGGGCTTCTGGTACCCCGCCGCCGCGACCATCAAGAAGCAGGTGCCCGACCTGGTCGAACTCGCCAAGAACGCCGACTTCGAGCAGGACATCGCCTTCCCCACCGCGTTCGTGGCGAACAACAAGCTGGTCGCAGAGGAGCCGGACAGGACCAAGAAGGTCCTCGCGGTGCTGCGCGAGGCCATGGCCTTCCGCGCCGGCCACACCGACGAGGCGGTCCGGCTCACCGCGGACAAACTGAAGATCCCCGCCGACCAGGTCGAGGCCGACGCCGCGAACAACAAGGTGCTCGGCGTCGCGGAACTCGACAAGCTGACCCGCGACGGCACCGTAGACACATGGCTGGAGGGCATGAACGACTACTTCGTCGGCACCGGCAAGCTGAAGAAGCCCGTCGACCCGAAGACCTACTACACCGGTGACCTCTTCACGGGAGCCGGCCAGTGACGCGGGCGGGCACGTCCCGGAAGAACATCCTCTTCCTCATGACCGACCAGCACCGGACGGACACGCTCGGCGCCTACGGCAACACGCTGGCCCACACACCGGTGCTGGACGAACTGGCCGCCACGGGAACCCGGTTCGACCGCTGGTACACACCCACCGCGATCTGCACCCCGGCCCGGGCCAGTCTGCTGACCGGCCAGGCACCCTTCCGCCACAAGCTCCTGGCCAACCACGAACGCAACGTCGGCTACCTGGAGGACCTGGCCGAGGAGCAGTTCACCTTCTCCGGGGCGCTGCGCGAGCGGGGCTACAACTGCGGCCTCATCGGCAAGTGGCACGCCGGCAGCCGGCGCACCGCCGCCGACTACGGCTTCGACGGCCCCGAACTCCCCGGCTGGCACAACCCCGTCGACCACCCCGACTACCTCGCGTACCTCGCCGAACGCGGACTGCCGCCCTACGAGATCGGCGACCGGATCCGCGGCACCCTGCCCAACGGCGGCCCCGGCAACCTGCTGGCGGCCCGGCTCCACCAGCCGGTCGAGGCCACCTTCGAGCACTACCTGGCCACCCGCGCCGTCGAGACGCTGGAACGGTACGCGGCGGACACCCGCGCACACGACCGCCCGTTCTTCCTCGCCCTGCACTTCTTCGGCCCCCACCTGCCGTACATCCTGCCGGACGAGTACTTCGACCTGGTCGACCCCGCCGACGTGGAGCTGCCGCGGTCCGTGGCCGAGACGTTCGAGGGCAAACCCCCCGTCCAGCGCAACTACAGCGCGCACTGGACCTTCGACACGATGCCGATCGAGACCACCCGCAAACTCATCGCGGTCTACTGGGGTTACGTGGCGCTCATCGACATGGAGATCGGCCGGGTCATGGCGGCGATGGAGCGGCTCGGGCTGGTGGACGACACCGCGGTCTTCTTCACCTGCGACCACGGGGAGTTCACCGGCGCCCACCGGCTGCACGACAAGGGCCCGGCCATGTACGAGGACATCTACCGCACGCCCGGCCTGGTCCGGGTGCCGGGCGCGCCCGGCGGCCAGGTCCGCGACGAGTTCGTCAGCCTTCTCGACTGCACCGCGACCATCCTCGAACTGGCGGGCGCCGACCCGGAACCCGCCGTCGACTCCCGCAGCCTGCTGCCCCTGGTACGGGGCGAGGCGCCGGACTGGGACGAGGACATCGTCTGCGAGTTCCACGGCCACCACTTCCCCTATCCGCAGCGCATGCTGCGCGAGGACCGGTACAAACTCGTCGTCAACCCCGACTCCGTCAACGAGCTGTACGACCTGCGCACCGACCCGGACGAACTCCAGAACGTCTACGCCCATCCCGAGCGGGCTGAGGTCCGCACCCGCATGATGCGCCGGCTGTACGGCGTCCTGCGCGAGCGCGGTGACAACTTCCACCACTGGATGACGTCGATGTACGACGTCGGCGAGGTCGCGTACGACCCCACCCTGAGCGGGCTAGACGAGTCCACGTACCGGGCCTAGCAGGCCCGCGACCCCCTTCGAGGAACCATGACCAGCGATCACCGCCCGTGCTGCACCCCCGCCGCGGCACCCGCCGCCCCGGTCGCCCCGCCCCTGTCCGGGCCGGCCGGCCGGGCGCGCTCGACGCGGGGGCAGGTGCTGCTGCCGGGCGGTGGGTTCGCGATGGGGGACGCCTTCGGCGAGGGGTATCCGGCCGACGGCGAGACACCGGTGCACACGGTGCGTCTGCGGCCCTTCCACATCGACGAGACCGCGGTCACCAACGCCCGCTTCGCCGCCTTCGTCAAGGCGACCGGGTATGTCACCGACGCGGAACACCACGGCTCCTCCGCGGTCTTCCACCTCGTGGTCGACGCCGCGTCCGCGGACGTGCTCGGCAACGCCGCGGGAGCCCCCTGGTGGATCAACGTGCGGGGCGCGCACTGGCGCCGACCCGAGGGCGCCCGCTCCGACATCGGCACCCGGCAGAACCACCCCGTCGTCCACATCTCCTGGAACGACGCCACCGCCTACGCCCGGTGGGCCGGCAAACGCCTGCCCACCGAGGCCGAGTGGGAGTACGCCGCGCGCGGCGGTCAGGCCGGCCGGCGCTTTCCCTGGGGCGACGACCCGACCCCCGGCGGCCACTGGCGCTGCAACATCTGGCAGGGCCGGTTCCCGCACGTCAACACCCAGGAGGACGGCCACCTGACCACGGCCCCGGTCAGGTCCTACCGGGCCAACGGCTTCGGGCTGTGGAACACCGCGGGCAACGTGTGGGAGTGGTGCGCCGACTGGTTCTCGCCGACCTACTACTCCCGGTCGCCCGCGTCGGACCCGCACGGCCCGGAGACCGGGACCACGCGGGTTCTGCGCGGCGGCTCCTACCTGTGCCACGACTCCTACTGCAACCGCTACCGGGTCGCCGCACGGTCCTCCAACACCCCGGAGTCCTCGTCCGGCAACCTCGGCTTCCGCTGCGCCAACGACGGCGCCCCGCCGGCCTCCTAGGCGATGGCGGCCCGTGCCCCGGCGACGAGAGCCGCCAGTTCCTCGGTCTCGTCGGCGGTGAGCGGGGTCAGCGGCGGCCGGACCGGACCGGCCTTGAGCCCGGACAGCGTCACCCCGGCCTTCACCAGCGACACCGCGTACCCCGGAACACGCCGCCGCAGCCGTACCAGGGGATGGAAGAACGTCCGCTGCAGGGTGTCGACCGTCGCGGTGTCGCCCTCCTCGACCGCGCGGTGGAAGGCGAGCGAGAGGTCCGGCGCGAACGCGAACGCGGCCGACGAGTACAGCTCGACGCCGAGTGCGCGGTAGGCCAGTTGGCTGGCCTCGGCGGTGGGCATGCCGTTGAAGAACTGGAAGTCCTTGCCCGACCCGGCGAGCGCCTCGCGTACGGCGGGGACGATGCGCGCGACCAGGTCGAGGTCGCCGGTGCCGTCCTTGAGACCCGTCACGGTCGGCAACTGCGCGACCTCGGCCGCCGCGTGCTCGTCGAAGCGGGCGTTGGCCCGGCTGTATACGATCAGCGGGAGGTCCGTCTCCCCGCCGACGGCACGGGTGTAGGCGACGAGTCCGGCGGCGGGCGACTCGACGAGGTAGGGCGGCATGAGCAGCAGTCCGTCCACGCCGGCCTCGGCCGCGTCGCGCGCGAACTGCCGGGCGAGACCCAGCGCGCCGCCCACACCGGCGTACACCGGGACGCGTCCCGCGGCCGCCTCGACGGCGGTACGGGTGACGGCCGCGTACTCCTCGCGGTCCAGCGCGTGGAACTCGCCGGTACCGCACGCGACGAACACCCCGCCGGGCCCGGCGGCCACACCGGCCGCCACGTGCTGGTGCAGGACATCGAGGTCGACCTCGCCGGTGGCGGTGAAGGGGGTGACGGGGAAGAAGAGAACGCCTTCGAGCACGAGTGGTTTCCTAACGGGTCGGAGAGTCGGTGGAGCGGTCTGCCGGGCGGCCGTGGCCCGGGGCCGCGTCGGCACCCTGGTGCACGACGCCCGTGAGAGGTTCCCCGCGGCGAAGCCGGCCGATGTTGTCGGCGATCTCCGCCGCACGCGCGGCGAAGGTGTCGGCGGTGTGCCCCGAGTGGTGCGGGGTCATGAGCACGTTGGGCAGTTCGTGGAAGGGCAGCCGGCTCGGCGCCTCGGGCGGGCCGGACCACCACACGTCCAGCGCCGCGCCGCCGATGGTGCCGCCGCGCAGCGCCTCGTAGAGCGCCTCTTCCCGCACGACGGGTCCCCGCGCCACGTTGACCAGCAGCGATCCGGGTCCCATGGCGGCCAGTTCGGCCGCGCCGATCAGACCGCGGGTGGCGGGGCCGAGCGGCACCGTGACCACCACGACGTCGGACTGGGCGAGCAGCTCGGGCAGCCGCTCGTGGCCGCCGACCCAGTCCGGCCGCAGGTCGTCGGGGAACGGGGCCGACGGATCGCGCCGCACGGCGCTCACGCGCAGGCCCACCGCCTGGCAGAGCCGGGCGACCTCGGTGCCCGTCTCACCGAATCCGACGATGCCCACCCGGCGGCCCCGCAGCGTGGTCCCGAACGGCAGCCCCGGGTCCACGGCCACGTTGCGCCACCGCCCGGCGCGCAGGGCGCGGTCGGCGCCGAGCACGTCGCGGGAGAGCATCAGGACGGACATCAGCACGTGCTCCGCGATGGAGCGGCCGTGGTGGTGGGTGGTGGCGACGGTGACGCCGGGGCCCAGCGCGTCCAGCGCGATGCCGTCGTAACCGGCGCCGACCACGTGGACCAGGCGCAGCCGGGCGGCCCGGCGGGCGTCCCCGGCCCGCAGCCCGGAGCCGACGAACACATCGACCTCCGGCATGGCCTCGGAGACCCGCGCCGCGTCCCAGTCGCAGGCGTCGAGCCACTCGTGGCCGCCCTCGGTCCGGGCTTTGAGGGGTTCGTGGAAGCGGCTCAGGATGCGGTGGGCGAGCATGATGCGCACGAGGCGGTCACCACCTGGGGTTCTTGATCGAGAAGGACGGGTCGACGCGGCGCATGTAGCCGGTGTCGTCCCGGTCGCGCAGTCCGCAGTCGAGGTACTGGCGGTGCAGCCGGGCGAGTGCGTCCCGGTCCAGCTCCACGCCCAGGCCGGGACCCGTGGGCACCGCGAGTGAGCCTTCGCCGAACCGCAGCGGCGTGGGGTCGACCACGTCCTCGTCGGGGCGTTTCCACGGCCAGTGGGTGTCGCACGCGTAGGTGAGCCGCGGGGTGGCCGCCGCGAGGTGGGTCATCGCGGCGAGGCTGATGCCGAGGTGCGAGTTGGAGTGCATGGACAGGCCGAGCCCGAAGGCGTCGCAGATCGCGGAGAGCCGCCCGCAGCGCCGCAGGCCGCCCCAGAAGTGGTGGTCGCAGAGCACGATGCCCACCGCGTCCCGGGCCACGGCCGGTGCCAGGTCGTCGAAGGAGACCACACACATGTTGGTCGCCAGCGGGGTCTGTGTCTGCGCCGCCACCGACGCCATGCCGTCGATCCCGGCCGTCGGGTCCTCCAGGTACTGCAGTACGCCGCCCAGTTCGCGGGCGACGCGCAGTGAGGTCTGCGGGCTCCACACGGCGTTGGGGTCGAGACGCAGCGGATGGTCGGGGAAGGCCGCGCGCAGCGCCCTGATCGCCGCGATCTCCTCGTCCGGCGGGAAGACTCCGCCCTTGAGCTTGATGGAGGAGAAGCCGTAGGTGTCGATCATCCGGCGGGCCTGCTCGACCAGGCCCGCCGGATCGAGCGCCGCGCCCCAGTCGTCGTCCTCCTGGCCGGGGTGTCCGGCCCACTTGTAGAAGAGGTACGCGCTGTAGGGGACCGCCGGGCGTACGGCGCCGCCCAGCAGGTCGCTGACCGGCCGGCCCACGAGCTTGCCCTGGATGTCCAGGCACGCGACGTCGAAGGGCGACACGACCCGGTCCACGGTGCTGCTGCCGGTGACCATCCCGGCCATGCCGTCGCCGCCCGCGGTGTCGGTGCCCAGCGCCCGGGTGGTGCGGGCGACCAGGTCGTTGAGGCTCCAGACCTCCATGCCGGCCAGTTCACCGGCGGTGCGGCGGAGCCGTTCCAGGTGCAGGGTGCCGCCGTAGGTCTCCCCGATGCCGCTGACGCCGCTCTCCGTGGTGATCTCCACGACGGTGCGCAGGGCGTAGGGCTCGTGCACACCCACCGAGTTGAGCAGGGGAGGGTCGCGGAAGGCCACGGGGGTCACGGTGACGTCGACGATGCGTTCGGAGGTGCCTGCCCGCATACCCATCCTCATATGTAGTCGGCGTTCGCATGTGTGGACAACCAGTTGTAGGCACGGCCCCACGGCCGTGTCAATGGGCCGGCCGGTCCGGGACCGGTGTCAGGAGGGTGCCCTCGGTCATGAACCGCTGGAGGTTGCGCAGCGCCAGGTCGCCCATGGCCGCCCGGGTCTCGTGGGTGGCGCTGGCGATGTGGGGGAGCAGCACCACCCGGTCCGACGCCAGCAGCGCCGGCGGCACGTTGGGCTCGTCGGCGAAGACGTCCAGCGCCGCCCCCGCGATGCGGCCTTCCGTCACCGCCGCCACGAGCGCCGGTTCGTCGACCACGCTGCCCCGGGCGACGTTGACCAGGTACCCCCCGGGCCCGAGCGCGTCCAGGACCTTCGCCGAGACCAGACCCCGGGTGCCGCGGCCCCCGGCGACGGTGACGACGAGCGCGTCGCACGCCTCGGCCAGCGCCTCGGCGCTCGGCAGATGACGGTGGGTGACACCGGGCACCGGCGTGCGCGTGCAGTACGCGAGGTCCGCGCCGAAGCCCTCGAGCCGGCGGGCGACGGCCCGGCCGATCCGGCCGAGACCCAGGATGCCGACCCGCCTGCCGCTCACCCGGTCCGCCAGCGGGAAGGGCGCCGCCGTCCAGGCCCCCGCGCGGACGTACCGGTCGGCCGCCGACAGGCGCCGCACGACGTCGATCAGCGCACCGACGGCGAGGTCCGCCACGCAGTCGGTGAGCACGTCCGGGGTGTTGCTCACGTCGATGCCCCGGGCGCGGGCGCGCACCACGTCGGTGGTCTCGTGGCCGACGCCGAAGTGGACGATGGCCCCGAGGCGCGGCAAGGCGTCCATCAGCGCGTCGCTCACCCCGGTCCGCGCACTCGTCACCGCGGCCGCCACCTCGCCGCCGTGCGCGCGCAAGTACGCGTCGGGGTCCCGGAGTTCGAAGAGGCGGACCGTGCGGAACCGCTCGCCGAGCGCGCTCTCCAGGGCGGGGAGCAGCGGGGACACCTGGAGGACGGTGTCCGGGGC
>NZ_QHJH01000201.1 GCF_003947455.1 Streptomyces sp. WAC 04229 | reverse complement strand
ACCCCCGCCCCTCCACCGACCCACCATGCAGCACGTTCCGCAGGCCTCAACCCACCACTCTCCCCAGCTCCCATCCCGTCCGCCGTCGACCCACACACCGTGGAGCGGGCGTGGTTCAGGGCGTCCAGGTGGAGCGCGCCACTGTACGAACGACCTGGACGCCCTGGGCCGCGTCTGCTCGGCTCTGCCTGGGTCGACGGCGGTCGGGATGGGAGCACCCCACGCACGCCCTCTACGGGCCCGCGGTCGGCGACGGCGCCCCCTCCATCCCGGTGCCGGCCGATCCCCCGCCGGAGGCATCGTCTTGACCGAGCCCCCGTTGTGCGGTGATCGCCTCATGGCTTCCGGCCCTATCCACGTGTGGGCGCGCGTCGGCGCAGCGCGGGCGGAGCGGGCCGAAGGCAGGAGCGTCGCCCGCAGTGGAGCCGGGAAGCGCGCCCGGCGGAGCGGAGCGCAGCCGGGGCTTGATGAGGTAGAGAAATCTGTAACAGCTCTCGCTGGCGCCCGGTCAGGCCGAAGGTGCCTCGGTGGTCAGGAGTCGGCTCGTGAACCCGGATCGGCAAAGGCGCTCGTACGCCTCGATCACGTCGGCAGGTACGGGCTGCCTGATGAGGTAGCCCTGTTCCGGGTAGACCAGGAGACGCTGTAGCGCGCCCACGAGCATGTCGATCACCATGCGGGCATCGCCGAGGGAGTCGACGTACTCGTTCAGGGTCATCGGGCTGGACGCGCTGACGATCTCGACGTCTGGCCACAGCTTGCGCGCCGTGGCGTATGCCCGCCGCTCCTCGTACGGCTTGCTGATCAGCAAGACCGACGACACGTTCACGCCGGCCTCCTCCAACAGCTCTCGCGAGAAGCGGATGTTGTCCCCGGTGTTCCGCGCCCGCGGCTCTACCAGAATCGCTGAGCGGGGGACTCCAAGCTCAAGTGCCCGCTCCTGGTAGTGGACCGCCTCACCTCGCGGCATGCGCTCCCGCGTCGTGGGGCTGGTCGCGCCGGTGAACACGATCAGCGGAGCCATGCCGCGCTCGTAAAGCTCGGCTGCCGTGTCGGCGACGCCCAGGTCGTGACTGCCGAGTCCGATCGCGACAGAACAGGGCCGGGGCGTGTGGCCCATCTGGTGGTACTCCCACAGACGTCGCGTGTCGGCCCAGTTCTGCGTAGAGATCACTGCTGGTCTTCCCTGTCCTTCGCCGAGTCCGGTACTTCGAAGTCGTACTCCCAGGCGAAGCGTGACGCAGCGTGCACACCGATGGCGAACTCCACCACTGTGCCGTCCGCCGTGTAGGTGGTGCGGTGCAGCTCGACCACCGGCTCCCCGGGCGGTAGTTGCAGGAGGCTCACTTCGTCGGCCTTCGCGGCGCGGGCAAAAATCCGCTCTCGCATGTGATCGATTTCGTACCCCGCGTCGTACAGCACGCGAAAGCCGCCACCCCGGCCGGCGGGGCCTGGAGTCGGGTCAACGATGCGCGTGCCCTCAACGTGCTCGGGCCGGTAGTAGCTGGTGAGGGTGTGTGTCGGCTGGTCACCTTCCTTGACGAGCCGGGCGCGGGCGTAGACCGGGGCGCCCACTGGCAGGCCGTGTGCGTCTGCCACCTCCGCCGGCGCTTCAACGAGGCTGACCGTCTGGGTCTGCTCGTTGCGGCGGTATGCCCGCCCCGAAGCCACACGGTCCGCGATGAACGCCACCTCATCGCCGTCCCGCCACTTCGCCTTGTCGTACCGGGCGATGCCGAGTCGCTTGAGCGGGACCTGTTGCCGAACGACCGTGCCGTGCCCGCGCGACGAGGTGACCAGACCTTCGGCTTCAAGCGCCTTGTAAGCGGCGTGAACGGTCGCCTTTGAGCCTTCGCCGGCCTCGACCAGCTCCCTGATGTGCGGCAACTGCTGGCCCGGGGGGTAGTCACCCCGCTTGATCTGCTCAGCCAGCTTGTCCGCCAGCTCCCGCCACTTCGGCGCCATCACGTAACCCCTCTCTACGGAGTCCAGTGAAACATAGTCCTAGGACTGTTGACAGTCCTAGGACTGCGGTGCAGTATCTCTCTCGTCGCTCGCAGTCCTAGGACAGCGAGGACGAGCGGCCTCTATTGGGCTGCTCCATCGTCAAGCAGGGAGTTTCGATGCCGTCCTTCAAGATCGACCTTTCCACCGCTGTCGTGTTCGTGGCGACCGCGCCGGAGCCGAAGATGGCCAACAAGAAGACCGGTGAGCGGGCCGTGGACCGGGACACCGGTGCGGGCCTGTCGACCGTGGGCCTGCTCGTCTCGGACGAGGGGGAGGGCAACCTCTACCAGGTCACCATCCCCGAGACCGGATACCCCGAGGGCCTGGCCCCGGGCATGCCGGTGCGGGTGGTCGGCCTCAAGGCCCGTGACTGGGAGAACGAGTTCAACGGCCAGAAGCGCCACGGGATCTCGTTCCGCGCGGTCGCGATCACCTCGGCGGCCTGACCATGAGCGACCTGACGCTGTTACTGGAGGCCACGGGCGCCCTGGCGGGTGCCGGCGGTCTCGGCTACGCCAAGCACCGGGCGCCGCGCGTGTACTGGTCGACGGTGGGCCTGCCGCTCACCTGGGGCCGGTTCACCTTCTCCTACCGCTCCACGATGGAGGTGTGCGGGCTGACCGTGCAGCCGTCCGGGCTGCGGGCGTTCATGACCCGCAACCTGGCCCGCCGCGAGGTCCGGCCCGTGCCGCCGAAGGTCCGCCGGGTCCGCCCCTCCTCGACCGGGCTGCGCATCACGCTGCGTCTTCCGGCCGGCCTGGAGCCCGCCGACGTGGCCGCCTCCTGTGAGCGGCTGCGCCACGCCTTCGGCGTCCAGTCGGTCACCGTGTCCGAGACCCGGCCCGGCTTTGTGGAGCTGCGGATGACGGGCTACGACGTCCTGCGCCGGGTCCGTCTCCCGCGCTCCGCACAGCCCCGTGGTCTCACGGTTCCGGTGGCCTTGCGCGAGGACGGCACGGTCTTCGAGCGGGACTACCGGGCGGTTCCGATGGCGCTGACCCTCGGCGCGAACCAGTCCGGCAAGTCCGTCTACCAGCGCAGCCTGATCAAGGGCCTGGCGAAGCTGCCGGTGGGTCTGGTCGGCGTCGACTGCAAGCGTGGTGTTGAGCAGAGCCGTTACGCGCCCCGCTTGTCCGCGCTGGCGACGGACCCGGACATGGCGGGGCGGCTGATAGATGCGCTGGTCCTGGAGATGGGGGAGCGGTTCGATCTCCTCGCGCTCTACGGGGTCTCGGATGTGTGGGACCTGCCGGTCAAGCTGCGGCCGGTGCCGCTGGTCGTCCTGATCGATGAGGTGGCAGAGCTGTTCTTCGTCACCTCGAAGAAGGACGAGGCGGCCCGGGACCGGACGGTCATGCAGCTCGTGCGCCTGGGTCAGATGGCCCGCGCGGTCGGCATCTACCTGGAGGTCTGCGGGCAGCGCTTCGGCTCCGACCTCGGCAGGGGCGCAACCGCCCTGCGGGCCCAGCTCACCGGCCGTGTGGTGCACCGCGTCAACGACAAGCAGACCGCCGAGATGGGACTGGGCGACATCGCTCCGGACGCGGTGATGGCGGCGACCTCGATCCGGGCTGATCGTCCCGGTGTCGCGGTGGCCGGTGACACCTCCGGTGGCTGGTCTCGCATCCGCACCCCCGAGACCACGCCGGCCGACGCAGCCGCCGTGTGCCGGGACTTCGCGCACCTGACCCCGGATCTGCCGTTCCTGGCCCCGTTCCGGCCCCCGGCCCGGCAGGTGGTGCCGCCGATGCCCACCACGCCCCCGCTGGACACCCCGCAGACCTGACCCCGGAAAGGGGGGATCGCTCATGGCTCCGCGTAGCAAGCCTGCCAAGCCCACGACCGTGCCGTGTCCGCCCTGCAAGGGCACGGGTGAGGTCTCCCGCCCCGTCCGCGTCGGACGCCAGCGCCGGACGGTCGGCCAGCAAACCGGCATGTGCCTGAACTGCTTCGGCGCCGGCGAGATCCCTGCCGACCACTGACCCCGGAAGGGAGGTGAAGAGCCCATGTTCCGCCCGATCCGCATCGACGCCGTACTCATCCAGGCCGTGATCGCCGGTGCCCTGTCCTTCGCCCACGTGCACGACCTCGCCGAAGCAGCCGGACAGACCGGCTGGAAGGCCTGGGCCTACCCCGTCTCCGTCGACCTCCTCTTGGTCGCGGTGTGGCGAAGGCTGCGCACCGAAAGCTCGAAGCTGGCCTGGTTCTGGTTCCTGGTCGCCCTGGTCGCCTCGCTCGGCGCGAACATCGCGACCGCCGGGCTCCTCGACCTCGACCACGTTCCGGCCTGGCTGCGCATCCTCGTCGCCGGCTGGCCCGCCCTGGCCTTCCTCGGCGGCACCCTCCTCGCGCACTCCCCGACCGACCCGGCACCGACCTCGGACCGCGAGCCTGCGCCCCGGCCCGCGCCGGTCGTCGACCGACCCGAGCAGCCTGAGCAGGCCCCGGAGATCCCGACGCCGGAACCTGCCCCGGCTCTCCCGCAAGCCCCGGCCTCGGCTGTGCCGCCGAAGACCTCGGCTCCCGCGGTACCGCCGGCCCTGGTCGACCACGCCCGCAAGGTCGCCACCGAGCACCGCACCCGCACCGGCACGGACATCGACACCGCCACGCTGCGCGCCCGCCTCGGCGTCCCGGAAGACCTCGCCGGCGCGATCGTCGCCCAACTCGCCTGAAAGGAGGTGACCCCGCATGCGCCCCAACCGCTTCTACGACCTGATCCGCATCGGCCCCGTGAGGGTCGGCACGTTCAACAACGGCCGTGGCCAGACCCGGCACACCGCCGCCTGCACCGCCCCGAACTGCGGCTTCTCCACCGAGCACCGCGACCGCTCGGCGGCCGAACTCGCCGCCCGCACCCACCGCTGCACCTGAAAGGAGGCACGCCATGCAGCTCCCCGACGACCAGATCCGCGCCGGACACATCCCCGCCGACCTCTACCGGCAACTCCCGCCCGGCACCGACCTGCGACGCGTCGTGATCGTCCAACAGGCCCCCCGCTCCTACACGGGCCCGATCGTCCTGACGCTCGTCGTCGTCACGGGATCGGTCGCGGTGCTGCTCGTGGTCGCCTTCCTCGTCCAGGTCATCGCCGGCGCCGCCGTAGCGGTCCTGTCGGCCACTGGCGGGCTCACCTACACGATCAAACGCACGTCCAAGCGCAAGCACTTGAGCAGCAAGTAACACCGGCCGGGGCGGCCTCAACCGCCAAGTTTCCGCCGCCCCGGACGGCCCTCCCATCCAGATCCAACGGACCCGAAAGGGCAGCCTCATCATGCCTCAGCACGCCTCGAACACGCGCGTCTGCCGCGACTGCGACGGCTTCCCCGTCGTCGCCATCACCACCGGCACCCGCCACGCCGACGGCTCCCGCGCCACCCTCCGGATCACCTGCACGGCCTGCAAGGGCACCGGCACCACCGCCCCCGCCGCCGCGCTGACCCGGACGGGGCGGTGACCGTCGTGGGACTCCTGAACTGGAACTCCGGCCAGCACTACGACCACGCCGGCGACTGCCCGTGCACCCAGTGCGGCAAGCCCACCCCGCTGCGCTCACACTCCGGTGAGCCCGTCCACAAGGTGTGCGCGGAGGACTGGAACGACCGCAACCCGCACGCCACCCGGCACGAGCACGACGGCCGCGACCTCGGCACCCACCGGTTCCACTCCGACCCGCCGCGCAAGAACCGTAAGGGCGGTGCCCGATGACCGCCCCCGGCCGCATCCTCGACCTCTTCGCCGGCCCCGGCGGCTGGTCCCAGGGACTGCGCAGCCTCGGACTCCGAGACGTCGGCATCGAGGTCGACCCGGCCGCCTGCGCCACCCGCGCCGCCGCCGGACACACCACGATCCGCGCCGACGTCGCCGCCTACCCCACCGCACCCCTGCGGGGGAAGGTGACGGGGCTGATCGCCTCCCCGCCCTGCCAGACCTTCAGCGCCGCCGGCCTCCGCGCCGGAGACGACGACATGAACCTGTGCCACCAGGGGCTCGACGACCTCGCCCGCGGGAACGACACCCGCGCTGCGCTGCGCGCCCACTGTGCCGACCCCCGTTCCCTGCTCGTCGTGGAACCGCTGCGCTACGTGCTCGACCTGCGCCCTGGCTGGATCGCGCTGGAAGAGGTCCCGGCCGTGGCGCCCTTGTTCGCCCATGTCGCAGGCATCCTGCGCGGTATCGGCTACTCGGTGTGGACCGGTGTGCTCAACGCGGCCGATTACGGCGTCCCGCAGACCCGCCGCCGGGCCTTCCTGCTCGCCTCCCGCACCCGCACCGCCGCACCGCCCGAGCCCACCCACGCCAGGAACCCCGGACCCGACACCCTGTTCGGCCCGGCCCTGGAACCGTGGGTCACGATGGCTGACGCCCTCGGCTGGGGCGCCACCGACCGCCCCGTCCCCACCGTCACCGCCGGCGGCGGCAAGAACGGGGGAGCGGAACCCTTCCCCACCTCGGCTCGCAAGGCGCTCATGGACGCCCAGCGGCGCGGCTCATGGGTCCTGCACACCAACCGCAACCAGATGCCCGACGGCAGCCGACAGACCACCGACCCGCACACCGCGCCCGCGCCGACATTCACGGCCAAGGCAGGCGGCCAGTGGGTCCTGCGGCACAGCAACCGCCGCAACGCCACCGTCCGCCGCACCGACGAACCCGCCGCAACCCTGCTCTTCGCCAAGGCCAGCAACGACGTCTCGTGGGAGAAGACCGGACCCGCAGGCCCGGAGTCCGTCCGCATCAGCGTCCAGGAAGCCGCCGCCCTCCAGACCTTCCCCACCGGCTACCCCTTCCAGGGCACCAAGACCCGCCAGTTCGAACAGATCGGCAACGCCGTACCGCCCCTGCTCGCCACCGCCGCCCTGCGCAACCTGGCCCCCGCCGTCCTGGAGGTGGCCGCGTGAGCGACACCGCCACCATGGCGGGCCTGGACCCGGCCACCCTCGCCGACGTGCTGAGGCTGGCCGGGTCCCCCGGCTTCGACCGCATCCAGGACCAGATCCGCCGTACCGGCGGCTGCTCCGACCCCATCCACCTGCAAGGCTCGACGGTCACCCGCGACGCCACCACGGGCAAGGTGCTGCACTCCTACTCGACCGACACCGAGCCCGGCGGACGGCTCCGCCTCGCCTGCGGCAACCGCCGTGCCTCCCGCTGCCCCTCCTGCGCCTGGACCTACGCCGGCGACACCTACCACCTGATCCGTGCTGGTCTCGTCGGTGATCCGGCAAAGGGCACTCCCGAGACGATCCGGGATCACCCGCGGGTGTTCGCCACCCTGACGGCGCCCTCGTTCGGCCCGGTCCACAACCGGCCCGGCACCCGGCCCTGCCGCTGCGGTGTCCGCCACGGGGAGGATGCTCCGGAGCTGGGCACCCCGCTCGACCCCGGGTCGTACGACTACGCGGGCGCCGTGCTGTGGAACAACCACGCCTCCGAGCTGTGGCGCTACTTCACGATCTACCTGCGCCGCGAGATCGCCAAGCGTGCCGGACTCACCCAGAAAGCCGCCAAGGAACAGTCCCGGGTGTCCTTCGGCAAGGTCGCCGAGTACCAGAAGCGCGGCGCCGTGCACTTCCATGCCGTCGTCCGCTTCGACGGACCCGACGGGCCAGACGATCCCCCGCCGCCGTGGGCCACCCTCGACCTGCTCACCGACGCCATCCGCGCCGCTGCCGCCCGCGTGGAAGTCGACGTCCCCCCGGCCCGCTACCAGCCGGACCCGAAGAAGCCTGCGATCACGCAACCCGCCCGAACCCTGCGATGGGGCACGCAGCTCGACGTGCGCCCCATCCGGGCCTTCGGCGATGGAGAGGACATCACCGAACAGGCGGTCGCCTCCTACGTCGCCAAGTACGCCACGAAGGCTGCTGAGACCACCGGCACGGTTGATCGCCGGATCGGCAGCAAGGACGCGCTCGTCCTACTCGGCGTCGCCGACCACCCCCGCCGGCTCATCGAAGCGTGCCTGGACCTGCACGCGCTCTACCCGGACCGCAAGCTCCGCGACTGGGCTCACATGCTCGGCTTCCGCGGCCACTTCTCCACCAAGTCGCGGCGCTACTCGACCACCCTCGGCGAACTGCGCCAGACCCGCGCCGACTATCGCGCAGCCCAGCAACGCGCCGCCCTCGGCCTGCCCGACCCCGACGACGAGGACGCCACCACGCTCACCCTCGCCCACTGGACCTACGCCGGCCATGGCCACACCCCCGGCGAATCCTGGCTCGCCGCCAGCATCCGCCGGGACATCCAGCACAACCGCGAAACCGCCCGCGAAGAACTACCCGCCCTGCTCGACCTGGAAGGAGCCGCAACATGACCACGACTGTGATCACGCGCAAGTGGTACACCACCGCAGAAGTTGCCGAGATGCTCGACTTCGGTCTCTCCAAGACGAAGATGCTCGTCCTTACCGGCGAGATCCGTTCGGTAAAGGTCGGCCGTAACCGGCGCATCCTTCCGGCGTGGGTGGATGAGTACGTGGCCCGTGTCGTCTCGCAGGCTGAGGAGGCGGCGTGAGCGGCAAGCGCGGCAACGGTGAGGGCTCGATCTACCCGTACAAGAACGGGTACGCGGCCTACGTTTGGGTGACCAAGCCGGACGGCAAGAGGGCACGCAAGTACGCCTACGGCAAGACCCGGGAAGAGGTCCACGAGAAGTGGCTTGCCCTCCACGCTGAGGCCAAGCGAGGCCCTGTGGCCACACGCCACCGGACGGTTTCCGCGTTCCTTTCGTACTGGCTCGACTCAGTGGTCAAGCCCAACCTGGCTCCCCTGTCGTACGTCTCGTACGAGGGCTCCGTGCGTCTCTACATCGTTCCCCACCTCGGTGCGAAGCGGCTCGACCGGCTCACGGTCCGCGATGTCCGCGAGTGGCTGACCAAGTTGGCCGGCGTCTGCCAGTGCTGCGCTCAGGGCAAGGACTCGAAGCGTGAGCCCTCCCGGCAGAAGTGCTGTGCGGTCGGGGAATGCTGCGAGGCATACCCCTCCCGTCGCGTGATCCAGGCCGCCCGGGACGCTTTGCGGGCTGCCCTCACGCACGCGGTCACCGAGGAGGAGATCAGCAAGAACGTTGCCTCCCTGGTGAAGGTGCCCAAGCCCCGACGCCGCCGCATCAAGCCGTGGTCAGTCGCCGAGGCGGGCCAGTTCCTCACCGACTCCGCCGCGCGGGAGGACCACCTCTTCGCCGCCTGGGTCCTGGTGCTCAGCCTCGGCCTGCGTCGCGGTGAGGTTCTGGGACTGACGTGGAAGTCCGTCGACTTCGAACGGGGTGAGCTGTACGTGGATCATCAGATCCAGCGGGCCGGGCGTCAGATCCTGCACCGCGAGACCAAGACCGAGGAATCCGACGACTTCCTTCCCCTGCCGGCGCTCTGCCTCAAGGCATTGCGGATGCGCCGTGCCCAGCAGATCGGGGACCGGAAGGCTGCCGGGGAACTCTGGCAGAACAGTCACGATCTGGTCTTCACCACGAAGTACGGCACCCCGATCGAGCCGGGCAACATGACCCGGATGTTCGCCCTGCGGGCTCGTCGCGCCGGCCTGCGGGTGATCCCGCTCCGGAACACCCGGCACACGTGCAGCTCGCTCCTGGTGGCGCTGAAGGTGCACCCGAAGGTCGCGCAGCGCATCCTGCGGCACTCCCAGATCGCCATGACGATGGAGGTCTACGCCGAAGCGAGCGAGGAAGAGGTGCGGGACGCGATCGGCAAGCTGTCGGACGCGATGGGCGGCACCGGTTGACGCGGTTGCTGTACTTCGCTGCTGTACGGCCGTGAAACGTCAAAGGCCCCGGAATGATCCGGGGCCTTTGACCTGTGTGCACTCGGCAGGATTCGAACCTGCAACCTTCTGATCCGTAGTCAGATGCTCTATCCGTTAAGCTACGAGTGCTTGTCTTCTTCAGTTTTACCGACGCTCCCGGCCCTTCCGGCCCGCTCGCGGCGACAGGAAGAACATTACATGACTGCCGCCGCCATGTGAAATCCATTGGCCGCACCCGTTGTGAGCTGCGGAAACGGCCTTCATGGCGGGGTGCGCGACCCCGGACGGACCCCGGACGACATCGAAGCCCCGGCCTGGTGGGCCGGGGCTTCGATGATCGGTGCGGAGGCGGAGGGATTTGAACCCTCGATGGGCTTTAAGACCCAAACCGCATTAGCAGTGCGGCGCCATAGACCGGACTAGGCGACGCCTCCAGACAACATCACCCTCTCGCGGGCGAGCGCGAGCGGTGCGTGCCGATGATGACACAGTTGAGCGCGCTGTCACCAATCGACCCCCACGGTACTAGGCGGGCGGGCCGCAGGGCAAAGCCCTTGTGGCGCGGTCGGCGGGCCGCCGCGCAACGTCCGGCGCGCCCGCGCGTTGGGCAGGGCATGTTCCAGGTCTCCCGCATCCCCGCCGCCCGCCTCCTCGGCGCCGCCGCCCTGTCCTTCGCGTCCCTCGCCTCCCTCTCCGCCGCCCACCCGGCCGCGGCCGTCGGCACCGATGCCGGTGCCGGTGCCGGTGTCCCGCACGGCGACCACCTGACCGTCACCGTGCGGAACGCCGGTCCGGCCGCCGACGGGACGTACGAGCTGTACTGCCACCCGGCCGGCGGCAGCCACCCCGACCCGGCGGGCGCCTGTGCCGTGGCCGAGCGCGACACCCGCTGGGGCCAGGAGACCTTCGCCCCGGTCCCGCAGGGCAGCGTCTGCACCATGCAGTACGGCGGCCCGGCCACCGCGCACGTCACCGGCATCTGGGCCGGACGCCCCGTCGACGTGACGTACGACCGGCGCGACGGCTGCGAGATCTCCCGCTGGAACCGCATGGTGCCGCTGCTGCCCGAGGTGGGGGCGCCGGGACGGTCGTAGGGGGCGCGGAGCTCCGTCGCGGGCGCCCGCCCCGCGGCCACCGCTCACACGTTCTACGTCACTTCCTCGTGCGACCTCCGTCGCATCCCACGCCGCCCGCCGGGGCCCAACCCTTAGACTCCCTCGCGTGACACCCTGGGGGCCGGTTGGCAAGATGGCCCAGGCGGTCGGCAAGTGCGGTAACAGGAGGGAAGCGTCTCGTGAGCAGCAGGCCATCCCGAGGCACTGCTCGCCTCGCAGCCATACTGGACGCGCTGCCCGACGCGTTGGTACTGGTCAACGCCAACGGCACCGTGGTCAACGCGAACACCATCGCGCTGGAGGCGTTCGAGACTCCGGGCACCGCGCTGGTGGGCCGCGGACTGCTGGACCTGCTCCCGCAGTTCGACTCGCGGCTGATCCCCGGCTCCATGCGGCGGCCCGACCACGTCGACCCGCGGGCGCGCACCAAGCCGACCCGGATGATCGCCCGGCGCACCGACGGCGCCGAGTTCCCCGTCGAGGTCACCAGCGCCAACCTGGAGACCGGCCAGCAGGCCTACGACACCTACGGCTACACCGGCGACGAACTGCTGATGCTCGTCGTCCGCGACCTCTCCGGCACCGTCGACACCGAGGCCGAGCTGGCCCGTTCGCAGCGCCAGACCGAGATGATCCTGCGGGCCGCCTCCGAGGGCGTCGTCGGCACCGACACCGACGGGCGGATCGTCCTCGTCAACCCGGCCGCCGCCCAGATACTCGGCTACCGGGCCGGCGAACTCGGCGGCCGTGAGCTGCACACCCTCGTCCTGCACTCGCGGGCCGACGGCTCCCCCTTCCCTTACGACGAGTCCCCGCTCGCCGACACCCTGCGCTCCGGGCGCAAGCACCGGGTGCGCGGACAGGTGCTGTTCTCCAAGAACGGCGACCAGGTGTCCGTCGACCTGACGACGGCGCCCGTGCGGGACGGCGACCAGCTCGTCGGCGCCGTGATGACCTTCACCGACCGCCGCCCCCACGAGACGCTGGTCAAGGAGCACGAGGAGGCGGAGCAGCGGCACGCCGAGGAACTGGAGCGGCTCGCCGAGGAGCACGCCTCCGAGCTGACCGCGCTGCGCCGGCAGCACGAGGCCGAGCTGGCGGAGCTGCGCGAGAAGCACGCGGAGGAGATCGCCGCGGACGCCGACCGCTACGCCGCGCTCGGCGAGCGGGAGAAGGACCGGTACGAGGCGATCGCCGCCCGGCACGAGCAGTTGCTCACCCTGCTCGGCGGCTCGCTGCGCGGGCCGCTGGACGAACTGCGCCGGGAACTGTCCGCGCTCGCCTCGGACGACGCCGGGCAGCTGTGGCCCGAGGCCAACCAGGTGCTGCACCACCTGTCGGCCGGTTACTCCCGCATCACCACGCTCATCGACAACGTCCTCGGCTACCAGCGCCTCGACGTCGGCAGCGAGCAGGTCGCCCGTACGAAGGTGATGCTCGACGCCGTCGTCGCCGCCGGTGTCGACGGGGCCGTGGAGCTGATCGGTCCCGGGCGGGTGCAGTTCGCCGTGCACGCGCCGCCCATCGAGGCCGAGGTCGACGTCCGGCTGCTGGCCACCGCGCTGGCCCACCTCGTCGCGGACGTCGCGGGTGTCGACGCCACCGGCAACTCGCCCGTGTCGGCGACGGGCGGCTACCTGGACAACACCGTCGTGGTCGCGGCGGCGCAGCGCGGCGCGGTCGTCCGCATCGAGGTGCGCGGGCCGTACGCCGGGGGAGACCCGGTGCACGAGCCGATCGTGCGCGGGATCGTGCGGGCGCACGGCGGCGTGCTCCAGACGCACGAGATGCCGGGCATGAGCGGCAGCGCGTACGTGCTGGAGGTGCCGATCGGAGGCGGGGCCGGGGCCGTGGCGGCCCAGACGCCGGCCGCGGATCCGGCGGCGGCACGGATTCCGGCGCAGGGCGGCGGGGACGAGGGTGCCGCGGGTGCGGACAACGCGCTCGCCGTTCGCGAGCCGGCTGCCGGGGGCGGGCGGCGGCGCGCCCGTCGGGCGGCGTCCTCCGTGGACGCGTTCCTGGAGAGCGAGGTCGGGGGCGGCGAGGAGCCGGGCGGGCCCGAGGACGAGGGCACCGCACCGACCGGGCGACGCAGGCGGCGCGCGGCTCAGACGCAGGAGCAGACCGGGCCGGAACAGGCCGCGCGGGAGCAGGCCGCACAGGGTTACGTCGCCCAGGCGCCGGGCGCCCGGCCCTCCGCCCC
>NZ_QHJH01000200.1 GCF_003947455.1 Streptomyces sp. WAC 04229 | reverse complement strand
GGACTGCTGCGGGCGCGGGTGTACGGGCCGCGGGGCGGGGCATGGGCGGCAGGGGTGCCGGGACAGGTGGCCGGCCGGCCCCGGGTCCGGGCGCAGGCGGAGGGGCCGGTGTCCGCTCGGCCGCAGGCGCGGGTGCGGCGGCCGCGTACGGAGTCCCAGCCGCCTCCCGAGGCGATCGGAGCCCCTAGGGGTGCATCCTCCCGGGGGTCGATTTTCCCGGTTCGTCAGGCCAGACGGGCCGAAGAAGCGCAGGTCAGCGCTCCGTTGCGTGTAAGGAACGGATAAGAGTTGAGTCGGCCCGACTCACCTCTGTTGACCGCACGGAGGCCGTCATGCACACTTGAGCCTGTTCCACTCAAGTCAGCTGGAGGTTATTCACCATGGCACGTGCGGTCGGCATCGACCTGGGCACGACTAATTCCGTCGTCAGCGTTCTGGAGGGCGGCGAGCCCACCGTCATCACCAACGCCGAGGGCGCCAGGACCACGCCGTCCGTCGTCGCCTTCGCCAAGAACGGTGAGGTGCTGGTCGGCGAGGTGGCCAAGCGCCAGGCGGTCACGAACGTCGACAGGACCATCCGGTCGGTCAAGCGCCACATGGGCACCGACTGGAAGATCAACCTGGACGGCAAGGACTTCAACCCGCAGCAGATCAGCGCCTTCGTGCTGCAGAAGCTGAAGCGGGACGCCGAGTCCTACCTGGGCGAGAAGGTGACCGACGCGGTCATCACCGTCCCGGCGTACTTCAACGACGCCGAGCGCCAGGCCACCAAGGAGGCCGGCGAGATCGCGGGCCTGAACGTCCTGCGCATCGTCAACGAGCCGACCGCCGCCGCGCTGGCGTACGGCCTCGACAAGGACGAGCAGATCATCCTCGTCTTCGACCTCGGTGGCGGCACCTTCGACGTCTCGCTGCTCGAGATCGGCGACGGCGTCGTCGAGGTGAAGGCCACCAACGGTGACAACCACCTCGGTGGTGACGACTGGGACCAGCGCGTCGTCGACTACCTGGTGAAGCAGTTCCAGGCCGGTCACGGCGTGGACCTGTCCAAGGACAAGATGGCCCTCCAGCGCCTCCGCGAGGCCGCCGAGAAGGCCAAGATCGAGCTGTCCTCGTCCACCGAGACCTCGATCAACCTGCCCTACATCACGGCCTCCGCCGAGGGCCCGCTGCACCTGGACGAGAAGCTCACCCGGGCGCAGTTCCAGCAGCTCTCGGCCGACCTGCTGGAGCGCTGCAAGACGCCGTTCCACAACGTCATCAAGGACGCCGGCATCCAGCTGTCCGAGATCGACCACGTCGTCCTCGTCGGCGGCTCGACCCGTATGCCGGCCGTCGCCGAGCTGGTCAAGGAGCTGACCGGCGGCAAGGACGCCAACAAGGGCGTCAACCCGGACGAGGTCGTCGCCATCGGCGCCGCCCTGCAGGCCGGTGTCCTCAAGGGCGAGGTCAAGGACGTCCTGCTCCTCGACGTCACCCCGCTGTCCCTCGGCATCGAGACCAAGGGCGGCATCATGACCAAGCTGATCGAGCGGAACACGACGATCCCGACGAAGCGTTCGGAGATCTTCACCACCGCCGAGGACAACCAGCCCTCCGTGCAGATCCAGGTCTACCAGGGCGAGCGCGAGATCGCGGCGTACAACAAGAAGCTCGGGATGTTCGAGCTGACCGGTCTGCCGCCGGCGCCCCGCGGCGTCCCGCAGATCGAGGTCGCCTTCGACATCGACGCCAACGGCATCATGCACGTGACCGCCAAGGACCTGGGCACGGGCAAGGAGCAGAAGATGACCGTCACCGGCGGCTCCTCGCTGCCGAAGGACGAGGTCGACCGCATGCGCCAGGAGGCCGAGAAGTACGCGGAGGAGGACCACGCCCGCCGCGAGGCCGCCGAGTCCCGCAACCAGGGCGAGCAGCTCGTCTACCAGACGGAGAAGTTCCTCAAGGACAACGAGGACAAGGTCCCCGGCGAGATCAAGACCGAGGTCGAGGAGTCCGTCGCCGAGCTGAAGGAGAAGCTCAAGGGCGAGGACACCGCCGAGATCCGCACGGCCACGGAGAAGGTCGCCGCCGTCTCGCAGAAGCTGGGCCAGGCCATGTACGCCGACGCCCAGGGCGCGCAGGCCGCCGGCGGCGAGGCCCCGGACGCCGGTGCCACCGCCGGTGACGGCGACAAGGCCGACGACGACGTCGTCGACGCCGAGATCGTGGACGACGAGCGCAAGGACGGTGCCGCGTGACGGAGGAGACCCCGGGCTTCGACGAGAAGCCCGACGTCCCCTCCGGCGCCAGCCCTGACGACGCCGAGCCGAAGGCCGCCGCCCCCTCTTCGGAGGAGGGCGCGGCCCCGGCCGGGGACGCGAGCGAGAACGCGGGCCTGGTGGCCCAGCTGGACCAGGTGCGCACCGCGCTCAACGAGCGCACGGCGGACCTCCAGCGGCTCCAGGCCGAGTACCAGAACTACCGCCGCCGCGTGGAGCGGGACCGCGTCGCGGTCAAGGAGGTCGCCGTCGCCAACCTCCTGACCGAACTGCTCCCGATGCTGGACGACATCGGCCGCGCCCGGGAACACGGGGAGCTGGTCGGTGGCTTCAAGTCCGTCGCGGAGTCGCTGGAGACGGTCATCGCCAAGATGGGCCTCCAGCAGTTCGGCAAGGAGGGCGAGCCCTTCGACCCGACGATCCACGAGGCCCTGATGCACTCCTACGCACCGGACGTCACCGAGACGACCTGCGTGGCGATCCTGCAGCCCGGGTACCGGATCGGCGAGCGCACCATCCGCCCCGCGCGGGTGGCCGTCGCCGAGCCGCAGCCCGGCGCGCAGACCGTCAAGCCGGCCGAGGAGAGCAGCGAGGCCAAGGACGGCTCCGACGCCGCGGAGAACAAGGAGAACGGTGGCCCGGAGGAGGGCTGACGTCAGTAGGCGAAGCGGGAAGGAGGGACGTCGGGGATGAGCACCAAGGACTTCATCGAGAAGGACTACTACAAGGTCCTCGGCGTCCCCAAGGACGCCACCGAGGCCGAGATCAAGAAGGCGTACCGGAAGCTCGCCCGCGAGAACCACCCGGACGCCAACAAGGGGAACGTCAGGGCCGAGGAGCGCTTCAAGGAGATCTCCGAGGCCAACGACATCCTCGGTGACCCCAAGAAGCGCAAGGAGTACGACGAGGCCCGCGCCCTCTTCGGCAACGGCGGTTTCCGCCCGGGGCCGGGCGCGGGCGGCGGCGGCACCTTCAACTTCGACCTGGGCGACCTCTTCGGAGGCGGCGCCCAGGGCGGGGGCCAGGGGGGCGCCGGCGGCTTCGGCGGCGGCCTCGGGGACGTCTTCGGCGGTCTGTTCAACCGCACCGGCGGCGGTCCCGGCACCGGCACACGGACCCAGCCGCGGCGCGGCCAGGACATCGAGTCCGAGGTCACGCTGAGCTTCACGGAGGCCATCGAGGGCGCCACGGTGCCGCTGCGGATGTCCTCGCAGGCGCCCTGCAAGGCCTGTTCGGGCACCGGCGACAAGAACGGCACACCGCGCGTGTGCCCGACCTGCGTCGGCACCGGGCAGGTCGCGCGGGGCTCCGGCGGCGGCTTCTCGCTCACCGACCCGTGCCCGGACTGCAAGGGCCGCGGCCTGATCGCCGAGGACCCCTGCGACGTCTGCAAGGGCTCCGGACGCGCCAAGTCCTCGCGGACGATGCAGGTCCGCATCCCGGCCGGGGTGTCCGACGGGCAGCGCATCCGGCTGCGCGGCAAGGGCACGCCGGGCGAGCGGGGCGGACCGGCGGGCGACCTCTACGTGGTCGTGCACGTCAAGGAGCACTCCGTCTTCGGCCGCAGGGGCGACAACCTCACGGTCACCGTCCCGGTCACCTACGCCGAGGCCGCCCTGGGCGGAGAGGTCCGGGTGCCGACCCTGGGGGGTCCGCCCGTCACGCTGAAGCTTCCGCCGGGCACGCCCAACGGGCGCACCATGCGGGCCCGCGGCAAGGGCGCGGTCCGCAAGGACGGCAGCCGGGGCGACCTCCTGGTCACCGTCGAGGTGAGTGTTCCGAAGGACCTGACGGGGAAGGCTCGTGACGCGCTGGAGGCGTATCGCGAGGCGACCGCGGACGAGGATCCGCGGGCGGAGTTGTTCCAGGCCGCGAAGGGAGCTTGATGGGGATGGACGGTCGTCGACGCAACCCGTATGAACTGACCGAGGAGACCCCGGTCTACGTCATCTCGGTGGCGGCCCAGCTCTCCGGTCTGCACCCGCAGACCCTGCGCCAGTACGACCGCCTCGGCCTGGTCTCCCCGGACCGCACGGCCGGGCGCGGCCGGCGCTACTCGGCCCGTGACATCGAGCTGCTCCGCCAGGTGCAGCAGCTGTCGCAGGACGAGGGCATCAACCTGGCCGGAATCAAGCGCATCATCGAACTGGAGAACCAGGTCGCCGCGCTCCAGGCCCGCGTGGCGGAGATGGCCGACGCCCTCGACGGGGCGGCGACGGCGATGCGCCAGCGCGAGGCGGCGGTGCACGCGTCGTACCGCCGTGACCTGGTCCCTTACCAAGAGGTACAGCAGACCAGCGCCCTGGTCGTGTGGCGTCCCAAGCGGCACGGACAGTCCTCGGACTGACCCCGGGTCGGCAGACGGCACAAGGGTGAACGGCATCGACAGCCCCGGAGGTCCGACCGGACCTCCGGGGCTTGTTCACAACGGTGCTGTCTCATTGGTCTAGTACTTCTTGACGATTTGGTGAAGACAGCGTTGGCTTCCTCCACAGGAGTCACCTGGGTCACCAGGGTCACCCGGACCTGGACCACCGGGGCCCACCCGGGTCACCGACAACACCCGTGTGTTCGGAAGGTAAGCGCAGTGAGCAGCCGTGCCCGTCGTACCGCCATATCCGTGGCCGCGTCCCTGATGACGTTCTCGCTGGCCTCCTGCGGCGTCCTGGGCGCCTCGGACAGCAGTGGCGAGGCGAGCCCGACCAAGGGCAACGACATCACCGTCGGCCTGCTGCTGCCGGAGAAGGCGAACACGCGCTACGAGCAGTTCGACTACCCCTTCTTCAAGGCCAAGGTCGGCGAGCTCACCAACGACGCGGGCAACGTCAAGTACGCCAACGCCGAGGCGAGCGCGTCGAAGCAGGCCGAGCAGATGCAGCAGATGATCGACGACGAGGTCGACGTCATCGTGCTGGACGCGGTCGACTCGCAGTCCATCGGGAACAGCGTGCAGAAGGCCAAGGACGCCGGCATCCCGGTCATCGCCTACGACCGGCTGGCCGAGGGCCCGATCGACGCCTACATCTCCTTCGACAACGAGCTGGTCGGCGAGGTGCAGGGCCGCTCCCTCCTCGACGCGCTCGGCGGCGCGGACAGCTCCGACAAGATCGTCATGATGAACGGCTCGCCCACCGACCCGAACGCCAAGCAGTTCAAGGCCGGCGCGATGTCCGAGCTGAACGGCAAGGTGACGATCGCCCAGTCCTTCGACACCAAGGACTGGAAGCCGGAGAACGCCGAGGCGAACATGATCGAGGCGATCGAGAAGGTCGGCAAGAACAACATCGCGGGCGTCTACTCCGCCAACGACGGCATGGCGGGCGGCATCATCAAGGCCCTGGAGGACGCGGGCGTCACCGACCTGCCGCCGATCACCGGCCAGGACGCGGAACTCGCCGCGGTGCAGCGGATCGTCACCGGCGAGCAGTACATGAGCGTCTACAAGTCCTACCCGCAGGAGGCCGAGAACGCCGCGGAGATGGCCGTGGCGCGGGTCCAGGGCCGGGACATCCAGTTCGACGCACTGGCGCGCGACAAGGTCGACAGCCCCACCCACAAGGGCATCCCCGCCCAGCTCGTCCCCGTCGTCGCCCTCACCCAGGGCAACATCGACGAGACGGTCATCGCGGACAGCTTCTACAAGGTCAGCGACATCTGCACGGCGAAGTTCGCGGACGCCTGCGCGGAGATCGGGCTGAAGAAGTAGTCGCAGTGCGGGCTTGGTTCCATGCCCCGGTCATACCCTGCGCAACCGGTACTTTCTCTCCCGCGTCCCCGGTCGAGCCGTGTTGCGGAGCCGGTCCCGGCCGCGCATAGTTGCGCTGCGGAGGAGCCGGAACCGGGGGTGGGATGGGCGATGGCCGGGCACGGGGCTCAGGAGCATCCGCACGGTGCCGACCGGCTGTGCGCGGCCGGGGACCGTGTGTACTCCCGGGCCGTACGACGCGGCCGGGTGCCGCGCCAGGACGCCGAACCGGTCCCCTGCCTCCTCGAACTCGCCCTGCTGCACCCCGACCCCGACGACATGGACTGGCTGGTGCCGACCTCCCCGCAGGAGGTCATGACGCGGCTGCTGCGCGGGGTCCACGACGAGGTCAGCGCGAGTCAGCGGCGGGTGGGCTCGGCGGTGGAGGCCTTCGAGTGGTACGCGGGGCTCGGCCGGCTCATCCACGCCTCCGCCGGGGCGGAGAGTTCGGCGATCCGGGTCCTCGACGGGCTGGCCCGCATCCAGGCCGCCATGGACGAGGCGACGCAGGCGTGCACGACGGAGGTCCTGACCGTGCAACCCGGCGGCATCCGGCGCGAGGCGGAACTCTCCGAGGGGCTGCACCGGGCGCTGGCGCTGCGCGGGCGCGGGGTGCGGATGCGGGACCTGTACACGCACGTGGCCCGGCACGGCCAGGGCCTCCTCAACTACCTCGAGTTGATGGGCGACGCGGTGGAGGCCCGCACGCTGGACGAGGTCATCGACCGCCTCATCCTCTTCGACCGCACGGTCGCCTTCATCCCGGCCAACACCGACCGCACGATGGCCCTCGAACTGCGCCACCCCGCGCTGGTCTCCTACCTGGTCACGGTCTTCGAACGCCTCTGGCGCCTGGCGATCCCCCTCACGGCCGCCCTCCCCGACACCGGCATCGAGGGCATCTCGCACCGCGAGCAGTCCATCGCGGCGCTGCTGGCGGAGGGCCACCAGGACGCGGTCATCGCGGAACGGCTGGGCATAAGCGTCCGCACGGCCCGCGCGCACATCGCCCGCCTCTCGGAGACCCTGGGCGCGGCGAGCCGCACGCAGTTGGGCGTCCGCATCGCCCAGGCGGGCCTGGACGGCTCCACACAGGGCGCCCCCGCCCCCGTCATCCTTCCCGGTCAAGAATCCCCGAGCGCCCGATGAGATACCCGAGCTGAGCCCGGCTCTCGCTGCCGAGGGTGGCGGCGAGTTTGGCGATGTGGACGCGGGCGGTGCGGACGTTCATGCCGAGGCGCTCTGCGATGACGTTGTCCGTGTGGCCCTCGACGAGGAGGGCGGCTATGGCGTGTTGGCGGGGGGTGATGCCGTTGAGGGTGGGCTGCTCGACGGCTTGGGGGTGCATGGGGGTGGCGAGGCGCCAGAGGCGGTCGAAGGTGTTGACGAAGTAGGCGATGAGGGCGGGGTGGCGGACTTCGAGGGCGAGGGTGCGGTCGGCGCTGGCGGGGATGAAGGCGACGGTGCGGTCGACGATGATGAGGCGCTCGGTGATCTCGTCTAAGCTGCGGGCCTCCACGTCGCCGGTGAGCTGTTCGTAGCGAGCGCGTGTGTACGGGGCGTACCGCACGGTGTGCTGGTACAGCGCACGGATGCGGGCGCCCTGGTCCAGGAAGGCCTGATCGCGCTTCATGGCCCCTTCGAGGATGTACGGGCGCTGGGTGACGCTAGGGTCGTGAGGCTGGATCGCGAGCAACTCTTGCCGGCCCTCACCCATGGCCTCCTCGATGGCCTGACCCGCCCGCTCCTTGCTGCCTAGGATTCGGAGCGCCGGGGTGTTCTCGCTCGTCGCGGCGTGCGTGCCGACGCGTATGAGGGGCTCGAAGGTGTCGGCGATGCGCTGACCGCGTCGTCGCTCGTCGGCGATGCGGTCCTCCGAGGCGCGCAGCAGCCGTTGGAGGGCGACCGTCGGTGAGACAGGCTCCAGCCGGTTCAGGTCGTCTACGGCCGGGTGCAGGAGCCCGATGTCGATGAGGCAGGGCGCCGTTGTGGCCGCGACGCTGGACACATGGCCCTCGCGCAGTGCCCGCGAGTAGAGATCGAGGCCCGCCCCGCACAGTTCCTCTTCCCCGTGCTGGTGCGTCTCGTCCGTCATGAGCGGTTCTCTCCTCCCAGACTCGGGGAATCCTGCTCCAGGATCCCCGACTGGGCTATGAGGTAGCCGAGTTGGGCACGGCTGCCGCTGCCGAGCACCGTCGCCAGTTTCGCGATGTGTGCTCGGCAGGTGCGCACGTTCATACCGAGACGGCGGGCTATCGCCTCGTCCACATGGCCCTCGACCAGGAGCTTGGCGATCGAGTGCTGGATGTTGGTGATGCCGTCGGGGGCCGTTTCGTAAGGGGCTCCCGCGGTCAGCGGGACTGCTCGGCCCCAGATGAACTCGAACACCTTGATCAGGTAGCGGACGAGACCCGGGTGGCGGATCTCCAGGGCGACCTGGCGGTCGTCCCGGATGGGGATGAAGGCCACGGCCTCGTCGCAGATGATGAGGCGTTCGACGAGTTCGTCGATGGTGCGGTACTCGACCTTGCCGTTCGCGAACTGGTCCACGTAGGCCAGTCGTTCGGGGTTGTAGCGCGCGGTGTGCTGATAGAGGGTGCGGATGCTCACCCCGCGTTCGATCAGCGGCTTGTCGCGCTCCAGCGCTTCCAGGAGGCGGTTCTCGGCGCTGCGGGCGCTGCCACTCGGCTGAACGGTGAGCATCTCGGTCCGACACTGGGCCGTCGCCAGGTCAAGAGCCGAGTTGATGCGGTCCAGGCCCTCCAGCACGCTGATGGAGTGGGTCGGGGCGGCGTCCTGGACGCCGAGGGCCATGAACGGCTCGAAGACTTCGGAGAGTGCGATCGACTGCCGTCGATGCTCGGTGATCTCGCGCTCGATGGGGTTGAGCCGCCGGGCCAGAGCGATCGCCGGAGGCACAGGGCGCAACCATTTTGCGTCATCGGGATCGGGATGAAGCAGCGCGAACTCCATCAGGCACGGAGCAGACTCGGCATCCGCCCGCAGGATGCGTCCTGTTCGCAGTGCACCCGCGTAGAGGCGGCTTCCGTCCTCGCAGAGCTCGGTGACCGAATGGGGATGTGTCGCTTTAATCCCATTTGATGTCAATTCTCCACCCCCCAGGGTCCTGAACGTGCAGGAACATGATGCACCGATTGTGTGGCCATGACGTGCCTGAATGAGCCATCGTCTTATCCGACGGGGGATAGAGGGGATCTTCAAGTGAGGACGAAGCCGACTATGCGTAAGAAAATGCTTCGCTCGGTGCTTGTCGTCGCCGCCTCCGCCGTTGTGGCCTTCGGAGCTCTGACTGGCCTCTCCGGTGCGCAGGGCGACGCGCACGGGGCGGTTGTCGGGGTCGAGATTGCGCCTGCCGCCGCGGTCGGCGACGGGGTAGCCAGTCTCCCGGCGGACAGTAAGTGGGACTGATCGACATGACGACTCCACCCGACGACCGCTCCTTCCGCCGAGAAATGGCCACCGCCTACCGCTCCGGCTGGCACTTCATCGACCTGGTCACCGCGATCCCCCACCCCGGTGACTCCCTGATGGTGACCGTCTTCGGCGAGCCGGTCGTCGTCACGCTGGACGAGGACGGTGACGTGCGGGCGTACCGGTGTCTGCGGCGGCCTCGGGGGGCGCCGCAGCCAGTGCGCTGTGCCATCCGGTACGGAATGATCTTTGTGAACCTGGACCAGCGGGACCACCGGCTCGCGCCGCCGGAGGTCTCCGACATCAGGACCATCTCGGCCACCCCCCGCAGTGCCTGACGCGATTCCCCCGTCGTAACAAATCGCTCAGGTGCTTCCCCCCGGCAGCGGCGTCACCGTGACCTGAACACGGTGACGCCGCTGTCGTATGTATGGGGAGATTTCACGCATTGCCCGCGTCTCACTCCGTACCGGCTGCGCCTTCGGCTGGCTGTTTCCCGCGTCTCCGGGTACCCCTTGAGTGAAATAGACTCAACTTTGTGTACGTTGTGTGAGTCAGCACTGGGAGACATGGAGACACGGAGGAGAGCCAGAACGTGGACGCCGAGCTGACCAACCGGAGCCGGGACGCCATCAACGCGGCCAGCAGCCGGGCCGTGACCGAGGGGAACGCCGACCTCACCCCCGCCCACCTGCTGCTGGCCCTGCTCCAGGGGCAGGACAACGAGAACATCACCGACCTGCTCGCCGCCGTCGAGGCCGACCTGGCCGCCGTACGGACCGGCGCCGAGCGCATCGTCGGCGGGCTGCCCAGCGTGACCGGGGCCACGGTCGCACCGCCGCAACCCAGCCGTGAGATGCTCGCCGTGGTCGCCGACGCCCAGGCACGCGCCAAGGAACTCGGGGACGAGTACCTCTCCACCGAGCACCTGCTCCTCGGCATCGCCGCGAAGGGCGGCGCGACCGGTGAGGTACTGGAGGGGCAGGGTGCCAGTGCGAAGAAGTTGCAGGAGGCCTTCCGCAAGGCGAGGGGTGGACGCCGCGTGACCACCGCCGACCCCGAGGGTCAGTACAAGGCGCTGGAGAAGTTCGGCACCGACTTCACCGAGGCGGCCAGGGAGGGCAAGCTCGACCCCGTCATCGGGCGCGATCAGGAGATCCGCCGGGTCGTGCAGGTGCTCAGCCGGCGCACCAAGAACAACCCCGTCCTCATCGGCGAGCCCGGTGTCGGCAAGACCGCCGTCGTGGAAGGGCTCGCCCAGCGGATCGTCAAGGGGGACGTGCCCGAGTCGCTGAAGGACAAGCGGCTGGTGGCGCTGGACCTGGGCGCCATGGTGGCCGGGGCCAAGTACCGGGGCGAGTTCGAGGAGCGGCTGAAGACGGTGCTCGCCGAGATCAAGGACTCGGACGGGCAGATCATCACCTTCATCGACGAGTTGCACACCGTCGTGGGGGCCGGGGCCGGCGGGGACTCCGCCATGGACGCCGGGAACATGCTCAAGCCCATGCTCGCGCGCGGCGAGCTGCGCATGGTGGGCGCCACCACGCTGGACGAGTACCGGGAGCGGATCGAGAAGGACCCCGCCCTCGAAAGGCGCTTCCAGCAGGTGCTCGTCGCCGAGCCGACCGTCGAGGACTCCATCGCGATCCTGCGCGGGCTCAAGGGGCGCTACGAGGCCCACCACAAGGTGCAGATCGCGGACAGCGCCCTGGTGGCCGCCGCGAGCCTGTCCGACCGGTACATCACCTCCAGGTTCCTGCCCGACAAGGCCATCGACCTCGTCGACGAGGCCGCCTCGCGGCTGCGCATGGAGATCGACTCCTCGCCCGTCGAGATCGACGAACTCCAGCGCGCCGTCGACCGGCTGAAGATGGAGGAGCTGGCGATCGGGAAGGAGACCGACGCCGCCTCGCTGGAGCGCCTGGAGCGGCTGCGCCGCGACCTCGCCGACAAGGAGGAGGAGCTGCGCGGCCTCAACGCCCGCTGGGAGAAGGAGAAGCAGTCCCTCAACCGGGTCGGCGAGCTGAAGGAGAAGCTCGACGAACTGCGCGGGCAGGCGGAACGGGCCCAGCGCGACGGTGACTTCGACACCGCCAGCAAGCTGCTGTACGGCGAGATCCCGACCCTGGAGCGCGACCTGGAGGCCGCCTCCGAGGCCGAGGAGGAGGTCGCCAAGGACACCATGGTCAAGGAGGAGGTCGGCGCCGACGACATCGCCGACGTGGTCGCCTCCTGGACCGGCATCCCGGCCGGGCGGCTCCTCGAGGGCGAGACGCAGAAGTTGCTGCGCATGGAGGACGAGCTGGGCAAGCGGCTCATCGGGCAGAGCGAGGCCGTACGGGCCGTGTCCGACGCCGTACGGCGCAGCAGGGCCGGGATCGCCGACCCCGACCGGCCGACCGGGTCGTTCCTCTTCCTCGGCCCCACCGGCGTCGGCAAGACCGAGCTGGCCAAGGCGCTCGCCGACTTCCTCTTCGACGACGAGCGGGCCATGGTCCGCATCGACATGAGCGAGTACAGCGAGAAGCACAGCGTCGCCCGGCTCGTGGGCGCCCCGCCCGGATACGTCGGGTACGAGGAGGGCGGCCAGCTGACGGAGGCGGTGCGGCGGCGGCCGTACACCGTCGTGCTCCTGGACGAGGTGGAGAAGGCGCATCCCGAGGTCTTCGACATCCTGCTCCAGGTGCTCGACGACGGGCGCCTCACCGACGGGCAGGGCCGCACCGTCGACTTCCGCAACACCATCCTGGTCCTCACCTCCAACCTGGGCAGCCAGTACCTGGTCGACCCGACCACCGGCGAGGCGGAGAAGAAGCAGCAGGTGCTGGAGGTGGTCCGCAGCTCGTTCAAGCCGGAGTTCCTCAACCGGCTCGACGACCTCGTGGTCTTCTCGGCGCTCAGCAAGGAGGAGCTGGGCCGGATCGCGCGGCTCCAGATCGAGGGCCTGTCCCGGCGCCTCGCCGAGCGCCGCCTCACCCTGGAGATCACCGACGAGGCCCTGGCCTGGCTGGCGGAGGAGGGCAACGACCCGGCGTACGGTGCCCGCCCGCTGCGCCGCCTCGTCCAGACGGCGATCGGCGACCGGCTGGCCCGGGAGATCCTGTCCGGCGAGATCAAGGACGGCGACGCCGTCCGCGTGGACCGGTTCGGCGACGATCTGATCGTCGGACCGGCGACGGAGGGCAAGACGCTCTGAGGGCGCCGTGGAGGCGTCGGCGGCCCGTCACCCCGGGTGGGTGGCGGGCCGCCGTGTGTCACAGCGTGAACGCCGTGAACCGCACCAGCGCCGTCCCGGCGTCCTCGTGCGCCACCCGCACCTGCACGGCGTGCGCGTCCACGCCCGGCGGCAGCCCCTGCTCGCGGCCCAGGTCCAGACACAGGTCGGCTTCGGCGCCCACGCAGGACTCGGCGCCGGGCGCGGGGGCGTCCGGATAGGTGTGTATCAGCCAGTCCTGGACACCCGTGCGGGGCATGCGGAAGGCGGCGCTGTAGTGAATGTCCTGGAAGCCCTGCACCGTGCAAGCCTCGGTGGGCCGCGCGCCGGCCGGGAGGGCCGCTCCGCCGAACGCCAGCGCCTCGGAGCAGGGAACCTGCTCGCTCGTCCGCCCGCCCTCGTCCCGCCCGCCCTCGTCCCGGTCGTCCGACTCGGAGAAGACGAAGCCCACGAGGGCGATGAGGAGGGG